>RFSY01000158.1 GCA_009923805.1 Actinomycetota bacterium
CAACAGCAACAGCAACAGCAACAGCAACAGCAACAGCAACAGCAACAGCAACAGCAACAAGTACCGCTGCAACAACAACAACAACAATATGCAGCACGACGACGTGCAGCAGAAATAGCGGCAAATCGTATTGCTGCTACGATAGATTCGGCGACTACAATGGAGGTTCAGGGAGCAGAAGAATCCATGCTTGAGTGTGCAATGTTGATGACACGCGCATGTGAACGGAATCGCCAATTCAGAGGAAGAACTGGTAATCCGAATACACAATATATTTACTGCTGTGCTTACACTGCTCCAACCATGGCAATATCGATGATGTTTCTTGATATTCTCCATATCTCGAGTACTGAACAGTTGGCAGGCATGTTGAATCGCAAAGAAATTGTAGGCCCAGATGGTAATGCATATATGACTGCAGAATCGATGTGCAATGGAATTAACGAAGCGATGGCTCCTATTTGGAGTCATCATGCTGACCGACGAACAGGAATAGATATATGGTTATCAAACAATGACGACTATTTCGAAAAATTTGAAACCGAAGACTTTGATGTAGAAAATAATAGGGTTCGTCTTAGACCAGGTATCAACATGATATCATTTATTGATCTTACCCAAGGTCTCTCGTACACGATACATCATTCATTCATTTATGTTTTACCCGAAGATGAAACAAGATGCTTTATCATTGATTCATGGTGCGACGGCAACGCCTGTCGCAATTTACAAATGAGAGAGAAGCGAACTGAAGATGTGGTTACCGCGCTTTCTCGGATAAATGCAAACGGTCAGCAGGACAATTTTTCCAACCGGGACATCCAGGAGGCCAACGAGGATACAAACAACTTAATGGGAGAATATTTTTTAGACCCGGTTGAAGGTGGCAGCTGCAGAAAACCATTGCAAGTTGTCAAATTAAAGAATACTGTTATACGCGAAATTATGCTCGACAGTTTCGCACTTGGATTCGGTGGACAAACCAATTTTGGTGGAAAAAAAAGCAAACGCGCGAACAAATCAAAGAAATCCAAGTCAAAGAAATCCAAGTCAACCAAATCTACTAAGTCAACAAAAACCAAGTCAGCCAAATCTACTAAGTCAACAAAAACCAAGTCAACCAAATCTACTAAGTCAACCAAATCTACTAAGTCAA
>RFSY01000159.1 GCA_009923805.1 Actinomycetota bacterium
TACGTGCAGCGATACTTGCTTGCAGGTGATTCCGCTCTCGGTCACTGCCCGAACTTTCTCAGGGTTACTTGTTAGCAAAGTTATGGAGGTGAGGTGAAGGTTTTTGAGTATTGCAATTGCTTCAGACCAATCACGGGAATCGACTGCGTGACCAAGTTCTAAATTGGCATCGACTGTATCCAGTCCCCCATTTTGTAGAACGTAAGCCTTAAGTTTTTCGGTCAGCCCTATTCCGCGCCCCTCATGATCGCGGATATAGATGATGTATCCGCACCCATAATTCTCAATTTCTGCAATCGCCGCATCGAGCTGTTGGCCGCAATCACAACGCTGGGAATGTAGAACATCGCCTGTAAAACATTCAGAGTGAATTCGAACCATGGGAACTTTATCTTCGCGGCATAAGCGCATCACTACTTGTTCGCGGTGTTTCAGAGATGGATAGGTAGCAAGCTCCCATTCAGCGCTTCGCAGCTGAACTTTTACCCATTCAAAATCGTGGTGCGGATACTTAGTAGGTGCAGAAATGTGTCCTGTGCTTATTTGATACTGACGAATATCTGCAATAGAGATAATCGGAATGTCATGTTCGGTTGCGAAATCAATTAGCTCTTGACCACGCGCCATTGAACCGTCGGCTGCAACTATTTCAGATAACAATGCGGCGGGAAATGAATCAGTGAGCTCGGCCAGTGCCACGCCAGCCTCGGTATGTCCTTGGCGCTCTGCCAGTCCTGCAGCATGAGCTATCAGCGGATAGATATGACCAGGGCGAACGAAATCTGTGTCGTGCGATGTTGCACTTCCTAAAGCTCGAACAGTTGCCGCACGCTCTTGTGCGCTGACTCCTGTTGTAATTCCTTCGGCAAGATCGACCGAGACGGTAAATGCTGTCTTCTTTACATCTTCATTCTGTTCGACCATATACGGCAATCGCAGGCGGTGTGCGTTCTCTGCAGTAATTGCAACGCACAAGATTCCAGTTGTATGGCGCACCATAAACGCTGTTTTTTCAGTAGTTGCATGCGCAGCCAACATAATCAGGTCGCCCTCATTTTCGCGCTCATGGTCATCGACGACAATCAGCATTTCCCCGCGCTTAAAGCGATTGAGGTTTTCTGTGAAATTACTATTCACGAG
>RFSY01000160.1 GCA_009923805.1 Actinomycetota bacterium
CAGCCTTATTAAAGATCGCAACCGAAACGACCTGCAATCATAAAATGTAAAATGTTACACTTAAGAATTTTATTTAACCACAGAGGACACAGAGAGCACGGAGAAAAATCAGCAAGCGGGCTTTATGCGTGGCTCTGGAGTTGGCTTTTCGTCTGTGCCTCAATGCTTGTCGTTCAGGCTCAAGAAATTGATATGTCTGGAACGATCGATTTTACCCGCAACGGGGACTCGGTCACTCTGTCTGCCGAGAGTATTCGCAACTACAGGGCCCAAGGCTCAACAAGTGGCAATCTCATATTGCAGCTCTGGGCGACCAAAGCTCCTTACTACGGCCAAGCCCGATTGAGCGAAAGCCCATTGAACGGCTCCAAGTTGGGCGAAGCTTCCTTGGGAACCCTATCGGGCAATAGCTCCCGAAGCACTGTCAATCAATCGGTAGTATTCACGGAACCACCTACAGGTTATTACAATGTTGTTCTCGTCTTAGGAGAACTGAATGGATCGGATTACCGCATACTCGATTGGTTCAATTTTACTCAAATCGAGGCCTTCGGGGGTCTCACGCCATTTACGCCGCCAGCTGCTTCTGCTCCTAAAACGCTCCTTGATGAATACATCGGCACTTGGGAAGAAGTCCAAAGTGTGACAATCAATGGAACGACATCCGAGACAGCAGTCACAACGCTGATCGAAAAGCTTCAGGACCGCGGGTTCATTTCGAAGGCATACATCAGAAAACCAGGCAGCCCTCTTATCGAAACTCAGACTTCGCACTACGAGAATGGATCCTTATCTGGAACAAGCGGTTCAAATGGAACGGTTATCGAGGACTCTGCAGGAGAGTGGGGAGTTAGTGACAGAACCATTGTTTCAAACACCTTCACCTCATATACCCAAACAGCTAGCATCACCTTAACCAATAGCCAAGAGTTTATCTCATCTCTGTCCACTTCAGATGGATCTGAAGCCAAAGGGCAAGCAGAAAAAATTATATTGCTGGCTGCGGCGCCTTCTCCCACTCCTTCCACCCCTCCTGCGCCGCTGCCTGTCGCCCCAGCGAAAAAAGTCAACGCCAAGCCAGCGAAACAGAAACCAGCACGTGACCGAGAGCACGGCACCGACTAGAAGATCGAAGAGTG
>RFSY01000017.1 GCA_009923805.1 Actinomycetota bacterium
GCAAAACCCTGCTCGATAAAGAAATCTGAAATCTCATTCTTGATAATCGAAATCGGATGCAATCCACCACGATGAGTTCGCTGCACTGGCAATGTAATATCAACAACTTCTTCGAGTAGAACTTTCTTATCGCGTTCCGCTTCCAATTTCTCTGTTGCAACTACTAGCGCTTTAGCAATCTCAGCTTTGGCATCTCCGATAAGTTTTCCAGCGGAGGCCTTCTCTTCGGCCGACAGTGTTCCGAGCGATCTGCTTGCTAACGAAACAGGTGCCTTATCGCCAGTATGCGCCAGTCGCGCACTCTTGAGTTGATCCAGATCCGATGCAGCGCTAAATGCCTTTTGAGCATCGCTTATCCACGATGCAATATCTGCCGGATTCATAGCGGTAATTCTAACCTGCGAGCTTGGTAGAAATCGTGAACATTACGATAGATGCCGCTGCAGATAAATTAAGACTTTCAGCACGCCCAGCCATAGGAATAGTAACTTCAGTAACGCTAGCGCCTAGCGTTGATGCATCTACGCCCCTGGCTTCATTGCCGAAAATTGCCACACAATCACCTGGTATGGACAGGTCGACAATTGAAGTCTTCGCATGTGAAGAGAGAAGAAGTTTTTGAATCCCTTTAAATTGCTTATCCAGACGATCAAATGAAACGCCTTCAAATACGGGAATGTGCCAGAGTGATCCAGCAGTAGAGCGAACTACCTTTGGTGAGAAAATATCAACAGAATCAGGTGAAGTTATCACTGCCGAGATTCCCATGGCATCAGCAGTGCGCAAAATCGTTCCTGCATTTCCTGGATCTTGGATTTCATGTAGATAGATATATATCGATGATCCACTCGGTGTCACTTCTGAGAAATCAGTCCGAGGCTTGTAACAGAGAGATATCAAGCCCTGCGGAGTTACTGTGTCAGACATAGCTTTCATCACGGCATCTGTTACTTCAACAATCTCAACTGTTCCAAGATCTAAATCAGAAATTTTTGAGAGACCGTTCTCGGTTCCGTACAGAATCTTTATCTGCGGACCACTTACTGAAGTGAGCGCCTCTTTGGCACATTGCACACCTTCTGCGATAAAGAGTCCTTGCTCGCGACGCTCTTTAGCGCCCTTAGAACCAATAAGAGCCTTCACTCGCGCGACATGCGGCGAATGAGGGCTCTCAATCATTGGTTTAGTATCCCTAGGTTCTGGATTACTTAAGCAACTGGAACATTTTTGCGAGCAACATCAACGAGCACCTTAAATGCAGCAGGGTCGTTAGTTGCAATATCTGAAAGAACGCGACGATCTACTTCTAGTCCTGATGCCTTAAGGCCTTGGATGAAGCGGTTGTACGTCATTCCATTTTCGCGAGCTGCAGCGTTAATACGCTGAATCCATAGCTGACGGAAATCACCCTTCTTATCTTTACGATCGTTGAAGGCATAAACCATTGAGTGCGTAACTTGTTCCTTCGCCTTTGTGAAAAGACGTGAACGTTGTCCGCGATATCCGCTGGCACGTTCGAGGGTTGTGCGACGCTTCTTTGCTGCGTGTACTCCGCGCTTGACTCTCATTTAGTCACGCTCCCTTACTTCAAACCAAGCATGCGCTTGGCTGTCATAGTGACGGTTGATTTAGCTGATGATTCTTGGCTCAAACGACGAGTAACGCGTGATGACTTGTGCTCCAAAAGGTGGCGCTTGCCTGCACGCTCGTGCATGATCTTTCCTGTTCCTGTGACGCGGAAGGTCTTCTTCGCACCACTGTGGGTCTTCATCTTTGGCATTTCTTATCTCCTGTTACGTCGTCGTTTGTTAAAAATTACTCTGCGGTCGCTTCTGCAGCTTCCGCCGCTTTAGCTTTTGCAGCTTTCGCCGCTTTCTGTTCTGCAACTACCTCGGTCTTCTTTTTAGTTGGACCGAGCACCATCGTCATCTGTCTGCCCTCTTGCTTAGGGGCAAATTCAACGAAAGCAATCTCTTTTACATCTTCTGCAAGACGTTGCAAGAGTTTGAAACCTAGCTCTGGTCGTGTCTGCTCACGGCCACGGAACTTCATCGTGATCTTCACCTTGTCGCCACCTTTAAGGAATTTCTCGACTGCAGAGCGCTTCGTCTCGTAATCGTGATTTTCAATCTTTGGTGTCAATCGCACTTCCTTCACCACAATGTGGGTCTGGTTCTGACGTGCTTCGCGAGCTTTCTGTGCTACTTCGTACTTGTATTTTCCGAAGTCCATAATCTTGCACACTGGCGGAGTTGCTTCGGGTGCAATCTCTACGAGATCAAGTCCGATTTCATCTGCCATAGCTAACGCTGCTTCTATATCTACAACCCCAACTTGTTCACCGGTGTAATTGATGAGACGAATTTGTGGTGTGCGGATACGGTCATTAATGCGAGGTTCAGTTGTGATTTGAGCTCCTAAGTTCGGTTTTCACTTGTGTATCCAAGTTGCCGCAGAATTCGCGCACCGCATAGGGGCATAAAACTAGATGACCTAGTTCTATATCCGACAAACCAATCCGTCGAAACGAAAGAGGTGGGAGCGGTGAGCTCCTCTTGCAGCAGCCTGGGCTACTGGTCTGGGCGTAAGGCTACCCGAGCGCACCGAAATAGAAAAATCCGAGCGTAAGTTCTCTAGCCCATCGCGTGTAGGCCACCATCAACGTGGATGATTTCACCCGTCGTCTTTGGAAACCAATCACTCAGGAGCGCAACAGCGCCTTGCGCCGCTGGAACTGGATCTGCAACATCCCATACCAATGGACTCCGGCTATTCCATACCTCTTCAAAATCACTAAAACCAGGAATTGATTTTGCGGCGATAGTTCTTATTGGACCTGCTGCGATGAGATTTATTCGGACATTATCTTTTCCCAGATCACGAGCTAAATACCGTGAGGTCGATTCAAGAGCTGCCTTTGCAACCCCCATCCAATCGTATTTCGGCCAAGCAACCTGGGCGTCAAAATCAAGACCGACCACTGATGCACCATTTTTAAAGAGTGGATGACATGCCATTGTTAATGACTTCAGTGAATAGGCTGAAACTTGTACAGCTGTTGCAACATCTTCCCACGCTGTATTGAGAAAGTTTCCGCCGAGCGCTGCTTCTGGTGCAAAACCGATCGAATGCACAACCCCATCCAGATGAGGAACACGCTTCTTTACCTCTGCAGCCAACCCGTCAAGATGCTCTTGATTTGTTACATCGAGTTCAATAATTGGAGCGGGCTTTGGAAGGCGTCCCGCAATGCGTGTCGTTAAACTTAAGCCGCGACCAAAGCCTGTGAGAATAACTTCGGCGCCCTCTTCTTGTGCTAGACGCGCGATATGAAAAGCAATAGACCCATCTGTGAGGACTCCTGTAACAAGAATCTTCTTACCTTCAAGAATTCCCATAGTTAGTGACCCATTCCTAATCCGCCATCAACTGGAATGATGGCACCGGTTATATAACTGGCTTGCGGTGAGGCAATGAATGCAACCACGTCGGCAATCTCTTGTGCTGAACAGAATCTGCCAAGTGGAACCTGGGCGGCAATATCCCCGCGACGTTTCTCATCAAGATCAGCTGTCATATCAGTCTCGACAAATCCAGGTGCAATCACATTGGCCGTGATTCCACGGCTTCCTAATTCGCGAGCGAATGAACGAGCCATTCCCACAAGACCAGATTTCGAAGATGAATAATTCACTTGGCCTGCCGCACCGACCCCACCGACTACTGAACCGATAAAGATAAGTCGTCCACGCTTTAATTTAAGAAGCCCTTTGACCGCTCTCTTACTTACTCGGAAAGCACCAGTGAGATTTGCGTTGATCACTGATTCGAAATCCTCATCACTCATACGCATAACAAGTCCATCTTTAGTAATTCCTGCATTGGCAACAATAATTTCTGGTTGACCTATCTCAGCTTCTATTTTGGAAAAAGCGGAATCAACACTTGCTGAGTCAGTGACATCCATCTGCACAGCTTCAAAACCAACTGGCGGGTTGCCGGTGCGATAGGTAATAACAACGCGATGCCCGGCTGCCTTGAGCGAGGTAGCAATCGCTAGACCTATTCCGCGATTTCCCCCGGTGACAAGTGCGACTGATATCGGCTCGCTCATGAGAGAAAACTACCCTACTGTTGCACTATGGCTAAAGAAGATGACGTCTATGACATCACTAGCGCGCCTAAAGGCTTATCTACTGACCAGTCTGCGAGACAACGTCGCTATTTCATTTCCATGATGATTCGAACATTGTGCTTTATCTTGACCGTTGTACTGCCAAGCCCCTTTCGATGGTTTGCACTTCTAGGCGCTGTGACTCTTCCCTACATCGCAGTAGTTGTTGCTAATGCTGGTCGTGAAACAGTTATTCCTGGAGCGTCCATCTTGAAGAAGCGGCCGCGAGGAATTGAATAGTTCGACCAAACGAGAGAGTTTCTCACTCTTAAAATCCTTACTCGCACTACTTCTTATCGCAGGTTGCCTCTGGGCCGCGCAATGGCAATATCATCGTGGAGTTGCACGTCACCACCGCAATACAATCATCGAGACCCATTCAAATATGAAGCCAGTGCAACTTGATCGCGTTGTAGGTGCGCCGACTGCTCATGAATGGCAACCAGTTATAGCAAAGGGAAAATTTGATGTTTCGACTCAAATACTTCTACGAAATCATTACAGTGATGGTGTTTATGGATTTGAATTACTCACCCAGTTCACGGACATCGCAGGACGAACTTTCTGGGTAGATAGAGGTTGGGTCAAAGCCGGAAAAAGTGCCACTACCCAACCTGATCTACCAGGTATATCCCCTGAACTGGTAACAATCACGGGACGTTTACGCCTCGATACTTCACTTCCCCGTGGTTCTTTCTTTGCAATCCCCACCGATTCAAAATCTAGCTTGATTGCAAAAGCAAATGCCCAAAGCGGAAACTTATCTGCCAATTTTTACTTGGATCTTTTATCAGGCAATTTGGAATCGCTTACTCCCCCCGTGCCAGCAGAATTGCCTGAGCTTTCAGATGGTCCACATATGGCCTACGCCATTCAATGGGTTTTCTTTGGGGGCTTAATTTGCTACGGAAGATTTCTCATTCGTCGTGAGGTCTTGACGCGCAAAGAGCTCTGAATAAAGTCCACCCTTTGCAATGAGTTCCTCATGCTTGCCGCTTTCAACGATGAGACCCTTCTCTAAAACAAGAATCTGATCAGCATCCATAACAGTACTTAACCGGTGTGCAATCACTATTGATGTTCTGCCCTTAAGCGCCTCTTTGAGGGCCGCTTGAACCATTGCTTCATTCTCAGAATCTAGATGCGCTGTCGCTTCATCAAGAATAACTATCGCTGGTGCCTTTAACAGTAGCCGGGCAATTGCTAAACGCTGCTTCTCTCCACCGGATAGTCGATGCCCGCGTTCGCCAACCATAGTGTCGAAGCCATTAGGCAAAGTTGAGATTAAATCCCAAATCTGTGCCGCCTGGCATGCTGCAATCATCTCTTGCTCCGTGGCATCTTCTTTGGCGTATCGAAGGTTCTCGGAAATAGTTTCGTGGAATAGGTGCGCATCTTGCATTACTACGCCGATGGAATCTCTCAGTGATTGGACGGTGAAATTACGAATATCTTCACCATCGATAGAGATAGCACCTTTTGTTACATCATAGAGGCGAGGCAAAAGCGCACTCATCGTTGTCTTTCCAGCACCTGATGGACCAACAATTGCTGTCAGTGTTCCGGCTGGTGCAGTGAAAGAGATTCCTCGTAGCACTTCGCCGCTGTCGACAGTCTCGGGTTTAGCTGCAGATTCAAGTGACGCTAGAGAGATTTCCTCAGCGCGTGGATAAGCGAAGGCAACATCTGTGAAGGCTACGGATAAACCTTTTTTAGAAAGTACCTTTGCGTTCTCACTATCTGTAATCATCGGATGAAGATCTAGTACTTCAAAGACTCGTTCAAAAGAGACTAACGCTGTCATGACATCAATTCGCACATTCGAAAGGGCAGTCAAGGGCCCATAAAGCCTAATCAAGAGGGCAGTAATTGCCAGCAGTGTTCCAACGGAAATCGATCCCTTGATTGCAAGATGACCACCGATTCCATAAGCGAATGCAGTTGCGACAGTTGCGACACTGGTGATTCCAACGAAAAAGACTCGGTTGAGCATCGCAGTCTGGACTCCGATATCGGCTACTTTGCGAGCACGAGTACGAAAGAAGCTCTCTTCTTTTGCGGGTTTTCCATACAGGTTAACCAATAAAGCGCCCGAAACATTGAAGCGTTCAGTCATGGTGCTAGACATTGTTGCGTTGAGATTAAATGAATCACGCGTGAGAGCTTGAATTCTCTTACCCACCCATTTAGTCGGAAGAAGAAACACTGGCAACAACACAAGTGAGACGATCGTAATCTGCCAAGAAAGAATCATCATCGTTGTGATCACAAGGACTAATGAGACAACGTTGCTCACCACTCCCGAGAGTGTCCCGGTGAAAGCTTGCTGGGCGCCCATAACATCTGAGTTGATGCGAGAGATGAGTGCCCCAGTTTGAGTGCGGGTAAAGAAGGCTATGGATTGCTTCTGAATATGGGCAAAGACTTGTGATCGAAGATCATAGATAAGGCCTTCACCGATTCGCGCTGAAAAGTAACGGCCAAAGATATTAAATCCTGCATCCAAGATTGCAAAGAGACCGACGAGAAGGGCTAGCTTTGTTACAAGAGCAGCATCTTTCGGTATCACGCCTTTGTCGATGAGTTCCCTTAATAAAAGCGGAGTAGCAACCACCAAGATTGCCTCAACAACTACAGTGAAGAGAAAAATATTAATCTGACTCTTATATGGCGTCCCATAGGAGATTATTCGTTTTACCGTTCCGGGCTTTAACTTCTGTGACTTTACAGAGGGATCTGCAGTCATAGTCCGGAAGGTTGCCCAGACTGCGTGTTGAGACATTAATTCTCAGACAGTGAAGCCGAGGGCGCGGAGTTGCTCGCGGCCATCGTCGGTAATTTTATCTGGGCCCCATGGTGGCATCCAGACCCAATTAATTTTCACATCATCAGTAAAAGGTGCCAGAGCCTGACGAGTCTGATCTTCAATCACATCTTGAAGTGGACACGCTGCAGAGGTTAAGGTCATATTCAGCACGGCAATGTTGTTGTCATCAACCATAATGTCGTAAACCAGTCCAAGATCTATAACATTTATTCCAAGTTCTGGATCAACGACATCCTTCATCGCCTCATTTACATCTTCGAGTTTTGCAACCATGAGCCCATCCTACTTTCTATTGAGACTATTTTTTCGACAAAGCTTGAACGCTGGCATCCTTAAATGCCATCCAACCAAGAAGTGCGCACTTAATACGAGCGGGGTATTGCGAAACTCCAGCTAAAGCAACTGCGTCCTCGAGGAGGTTCTCATCACCTTTCTCTGTCCCTTTGCTCTGCATCAAGGCCATAAAAGCATCTGAAATTTCCTGTGCCTGGGTCAGGGTCTTGCCAATCAAAAGATCAGAGAGGATTGAGACGCTAGCTTGAGAAATAGAACAGCCAACGCCATCCCAAGAGACATTTTCAACTCTATCTCCTTGGAGCGTGACATTGAGCGTTATCTCATCACCGCAACTTGGATTTATATGATGAACTTGCGCGTCAAAAGATGCACTTAACTTCTTATGCTGAGGGCGCTTATAGTGATCCAAGATCACTTCTTGATATAAATTATCGAGTTCCATGGCTATCCGAAATACTTCTCTGCGCCGACGATACCCTTAATGAGATCATCGATATCAGCCTCGGTGTTGTAGAGATAAAGCGATGCTCTCGTTGTTGCGGGAACGCCTAATTTGCGAGTCAACGGCCAAGCACAATGGTGTCCAGTGCGAACTGCAATTCCTTGATTATCCAAATACTGACCAAGATCATGCGGATGGATTTCACCCAATGTGAATGAGACCGCTGCTCCACGCATCTGCGTTGTCGTAGGACCGACAACCTTCAGATTCTTAATTTCTGCAAGTTTATTGAGCAAGATTGAAGTGAGTTTATTTTCGTGGTCATGAATATTTTTCATGCCAATCTTTGTGAGGTATGAAAGTGCGGCACCTAAGCCAACAGCCTGTGCCATATTGGGAACACCAGCTTCAAATTTCTTCGGAGCTTGTGCCCAAGTAGCTGTCGTCATGGTGACGTTCTCAATCATTGAACCACCAGTAAGAAATGGAGGTAACTCAGCTAAGAGCTCAGCACGGCCCCAAAATATTCCGACTCCAGTTGGACCGACAGCCTTATGTCCTGAAAATGTAAGAAAGTCGACACCCAGAGTCTTTACATCAATAGGCATGTGCGGGGCCGATTGGCAGGCGTCGAGGACAACAACTGCTCCAACATCGTGCGCACGCTTGTTGATCTCATCCAATGGATTAATTGTTCCCAAAACATTTGATTGATGAGTCAGCGCAACAACTTTGGTCTTCTCTGAAATGACCTGGTTGAGGTTGGATAAATCTAATCTGCCTTCGGGTGTGACAGATAACCATGTCAGTGTTGCACCTGTTCGAGCGGCTAACTGCTGCCACGGAATGAGATTTGCATGGTGTTCCATCTCTGTAACAACAATGTTATCCCCTGTAGTGAGGTGGAATCTATTACCCGCCACGGCGTTGCCCATTGCGTATGCAACAAGGTTGAGCGATTCAGTTGCACCCTTTGTGAAGATGACTTCATCAACATCTGCATTGATGAAATTAGCTGCAATTGCGCGAGCCCCTTCATATGCATCTGTCGCTTCTTCGGCTAATTGATGAGCACCGCGATGAACGGCAGCGTTATGCAATCTATAGAAATTGCTTTCGGCCTCAATTACTACCTCAGGTTTCTGGCTGGTTGCACCAGAATCCAAATAGACAAGGCGTTTGCCATCGCGAATAGTCCGAGACAGAATCGGAAAATCTTTAGCAACTTCGATGGCGTTAAATGGCATTGTTAGGCGCTTGCGTACTCCGCATAACCATTAGCTTCCAACTTATCTGCAAGCTCTGGTCCGCCTTCTTCAACAATGCGGCCATTAGCAAAGACGTGTACAAAGTCGGGCTTAATGTAACGAAGAATGCGTGTGTAGTGAGTAATCAGAAGTACTCCGTGGTTATTGGATGCCTTTGAACGAACAACTCCTTCGGAGACGATACGAAGTGCATCAACGTCTAGTCCAGAATCTGTCTCATCAAGGATGGCAAACTTTGGCTTGAGAAGTTCAAGTTGCATGATTTCGTGACGCTTCTTCTCGCCGCCTGAGAAACCTTCATTAACATTACGCTGAGCAAAAGATGGATCCATGCTCAGAGATTCCATAGCAGCTTTCACTTCTCCAACCCATTCACGAAGCTTCGGTGCTTCGCCGCGCAGAGCTGTCGCTGCGGTACGAAGGAAGTTAGACACTGAAACGCCGGGAACCTCCACTGGGTATTGCATCGCTAAGAAGAGTCCTGCCTTAGCGCGCTCATCGACTGTCATCGCAAGTACATCTTCGCCATCAAGAGTTACAGTGCCTGAAGTGATTGTGTATTTAGGATGGCCGGCAATTGAGTAGGCAAGAGTTGATTTACCAGAACCATTAGGACCCATGATTGCGTGAGTCTCGCCTGACTTAATTGTGAGATCGACTCCCTTAAGGATTTCGATTGCTCCCTGCTCTGTCTCGACAGATACCTTTAATCCGCGAATTTCTAAAGTGCTCATATCTATCTCCGTTACATCTCAACCGTGACGGAGTCTCCGTCGATGGATACTAAATAACTCTTTACTGGCGCTACCGCTGGAGGTGTAAGCGCTACTCCTGTGCGTAAATCAAACTCAGCTCCATGTAGCCAACATTCAATCTTAAAACCTGTGACATCTCCTTCAGATAAAGATGCATCTGAGTGACTGCAAATATCGTCTATAGCAAAGACTTCGTTGCCTACTCTTGCTACGCAAATGGCTTCACCATTTTTTTCGATGCGCACAGGCTTTCCTTCAAGCAAAGTTGCTAATGAAATATCTGACATCTACTTGCCCGCTTTCGCAAGCTCATCATCGATGCGAGCCATGACGCGATTTTGGATATCTTCTATACCAATTTCAGCAACAATTTCATTAAAGAATCCACGGACGACAAGGCGTCGCGCATCATCCATATTGATTCCGCGTGACATCAAGTAGAAGAGTTGTTCGTCATCAAAGCGACCTGTAGTTGAAGCATGTCCTGCGCCAACAATTTCGCCCGTTTCAATTTCTAGGTTAGGAACGGAATCTGCACGAGCACCATCTGAGAGTAGAAGATTACGATTAAGTTCGTAGGTATCTGTACCTTCTGCTGCTGCGCGAATAAAGACATCACCAATCCACACTGTATGAGCCTTATCGCCAGCCAGTGCGCCTTTGTAATTCACGCGTGACTTCGCATTGGGAACTTTATGGTCAACGAACATGCGATGCTCAAAGAATTGTCCAGCTGTTGCAAAATAGACCCCTGAGAGATCACATGAAGCACCAGGTGCGATGAAATCAACTGTAGGCAGAATACGAACAACATCTCCCCCGACGGTTACGACTATCGATTTAAATGTTGCATCACGATCGACAATTGCATGATGGCGAGCCGCATAGATTGTCTTGGATCCCCACTCCTGAAGAGAGATGAGAGTCAGATGAGCACCTGGCTCAACCACAATCTCTAAATCCTCAGCCAAATGTGTATCTCCGGTATTTTCTAGAACAACTACAGATTTTGAGTGATTGCCAGCTTTAATGAGAACTCGAGCGAATTCAGCGCTATCTGTTCCAAAAGATGTGCGGTTAAGGAAGATAGGTTCTGTTATCTCAGCGCTCGGTGCGATTGTAAGAACCGCACCTTGGCTTGTGAATTCACGGATACGGTTGACGATTGCATCATCAGTCTCAGTTACAGCCACGATCTCTTGATGGGTAAAGGTTGCACCCGCAGGAAGTGCGCCATTCACAGCGAGTGAGTTGCGAGCCTCCGGCTTTGCACTTCCATCATGCATCCCACCAAGTCGCTTGAGCGGTGTGAAACGCCAAGCTTCCTCGCGCCCTGTCGGCGTGTGGTTTTCAAGAATATTTGATTGCAGGGTTGTCATTATCCGACTGAACCTTCCATCTGAAGTTCAATCAAACGGTTGAGTTCGAGTGCATATTCCATTGGAAGTTCGCGTGCGATTGGTTCGATAAATCCACGAACAATCATCGCCATCGCTTCATCTTCATTGAGACCACGTGACATCAAGTAGAAGAGTTGATCATCAGAGATCTTAGAAACTGTCGCTTCATGGCCCATAGAGACATCGTCTTCACGGATATCAACGTATGGATATGTGTCAGAGCGCGAAATTGTGTCAACAAGGAGCGCATCACACTTGACGGTGCTCTTTGAGTGATGAGCTCCTTCTTGTACCTGGACTAATCCACGGTAAGAAGTACGTCCGCCACCGCGAGCAACAGATTTAGAAATTACTGAAGATGATGTGTAAGGAGCTGCGTGAACCATCTTTGCTCCAGAATCCTGGTGTTGTCCTGGACCTGCAAACGCAAGTGAAAGAGTTTCACCCTTTGCATGTGGACCCATCAACATAACAGCTGGGTACTTCATGGTGACCTTGGAACCGATATTTCCATCGACCCATTCCATGGTTGCACCTTCTGCGCATGTTGCACGCTTAGTTACCAAGTTATATACATTGTTAGACCAGTTTTGAATTGTTGTGTAACGAACGCGTGCGCCCTTTTTCACAATGATTTCTACGACAGCTGAGTGCAAAGAATCTGACTTGTAAATTGGAGCAGTACAGCCTTCAACATAATGAATATATGAATCTTCATCAGCGATAATCAATGTGCGCTCGAATTGACCCATATTCTCAGTGTTAATACGGAAATAAGCCTGTAAAGGAATATCAACATGGACACCCTTAGGTACATAAATAAATGAACCACCAGACCATACAGATGTATTTAGTGCCGCAAACTTATTATCGCCAACAGGAATGACTGAACCGAAATACTCTTTGAAGAGCTCTGGGTGCTGCTTGAGACCACTATCGGTATCTAGGAAGATGACGCCTTGCTTTTCAAGATCTTCACGGATTGAGTGATAAACAACTTCTGATTCATACTGCGCAGCAACGCCAGATACTAAGCGTTGCTTTTCAGCCTCTGGAATCCCAAGGCGGTCATATGTATTCTTAATATCATCTGGAAGGTCATCCCATGTCGCAGCTTGCTTTTCAGTAGAGCGCACAAAGTATTTGATGGTGTCAAAGAAAATACCTGAGAGATCTGATCCCCATGATGGCATTGGCTTCTTATAGAAAAGGTCTAAGCCCTTGAGGCGAAGATCTAACATCCACTGCGGCTCGCTCTTCTTAGAGCTGATGTCACGAACAACTTCTTCACTCAGTCCGCGCTTGGCATTTGAGCCAGCGTCGTTACTGTCCGACCAGCCGTACTCATAATTTCCGAGACCTTCGAGTTCTGGGTGTGCTGTTGTCATTTGATCGCCTTTCCAGCGGTTACTTTCTCTTTTTTGTGTGTGGAAGTTGTTGGAATAAATGTTGTACAAACACCATCGCCGTGAGCGATAGTGGCAAGTCGTTGAACGTGGGAGCCAAGAATGCGCGAAAGCGCTGCTGTTTCGGCTTCGCACAATTGTGGAAATTCAGCTGCAACGTGCGCGATTGGGCAGTGATGCTGACAGAGTTCTTCGCCGTTTGCGCGCTCTTCAATACTCGCTGCATAACCTTGTTCAGTGAGAAACGTTGCAAGCGCTTCGGTCTTATGTGAACTCTTGGCCAGCGCAACAGTTGCTTTACGTTCGATATCATCGGCTCTGCTCTGCGCGAATGCTTGTACTAAATGCTCGCCAGATTGTGCCGACATAAATTTAAGAGCCGCGACAGCTAAGTCATCGTAAGAATGTTCAAATTGTTCGCGACCAGAATCGGTCATCACGAAAACTTTGGAAGGACGACCGCGTCCGCGTGAGAGCGCAATATGAGGCTCGCGCGCTTCTAGAATTCCATCGGCAATCAAGAGATCAAGATGGCGACGAATTCCGGGTGGAGTTAATCCCAGGCGCTCACCGAGCACTACCGCCGTGGATGGCCCATTTTCGAGCACCGAGCGGGCAACCGCATCGCGGGTGCTGACTTCATCGAATTTCACAACACTATTGTGTCGTAATTCCCTAAGCCCCGCCATTCGTAGAAGGCGCGGCTTCGACCGTCTTAGTCATAGGCTACGGAGCGTGAATAAATCCCTCTCTCTGGCAAAGAGAGTCCTGCCTGCCTTGACTGGGCTGCTGCTCTTTCTGCAGAGCGCACTCGTTGTCACGGGTGGGGCGGTTCGGCTTACCGGCTCGGGCTTGGGTTGCCCGACATGGCCAGAATGTACGCCAGGTTCGTATATCCCCATCGAGAACCAGGCTGAAGGTCAATTGCACGCGTGGATTGAATTTGGAAATCGACTCTTAACCTTTGCCCTCTTCTTCGCAGCAATTGCAACCCTGGTTGCAGTATTTCGATCTCAACGCCGTGATCTGAGATTTCTCGCTACAACTCAAATCTTAGGAATTCTTGCTCAAGGTGCGCTCGGTGGAATTACCGTACTCACAAACTTGAATCCACTCAGCGTTGCTTCTCATTTCATTCTCTCTACCATCCTGATTGCAGCTGCTACCTCATTACATTCAAGAAGACGTCATCCCTATGTTCGAACCTCCTCCCCTCATGTTTCAATTTCAAGAATCTCTTCAATACATATTTTCCTGGCCTTTGCAGTCATTGTTGCTGGAACTCTTGTCACTGGTAGCGGTCCCCATGCGGGCGATCTCAACGCCCCACGATTACACCTACGAATCACCAATATAACTTTGATTCACGGTTTGCTAGTTCTCCTTCTGCTCTTGCTCACAATCGCATTCAATTTAAAAACTGATTTGCGATATGAAACTAAGCGATGGTTGCTAATCTTTTTTATCGTTTCACTTGCCCAGGGAGCAATCGGATATATTCAATATATTCAGGGTGTACCTGAGCTATTAGTTGCTTCTCACCTGCTTGGTTCCACTCTCGTATGGATTGCAGCATGGCGCATCCGTCTTTCCGTTGTACGTAAACCCGCTTAAGGAGAAGAAATGTCACAGATCGCTGGATGGACCGAACTCGATGACCGTGCAGTAGCACTTGCGCGAGCACTTGCTATGGATGCTGTTCAAAAAGCAGGTAACGGTCACCCGGGAACAGCCATGGCACTCGCCCCAGTTGCCTACAACCTTTTTCAACGCCACTTGATTCATGATCCTTCAGATCCACAATGGATTGGCCGTGATCGTTTCATCCTCTCTTGTGGTCACTCTTCCATGACTCTCTACACCCAACTTTTCTATAGCGGTTACGGTCTGGAAATGAAGGACCTTCAAGAATTTCGAACTTGGGGTTCTCTCACTCCTGGGCATCCAGAGTATGGACATACTGCTGGAGTTGAAATGACGACGGGTCCACTAGGAGCCGGTGTTGCAACATCTGTTGGCTTTGCGATGGCCGCTCGATATGAACGCGGATTACTTGATCCAGATGCAGCAGCAGGAACATCAATCTTCGACCATGCAATTTGGGTGATTTGTTCTGATGGAGATTTGCAAGAGGGAGTATCTGGTGAAGCCTCATCACTTGCTGGTACTCAAGAATTGGGAAATCTCAATATTATTTATGACGACAACAGAATTTCCATTGAAGGCGATACCCATGTTGCATTCACTGAAGATGTAGCAGCGCGTTACCGTGCATATGGATGGCATGTTCAGGATGTACCAGCTCAGGCAGATGGCAATATAGATTTATTCGCATTAGATAAAGCGATGACTGCGGCAAAAGCTGAGACCTCAAAACCTTCCCTCATCCGTACCCACTCCGTAATCGCATGGCCAGCTCCAAAATTGCGCGGAACAGCTAAGTCTCATGGCTCGGCACTTGGCGATGAAGAGATTGCAGCAACTAAAAAAGAGCTAGGTCTTAATCCGGATGAAAAGTTTGCGTTGCCGGCAGAGGTTCTTGCCCATGTGCGAGCTGTGAAGACACGGGCCGCAACGCATCGTAAAGAATGGGATCTTCATTTTTCAACCTGGCAGAAAGCTCATCCGGATCGCGCCGAACTTCTCAAAAGACTTGTAGATCGCACGCTACCTGCTGATTTTGATGCCGCTCTTCCAGTATTCGAAGCTGGCAAAGATTTGGCGACTCGCTCAGCTTCAGGCCATGTCATTAATGCGATAGCAAAAGTACTACCTGAATTCTGGGGAGGATCGTCAGATCTGGCCGACTCCAATATGACAACTATCGAAGGTGGAAAATCATTCTTGCCGGCAACTAGTGTGATGAAGGATGCAAACCCATACGGACGAATTATTCACTTTGGTATCCGTGAACATGCCATGGGCTCAATCCTCAACGGAATAACATTGCACGGATTATCACGTTCATTCGGTGGAACTTTTGCAGTCTTTAGTGACTACATGCGCCCATCGGTTCGACTTGCCGCAATTATGGATATCCCATCTATCTTTGTATGGACTCATGATTCAATAGGTGTTGGTGAAGATGGTCCAACTCACCAACCAATCGAACACTTTGCTGCGCTGCGCGCCATCCCGAATTTCTCACTCCTTCGTCCGGCCGATGCCAATGAAGTTTCGGAGGCGTGGAAGGCGGTATTGCAGAGAAATAAACCTGCTGGGTTCTTACTCTCTCGTCAAAACTTGCGCACTATTGACCGCACATCACATGGCGCTGCATCTGGGGTTAATCGCGGTGCCTATATTTTGAAGGAATCCTCACGTGAACCAAAAGTTGTCATCATTGCAACAGGGTCAGAAATCCCTTTGGCACTTGATGCACAAATAGCACTAGAGGCAGATGGTATTTCTACCCGAGTTGTGAGTGCTCCTTGCTTAGATTGGTTTAACGAAGAGCCAGTTTCCTATCGTGATTCCGTGCTTCCAAAGAGCGCGTTACGCGTCAGCATCGAAGCAGGAATCGCACTTGGATGGCGTGAGTACGTAGGAGATTCAGGAGTCATAATTTCACTCGATCACTATGGTGCATCGGCTGCAGGCCCTAAGTTATTTGCTGAATTCGGCTTCACTGTCGAGCGAGTTGTGGGAGATGTCAAGGAAGCGCTTTTGTAATGCAACTTTCTGGACCATCACTTGCACATATCGATAGAAGCAGTGAGCTCTACTCAAATTTGAGTCAAGCTCATCTTCGTATCGCCGCGAAAGATTCGGGCATGTGGGGAGCAAAAGCAGCAGCCGAAGCTGCCATACGACTGAACTGGGTTGATCTGCCAGCGCATTCCCTAGATACAGTCCAAGAGATATATGCAGTGATTGAGAGATTCAAAGGACTTCACCGTGTTGTTCTCTGCGGAATGGGTGGCTCGTCTCTAGGCCCTGAAGTAATCGCACGAACTTTTCAAAAAGAGTTATTTATATTTGATTCAACGGATCCAAATTATGCTGCGCACGCAATTGGTGATGACCTAGCGAAGACACTCATCGTGGTCAGCTCAAAATCTGGTTCTACAATTGAAACTGCCTCACAACGCGCACTCTTTGAGAGTCAACTCCTTGCTCTCGGATTGGATCCCATCAATCACATGATTTTTGTGACCGACCCGGGCTCTCCGCTTGATTCAGATGTTCGCGCGCAAGGTTTTGCAGTGATCAATGCGGATCCCAACGTAGGCGGTCGTTTTAGCGTACTTGGCGCATTCGGATTAGTACCTTGCGCACTTGCCGGAGTCCCTATCGAAACGGTTCTACAGGATGCGCAAAATGAGCGAACAGCCTTTTTAAATGATCCTGCAAATCTCCTTGACGCCGCCTATCTTTTAACAACACAAACGCGGCAATACATCACATTCTCAGATGTAGCATCCAAAGTCCCCGGCCTTTCGGATTGGATAGAGCAACTCATTGCAGAGTCCACTGGAAAAGATTCAAAAGGCAGACTACCGATTGCGACCGAGAGCGTTGAGAAAATTGGTGGTGCATTTACCGTTGCCTATGCCAAATCAGAAGCAGACCTCATAGTCGAGGGCGCCCTCGGTGCCCACTTTATATTTTGGGAGTGGGTCACTGCGTTGTTGGGTGTTGCGCTACATATCGATCCATTTAATCAGCCGAATGTAACCGAGGCAAAAGAACAGACTTCTGCATGCCTGACCGAATGGAGCAATGAAGTTCCCACAATGCAGGCGTTGTGTACTGAGAAATCTGTTGAAATATTTGGCGATGGTCAATCACTGATAGATGCTCTCGCTACATTTATTGAGAATGTACAAGATGACGGTTACATAGCAATCATGGCCTACCTTGATCGCAAGGATGATGCGAAGATTAGTGAACTGCGTGCAATCCTTGCGCAGAAATCCGGGCGACCTACCTCATTTGGCTGGGGTCCACGCTTCTTGCATTCAACTGGGCAATTTCATAAGGGTGGCCAGAAAAATGGATCCTTCCTACAGATAACTGGCGAAACAAGTACTGATTACGAAATTCCAGGGCGTGACTTCACACTGCGCACCCTGCTCTTCGCGCAAGCCATCGGTGATAACCGCGCACTGAGTACAAGAAAATACCCGCTCCTTCGACTGCATCTGCAGAACCGAAGTGCGGGTATTGAGCAACTCATTGCAGCTGCAAAGAGTTTGTAGACAATTCTTACTCGATATCATCTCCGCGTAATTTGCGAAGTGCATCTTCTAAAATCTTTTCACCTTCTTTATCTGTGCGACGTTCCTTCACATAAGCAAGGTGTGTCTTATAAGGAACGTTGACAACTGCGCTAGGAGGATTGTTCTTATCGCGTCCAGCAGGAAGGCCGCACTTAGGGCAATCCCATTCGGCTGGAATTACGACAGTCTCTTCCACTGCAAATGAGGGACGTACTTCATGTTGATTGGCACACCAATAAGAAACTGTTGCGCGCTCAATTTGATCACCGCGTTCTGCCTCGCCCATTGGGCCGGCGCCGACACGACTTCCGCGAATTGCACTTGCCATGACTTAACCCTTCAACACGAGTGAGAGAGCGACGACGCCTGCGAACCAGAGTCCACCTGCAACAATGGTGATGCGATCAAGATTTCGCTCGACGACAGATGAGCCACCGTAATTTGAGGAAATACCGCCACCGAATAGATCTGAAAGCCCTGACCCTTTTCCTTTATGAAGAAGGACAAGCAGCACCATCAGAACACTGGTGATGATGAGAAAGATTGAAAGCGCTAAAGCCACGTTAAAACTCCTCTAGAGGTAGGGGAACAGGATACCTGACCCAATGGAAAACCTTTGAATTATGCCTGAGCGTGGAACTTAGCAATTTTTGCAAGTTCTTCGGGATCAAGGCTCGCTCCCCCGATAAGTGCCCCATCAACATCTTCCTGCTTCATGATCTCTGCGATGTTTGCAGATTTCACAGAACCACCATAAAGAATGCGCATATTCGCGGCAATTTCAGCTGAACCAATTTGCGCAACTTCCTCCCGGATTGCAGCACACACTTCTTGAGCATCTTCAGGAGTAGCAGTCTTTCCTGTACCGATTGCCCATACCGGCTCATATGCAATAACAATCTTCTTGAGTTCTGGCTTATGGAAACCTTCTAGTCCGGCGCGAACTTGACGCACAACATGAGACACATGTGTACCTGATTCACGAATAGCCAACTCTTCACCGACACAGAAAATGGGCGTCAATTCATTTGCTAGAGCCGCTTTAATCTTGCGATTTATAAGAGCATCATCTTCCTTATGAATAGCACGACGCTCTGAATGGCCAATCACAACAAAGGTGCACCCTAGTTTTGCCAACATCGAGCCAGAGATATCACCAGTAAAGGCACCTGATGCCTCGGGTGATAAATCTTGAGCTCCATATTGAATACGTAAGCGATCGCCATCAACCATGGTCTGGATGGATCGAATATCGGTGAAAGGAGGAATGATTGCTACGTCTACCGCGTCGTAATCCTTATCATCTAGTGAGTAGACAAGCTTCTGCGCAACTGCAATCGCCTCGAGGTGATTGAGGTTCATCTTCCAATTGCCAGCCATCAGCGGTTTACGCATCACATGCTCCTTTAAATGTTGTTGTGAAAATTAGAGATCAAGTGCTCGCAGGCCAGGAAGTTCCTTGCCCTCAAGATACTCAAGTGATGCTCCACCACCTGTTGAAATATATCCAAATTGATCATCTGCAAAACCTAGTGCGCGGACAGCTGCTGCCGAATCTCCCCCGCCGACAACTGAGATTCCAGAGACTTCGGTAAGTGATTGCGCCACCACTTTGGTGCCATGAGCAAAATTAGGAAATTCAAATACGCCCATAGGGCCATTCCAAAAGACAGTTTTACATTTCTTGATAGCTGCAGCAAAGGCTGCTGCACTTTC
>RFSY01000161.1 GCA_009923805.1 Actinomycetota bacterium
GCAAAGAAGCGTGCCAGTCACCCGTTAACTACAGAATTTATCGAGCAGTTTGAATTCGGCTTCGATGATTTTCAAATTGTTGCTTGCCACGCCGTCGAAGAAGGAAAAGGCGTTCTGGTTGCCGCACCTACCGGTGCTGGAAAAACTGTTGTTGGAGAATTCGCAGCGTTTAGCGCCCTTGCTCATGGGAAAAAGTGTTTCTACACCACGCCTATTAAGGCTCTCTCGAATCAGAAGTATGCCGAATTCGTCGAAAGATTTGGGGAATCTCGTGTGGGATTACTGACTGGCGATACCAATATTAATTCAGAAGCAGATGTGCTAGTTATGACCACTGAGGTATTGCGCAACATGCTGTATGCAAACTCCTCGACGCTGAAGAATTTGGGATCCGTCGTTATGGATGAAGTGCATTACCTGGCCGATAAGTTTCGAGGCGCGGTATGGGAAGAAGTTCTCATTCACTTAATGGAGAGCGTTCAAGTAATCTCACTATCAGCGACAGTTTCTAATGCCGAAGAGTTTGGCGAGTGGCTTGGGGAAGTTCGTGGCTCCACAGAAGTAATTGTTAGTGAAATAAGACCTATTCCTCTGTATCAGCACGTTTTAATCGGTAACCGAATGATTGACCTTTTTAGTGAACCTGGAAGAGTGAATCCGGAGATTTTAGGCTTAGAACGCGAAGCGCTAAGACGAGTGAAGATGCCACGACAGAGGCGAGAGCGATACGGCGATACCGAAAATCGTCTTTCGCGTGCGGAAATTATCGAGAAGTTGCAGCGAGAAAATTTACTTCCAGCGATTACCTTCATCTTTTCTCGCGTTGGCTGTGACGCTGCAGTAAAACAGTGTCTCAATGAAGGCGTTAGATTGACAACGACAGAAGAGCGAATAGAAATTCTTGCCACAGCACGGCGCTACACACAGAACTTAGCTGAAGAGGATTTAGAAGTTCTTGGGTACCGCGATTGGCTCTCAGCTCTCGAACGGGGAATCGCAGCTCATCACGCGGGCTTACTGCCAAGTTTTAAAGGTGCGGTGGAAGATCTCTTTAAAAATGGTCTGGTGAAAGCTGTCTTCGCTACCGAAACTTTGGCACTCGGAATCAATATGCCGGCTCGCACTGTGGTTCTTGAGAA
>RFSY01000162.1 GCA_009923805.1 Actinomycetota bacterium
ACATGTAGTGTATAATTGCCCTCTATGGGTCTCTTCTCGCGTAAGCCACAAATCATTGAAGCGCAATACGCACCACAGGTCATGGGCGAAAATATGCCTAGCCTGTATAACGCAATTTTTGCAAGAGTTTCACGCCACGATGCTATGTCAGTCCCTAGCGTTGCAAGAGCTCGTAACTTAATCTGTGGAACAGTAGCTTCTATTCCGCTTGAGTATTACAAGACTTCAACTGGTGAAGTTATACCTGCGCCACGATGGATCAAGCAGCTGTCAAAAAATCAGCCTTCATTTGTGACATTAACGTGGATTGTCGATAGCCTTCTATTTTACGGCGTTGCTTATTTAATCGTCACAGAGCGTTATGCAGAAGATGGTCGTCCAGCATCATTTGAATGGGTAGCTAATTCTCGAGTCACATTTACAACAGATTTAGACGGCATTATGGTTACTCAGTATTACATTGATGCTAGCCCGATTAGCATGAATGACATTGTGACAATCCAAGGCTTTGACGAAGGCGTGTTAGATCGAGGAAGCCGCACGATTCAATCCGCGATTGATGTGGATCGCGCAGCTGCACAGAATTCTGCCAATCCACAACCAGCAGGATTCCTCAAGAATTCAGGAGCAGATTTGCCTGCCAATGAAGTTCAGGCACTTATCGCTGCATGGAAGCGCGCTCGTCAAAATAATTCCACAGCTTATCTGACTTCAACACTTGATTATTCTCCAGTTGCTTTCAGTCCAAAAGACATGATGTATAACGAGGCAATTCAGAATCTCAGCACCCAAATTGCTAGAACTATGAATGTCCCAGCTTATTACCTGTCAGCAGACCAGAACACGACTATGACCTACGCAAACGTGCAAGATGAGCGAAAGCAATTCTATGCGCTATCAATCGAGCCATTCGTGCAGGCAATCCAAAGCCGATTCTCAATGGACGACATTTCAACAGCTGGTCACGAAGTCAGATTCTGTGTTGGCGACACATTCTTGAAGCAAGACCCTCTTGTGGAGATTCAAGTCCTTGAAAAGCTCTTAGCTCTTGGACTAATTACAACTGAACAGGCAATGGCAATGACAGATTTAACACCAAACGGAAGTGAAGGTCTCTAATGGATCAACTCATTATC
>RFSY01000163.1 GCA_009923805.1 Actinomycetota bacterium
AACTAGAGCGCGTCCAAATTCTCAGACGCTTCTTACCTCTAATGCAGGGGACGCTTTCTCGGTAGTTCTCAACGGCATGAGAGAAAGAGCTCTAGAAAACCCTCCTAAGAGCTTTGGGTTCTACGAATATTCTGCTCCTCAATATTGCAAGATTACAGATCGCGTTAATGGCTGGGCGCAAGCCAATCCAGCCTTAGGATTTACTATAACGGAGGAAGCCCTTGAAGAAGCTGTTGCTACGAGCCCTATTGAAAACACTAGAACTGAGTTGCTATGTCAATGGATTGATTCTCTCTCGTCTCCTTGGCCGCATGGAATCCTTGAGGACACCTCCGATGCTTCGCTCACGATTCCGGTCGGCGGTTATACAGTCTTTGCTTTCGATGTGTCTCCTTCTCGCCGCAATGCAAGCCTCGTTGCTGGTCAGATATTGCCTGACGGCAGAATTGGTGTGGGGATTCTCCAAACGTGGGAAAGCCAAGTCTCTGTAGATGATTTAAAGATTGCAGCTGAGATAAAGGGCTGGGCAGACCAATATCGTCCACGCCAAATTTGCTTTGATAAATATACCGCTCAATCCATCGCTGACCGTTTAACGAATGCAGGACAGGTGACAATGGATATCTCTGGTGCTGCCTTCTATCAGGCTTGTGGTGATCTCTTAGATGCCTTGGTCAATCACAGACTCGTTCACTCAGGGCAAGAGAACTGGGTGCAGCAGATGAATAATTGCGCGGCCAAAACTAATGACTCATCGTGGCGAATTGTAAAGCGCAAGAGTGCTGGAGATGTATCGGGTGCAATCTCTACGGCCATGGTTGTGCATCAATTAACTAAACCACAACAGGTAGCGGCAATCTACTCAGAATGACCTACATGTAGTGTATAATTGCCCTCTATGGGTCTCTTTTCGCGTAAGCCACAAATCGTTGAAGCGCAATACGCACCGCAGGTCATGGGCGAAAATATGCCTAGCCTGTACAACGCAATCTTTGCAAGAGTTTCACGCCATGATGCTATGTCAGTTCCTAGCGTTGCAAGAGCTCGCAATCTAATTTGTGGAACTGTAGCTTCTATTCCGCTTGAGTATTACAAGAC
>RFSY01000164.1 GCA_009923805.1 Actinomycetota bacterium
GCAGTCAGATTACGCGTCAGACCTGCTTGACCAGTTGCGCAGAAAGGACAATTCATTCCGCATCCTGCTTGGGATGAGATACAGACTGTTGTGCGGTCTGTGTAACGCATTAATACGGATTCAACGAGCACTCCGTCGTGTAATTTCCACAGATCTTTACGAGTCATACCGCCATCTGTGGTGCGCGTGGTGACTAACTCAATGAGTTTGGGCGTAAGCGCATCAGCAATACCTTGACGCTCAGCAGCCGGGATATCTGACCATTCTTCTGGGTCATTAGAAAGGTGAGCGAAGTAGTGAGTTGCAACTTGTGCTGCGCGAAATGGTTGGAAACCAAGTTCCTTCGCCCATGCTTTGCGATCTGCTGGTGCAAGATCAGCTAAGTGTTTAGGTGCTTTCTTTCTTTGTACCGGCTCATCAAAGACTAATTTGAGTTCTGAATTAGTTGTCATAAAAGACCAGAATCTTGGGCACGTCGCACTACTTCAAGTGCAAGCCACAGGGCAGGAGCAGCAAAGAGAACTGAATCAAGGCGATCCATAATTCCACCGTGACCTGGCAAGAGACTGCCCATATCTTTAATAGCCATATCGCGTTTGAGTGCTGATTCAATGAGGTCACCCGCAGTTGCGGTAAAGACCGTGAGTAATCCTGCAATTGCACCTAACCACCAGTGTGAATCCATGATGTAGTGGAAAGCGAGTGAGCCGCCAAGTACTGTGAAGAAAATTGAGCCAATGAGGCCTTCAATAGTCTTCTTCGGGCTGATCTTTGGTGCAAGTGGGTGCTTACCAAGAAGGACACCGGTCAGATAAGCAAAGGTGTCATTACAACCGACTAGAACAACGAAAGTCATGACGCGCGCAAGACCATTGTGTGGACGTGCGAGGAGAATCAGAAAGCCTGCAAGAAATGGAAGATAAATAAGTGCTAAAGCAGATGCGGATGCAGTTTTTACAAAGTTTTCTATTCCGCGTGGCAGAAGTAGTACGAGCAGACAAGGAAGTGCGATTGCAGTTGCAACAGCTAAACCCGAGACTCCCCCGAACCA
>RFSY01000165.1 GCA_009923805.1 Actinomycetota bacterium
GTAGAACCAGCAGTAGCGGCTTGGTTAGCCAACATTGTGGAACACATATCACGCTTAATTTCCGCAGATTTTTTGGCCATTTGATAGCTCAATTCTGAGCGACGACCTGCCTTGTCAACAGCTTCCAATGTACCAGCAATGATTACATCCTTACGGCTAATCTGGGTGTAGTTGCCCAAACGAACTGTAGCTGTAACTGCTGTGAAAGAAGTGATGTCATCGCCTTCAATCTGTGCATTGGTTGTGCTTGCAGCGGCTAAATCATCTGTTTGCCACTCAAAGAAAGTATTGGATACGTTTTCACGCCCAACATTGCTCATGAATGGTGTCTCTTCTGGAGAGATCTGATAAATGACGTTTGAAAGATCTTCCCTAACACCCTTTGCGTCAAAGCGGGTGTAGGTGTTTGTAATAGCAGCCATGATAATTCCTTAAATAAATTTCTCGAAAAGGGATGCGGCATCTCTGACGCTTCCAGTTTGTGCAAGACGCTTTTTTGCGTTATTTATATCACTAGACTTAGAACTCACGCTACCTGCGGAACCAGGAGTGACCATCTTCGGGGCTTTTTTAATCTTTGCTTGGAATTCTGGACGCTTGCTCATCATCTGGTCATATTTCCACGCTTTGTGGAGTGCTAATAATGCCCGTGAGTCTGTAATCGTATTCAGTTCCTGCTCTGAAAAGCCCAAATTCTGACCATACTCCAACAAAGCTTTGCCTTCTGTCTTGGCTTTTTCAGGAGAACTCCACTCTGGAATTTTCTCTTTCAACCGAGCAACCTCGGTGGCCATGACTTGTTGCATAGTCTTTTGCAGTTCAGCTTGACGCACTTGGTTAAGTCGCTCTTGCTCTGCTTGTACCGCATATCTCTGTTGTTGCCTACGCTGATGAGATGTCCATTGACGGGCATATTCAGTTGGGTCTTCAACTTCTAATCGGTTCCAATCAGGCTCTTGCGGCTCAAACTCTTGCAGTTTTTGCTGTAATTGTCCTAATATCTGAGAGTATTGTTCACGCTCTCCACGTACTTGCTGAAACTCAGACTCG
>RFSY01000166.1 GCA_009923805.1 Actinomycetota bacterium
TTCTGGTTTGAAGGAAACTTTGAATCCTATGAAGAGAATAAAATTGCTCGCTTAGGAGCAGACGCTGCTCGTCCACATCGTGCTACCTACCGAAAGCTCACTCGATAATGATTTATACAAATCAACAATTTGTTCGGTGGGATGACATCGATGCTTTCGGCCATGTCAACAATGCAAAGTATCTAACCTATATTCAAGAGGCTCGTTTCTTGTGGTCACCCGTACTTGAAATGGTGGTTGCTCGCGCCGAAGTTGATTACTTGGTTCCTATATATGTAGGCGGGCGGTTTTACGATGTTAACCTTTGGGTTGAGGAGATCGGAACTTCTTCCTTCACCATGGGTTATGAACTTGCTGGCGATAACGGCGTGATACATGCGCGAGTAAAGACTGTGCAAGTCGCGGTTTCTATGGAGACGAAGAAGTCCCGTCCGCTCACAGATATTGAACGTGAGCACCTCAATAAGTATCTGAAGGCTTAACAGGAACTTTCTGTGGCACAGAAGAAGATTCACCCTGGCTGTATTGCAGTAACAGTCACCTTCTTCACCTTGATGGCCACTGCCGGCTTTAGATCTGCCCCCTCTGTCTTAATCGTTCCTCTTGAAGAAGCTTTCGGTTGGTCGCGCTCTGATATTTCTCTAGCCGTTGCAATCAACGTAATGCTCTTTGGTTTGGTTGCACCTTTTGCCGCAGCACTCATGGAACGTTTTACTGTTCGTAAAGTTGTGATGTCAGCACTCGCACTTGTTGCAGTAAGTTCAAGTTCTACAATATTTATTACACGTCCTTGGCATCTCTGGGCGTTGTGGGGGATTGGCGTTGGTATTGGTGCTGGTTCTATGGCACTTGTCTTTGCAGCAACGATTGCGAACCGTTGGTTCGTTGCCCGTAAGGGAATTGTTGTCGGTGCGCTCACTGCAGCAACAGCCACTGGTCAACTAGTTTTTCTTCCACTTCTTTCACATTTTGCAATCGCCTACGGTTGGAAGAGCGTTTCACTTACTGTGGGTGGGGCAT
>RFSY01000167.1 GCA_009923805.1 Actinomycetota bacterium
ACGTGGTGACACAACCGTTGAAGTAACTACATACCGCAGCGAACATTACGATGCCAATTCACGCAAACCAACAGTTGAATATGGCAAAGATATCAATGGTGATTTATCGCGTCGTGATTTCACTGTTAATGCTATGGCACTTGAATTAACATCAGATAAGCCAGAGTTCATTGATCCATTTAATGGTTTGCAAGATTTAGCAGAAAAAACTCTGCGCACACCAGGTCTTCCCAATGATTCATTTAATGATGATCCGCTTCGCATGATGCGTGCTGCACGTTTTGCTAGCCAATTAGATTTTGAAATAGAACCAGATGTTTTAACATCAATTAAAGAGTTAGCACAGCGCATCACTATTATTTCAGCAGAGCGCGTGCGCGATGAGTTCACAAAGATTCTCATGTCTAATAATCCGCGCAAAGGAATTACATTATTAGTTGACACGGGATTGGCTGATTTAGTTCTGCCAGAAATCCCTAAACTGCGCCTTGAAGTTGATGAGCATCATCATCATAAAGATGTGTATGAGCATTCAATTACAGTGCTAGAACAAGCTATTGAACACGAAGATCGTTTAGGCGGTCCTAACCTGGTTATTCGCCTTGCCGCACTGCTCCATGACATTGGAAAACCAAAGACACGTGCATTCATTGAAGGTGGCGGGGTTTCATTTCACCACCACGAAGTAGTCGGTGCTCGCCTTGCAAAGAAGCGCTTATCCGAACTTCGCTTTGATGGAGACACTGTTGAGGCAGTTGAACTACTAACTACTTTGCATCTGCGCTTTCATGGCTACGGGGATGGAGAATGGACTGATTCTGCCGTTCGCAGATATGTCCGAGATGCCGGTGATTTATTGACTCATCTGCATGTTCTTACTCGTGCTGACTGCACCACACGAAACAAAACAAAGGCTGCACGCTTAGCTTCTGTCTATGACTCACTAGAAGCGCGCATCGCAGTTTTAATGGAACAGGAAGAGTTGTCAAAGATTCGCCCTGATCTAGATGG
>RFSY01000018.1 GCA_009923805.1 Actinomycetota bacterium
CATGAGACTGCAATTGCGATTGGAAGTGATGCACCGTGGCGCGGTAAGCGAACTACGCGGACATCGTGACAGAAATACTTGCCACCAAACTGTGCGCCAATGCCTAGCTTTTGGGTGAGTTTAAATACTTCTTCTTCTAGTGCCAGATCGCGAAAACCATGTCCGGTTGCAGCATCTCCTGATGTTGGCAAGCTGTCGAGATAGTGCGTGCTTGCAAGCTTGGCAGTCTTTACGGTGTGCTCAGCGCTCGTTCCACCGATAACAATTGCCAGGTGATACGGAGGACAAGCTGCAGTTCCGATAGAACGCAATTTGTCATCCAGCCAATTCATAAATGAAGTTGGATTAAGAACTGCTTTTGTCTCCTGATACAAGAATGATTTATTAGCGCTGCCGCCACCTTTTGCGATGAAGAGGAAGTTGTACTCATCTTGGTGCTCGCTATCGGCATAAATTTCAATCTGAGCTGGCAAGTTATTGCCGGTGTTCTTCTCTTCCCATGTTGTTACCGGGGCCATCTGTGAATAGCGAAGATTGAGCTTGGTGAAGGCATCGTAAACACCTTGTGAGAGTGCAACCTCGTCTTTAGAAGTGGTCAACACATATTGACCCTTCTTGCCCATAATCAGCGCAGTTCCGGTGTCTTGGCACATCGGCAAAATTCCACCTGCTGCAATATTGGCATTTTTCAATAAATCCAGAGCAACAAAGCGATCATTGGCAGAGCTTTCCGGGTCTTTCAAAATCTTTGCAAGCTGTTCTAAATGCTCAGAGCGAAGGTAATGGGAGATATCGTGGATAGCAGTTTCAGTAAGCAGAGTAAGTGCCTCAGGAGTTACCTGCAGAAACTCTTTATCGCCAAGTTTGATAACACTGACGCCTTCTTTGGAAACTAGGCGGTACTTAGTTGTATCGGGACCAATTGGCAGTAAATCAGAATATGAAAAGTTCGGTGCCATTACTCTGCTGATTTCTTTTCGGCAGGTGATTTAGCTGCATCTAATTTCTTCTTTGCACCATCGAGCCACTCTTGGCAGATTTTTGCTAACTCTTCACCGCGCTCCCAGAGTTTGAGCGATTCCTCTAGCGTTGCACTTCCATCTTCGAGAGATTCAACAATCTCGGCAAGCTCATCACGAGCTTCTTCATAGGAAGGCTTTTCACTCTTTGCGGCCATGGGCACAATCTACTCTCTTGTAATTACTCGTGGACTGTGGCGCTGGTCTCGCCCTTTGCAACCCGAATGCGCAAACGAGTACCAACCTTTAACTTTGTCGCATCGCGGACAATGGCGCCATCTTCTAACTGCACCACCGAGTAGCCGCGGTCCATTGTTGATTGGGGAGATAGCGATCGAAGATGGGCTTTGACACCCTTGAGCTCCTTCTTCTCAATTTCGATGATGGAGGCAAAGCTGCGCATCGAGCGATCACGCCACCCCTTAATTTCTTCGCGCCGAAGTGTGACCATCACCGATGGGTCTTTCATCACCGGGCGATTTCGCAACTGAGCACTCTGGTTAATCTCAAATTCAATAGTGGAGAGCATTCTGCGATACATCCGATCACGAATCTTTTCGATATCACTAATTTCCTGCGCAATATCGGGCACTACTCGTTTAGCCGCATCTGTCGGTGTTGATGCGCGGTAATCGGCTACATAATCAAGCAGTGGCGCATCTTTCTCGTGTCCGATTGCGCTGACTATCGGCGTCGTGCATTCAGATGCGAGTCTGACAAGTGATTCATCACTAAAGGCAAGTAAATCTTCAAAGGAACCGCCACCACGTGTAATGATAATGACATCGACATCTGGATCGGCTTCTAGCTCTGCAAGTGCTGCCGATACTTCAACAACAGCAGCAGCGCCTTGCACGGCAACTTCTCTAATTTCAAATTGGACTGCAGGCCAACGACGTCGGGCATTTTCGACAACATCTTTTTCAGCATCGGTATTGCGACCGCAGATGAGTCCAACTTTGCGCGGCAAGCGCGGCAACGCAACTTTGCGATCTGCGCTAAAGAGTCCTTCGGCTGCGAGCTTCTCTTTCAGGGCTTCAAGCCGCGCTAGAAGTTCACCAACACCAACTTGGCGAATCTCTTTTGCCGACAATGTAAGTGAACCATTTTTTGTAAACCACGATGGTTTGGCATGGATGACAACTCGTGCATTGGCAGGAAGTGGTTGCACACTTGCTAATACGGTTTTGTAACACATCACCGAGATACTCATATCGGCACTGGTATCGCGCAGGCGCATAAATGCCATTCCACCGCTGCGTTCATTGAGTTCAGATATTTCGCCCTCAATCCAGATGGGCCCTAATCGATCGATGTAATCCTTAATTGCTTCAGAGACCACCCGAACTGGTGCCGGGGATTCACTTGAAGTTTCGAACATGAGAAGAGCCTATTAGACTGCTTCTCATGAGCAAGAGGATTTTGTTGGCCGCGCCACGTGGATATTGCGCGGGCGTCGATAGAGCAGTTATTGCCGTCGAGAAATCACTGGAGCTCTATGGGGCACCGGTCTATGTTCGTAAAGAGATTGTGCATAACAAGCATGTAGTTTCTACTCTCGAGCAACGTGGAGTCATCTTTGTCAATGAAACTGATGAAGTACCTGAAGGCGCAACTGTCGTCTTTTCGGCTCATGGAGTCTCACCTGCTGTGCACGCAGAAGCTGCAAAGCGAAACCTCAAGACAATTGATGCAACCTGTCCGTTGGTGACGAAGGTTCACAACGAAGTAAAACGATTTGCAGATGACGAGACAGAAATTTTATTGATTGGCCATGTTGGTCATGAAGAAGTTGAGGGCACAGCTGGTGAAGCACCTGGCAAAGTCCGCATCGTTGACGGTTTAGATGAAGCACGAACAATTCAACCAACCCCAGGAAAGAAATTGGTCTGGCTTACACAGACCACACTTTCAGTAGATGAAACTATGCAATCAGTTGCTATTCTCAAAGAACGTTTTCCAGAGATTGCCAACCCTCCATCAGATGACATTTGTTATGCAACACAGAATCGCCAAGAAGCAATTAAAGCTATTGCACCTCAAGTAGATCTTGTCATTGTCGTTGGTTCAACAAACTCATCAAACTCTGTGCGACTTGTTGAAGTTGCACTCGAATACGGTGCAAAAGCTGCCTACCTAGTTGACTATGCAGCAGAGGTAAAAGAATTGGCTAAGGCAGAGACTATCGGTGTGACAAGTGGTGCATCTGTTCCCGAAATTCTTGTTGATGATTTGCTCAAGCATTTAGATATGCACGGTTATCACCATGTGCAAGAGATTCGCGCAACTGAAGAGACGTTGCTCTTCGCACTTCCCAAGGAGCTTCGCGCGGATCTGAAAAAAGCCTAGTTACGCTTCAACTCTTCGCTTTGAAGGACGGCTCTTAGCTCTTTCGTTAAAGAACATAAACCAGGCATAGAGCGCGCTAATGAGCAGGAATGGTGCAACGCTTGCAAGGGAAGCGATGAAATCTATTCCGACGCGTGAGATACGAATCCCATCGGTGAAAATTGTCATGACTAGCGTTGTTGCAGCATAGGCAATCGGTGGAGTGACAGCTGCCACGTAACGGCGACCGTAATTAACACCGCCGTAGGTAACAAGTAGCAGGACTACACCTGAGATAGAACCTGCACCAGAACGAATCAGAATTTCGAGTGAGACAAATACAAATATGAGCAGTGATTGCAGAAATACAACACCCTGCTTCTTCAGCCCTGGGCCACCAACTATCGTCTTTTTTACTGTCTCTGTGCTCATCGCCTTAATCCTCTACTACTTCTACATCGATTGCTTCATAATCATATTCGCCATCTGGAGCATCGAGCTCTGAATTTTGTAGTTCTCGAACCTTTGCTGGAGATTCGGGATACTCGATTGCGAGCTTCTCTTTATCTCCTGCAACGCCTAGTTTATTGATTCGGCGGGCAGGTGCAAGAACAGTCTTTTCAGCAGTTGGAATGAGATCTTCATATGCCTTGGAAGTTGAGTTAATCGCTTTGCCAACAGCAACAATCTTTGTATGAAGCAGCGTGATGTTCTTCAAGAAGGTAGCTGCCACCTTGGTGATGTCATCAGCATTCTCAGCTAATTTATTGCGAGTAAAGATATATCCCACTGTGCGCAGAAGCGCCATCATGGAAGTTGGAGTTGCAAGTGTGACGCCGACTTTAAATGCTTTTTCAAGGAGCATAGGATCGAGGCGAAGTGATTCTGCCAGAAGGGTTTCAAAAGGCAGGAAGAGGACAACAAAGTCTGGTGAGCTCTGTGATTTGTGATATCCGCGCTTTGAAAGAGCATCAACATGCTTGAGCAAATCTTTCGTGTGTTGGGCAAGGAATTCATCGCGCTCTGCTTGGTCATCAGTGCCAAATGCTTCTAGGAAGCGGTCGAATGGAAACTTTGAATCGATAAATAATTTAGAGCCACCAGGCATTGCAACGGTGATATCTGGAATTCCCGAAGAATCTGCATCTGTTGTGGAACGTTGCGCCACGTACTCGTGATCTTCGCGTAACCCAGCTTGCTCTAGCAAGAGTTCGAGTTGTGCTTCACCAAATTTTCCGCGAGTCTGAGAATTAGAGAGAGCGCCAGCAATCTTCTTGGTCTCATCAAAGAAGGTCGTTGATGCTTTGCGCATCTCATCGATGGTGCCAACTAATTGAGTTTCAGATGCGATGCGCTTTTCGGCAGCATCTTGTGCTTGTGCGCGCATACGTTCGACAGTTGTCTTCATCTCCTCCATCTGAGTTGCAATCTTCATCTCATTTTCATTCTTCGCTTCTGCAGCCTTTAAGCGGTTATCTGATGCTGTAAGCAGAACTTTCACATCGTTGAGTTCTTGTGCAAGTTGCGAAGATCCGGAACCTGTTGCAGATTTAATCTTTGAAATCCAGATACCGAGGGCAAGGCCGAGAAAGAGGCCGATAATCAGAGTTATTAAGGTCACGAGTGCGCTTGACATGGGGCAATCGTGGCAGGAGGCACTGACAATCCCGCGTAGGCTGTCCTACTTATGAGCCTCTCAATTGGAATCGTCGGTCTGCCGAATGTCGGAAAATCGACCCTTTTTAATGCTCTTACTAAGAACAATGTCTTGGCAGCTAACTATCCCTTTGCCACAATCGAGCCCAATGTTGGCGTTGTAGGCGTACCGGATGAGCGCCTGGCCAAGCTGGCAACGATCTTTGGCTCCGAAAAGTTACTTCCAGCAGCGCTCTCCTTTGTTGATATCGCCGGAATCGTCAAAGGCGCATCCGAAGGTGCTGGCCTTGGAAATAAGTTCCTTGCAAATATTCGCGAGACCGATGCAATCTGCCAAGTAATTCGCGTCTTCACCGACGGCGATGTTGTTCACGTTGATGGTCGCATCGATCCGTCTAGTGATATCGAAACAATCAATACTGAACTCGCGCTCGCAGATTTACAGACAATTGAAAAAGCAATTCCCCGACTTGAAAAAGAGGCGCGCGTTGCAAAAGAGAAAGCTCCAGTTTTAGAGGCAGTTAAAGAAGCAAATGAATGGTTGCAATCAGGTAAGCCTCTTTCACAATCAAAGATTGACCGCGAACTTCTTCATGAACTTCATCTGCTGACGGCAAAACCATTCTTATATGTATTTAATGTTGATGCCGCAGAACTTGCTGACCTTGAGCTTCGTAAGAAATTATCAGACCTTGTGGCTCCAGCCGAAGCAATTTTCTTGGATGCAAAAACTGAGGCAGAACTTGCTGAATTAAGCGATGAAGATGCCCTCGAACTTCTGCAAGCAATTGGTCTAAATGAACCAGGGCTGGCAACTCTTGCACGTGTCGGATTCGATTCTTTAGGTCTGCAAACATATTTAACTGCAGGTCCAAAAGAGACACGTGCTTGGACAATTCATAAAGGCGACACAGCCCCGATGGCTGCTGGCGTTATTCATACAGATTTCCAAAAAGGTTTCATTAAAGCTGAAATCGTTTCTTTTGCCGACTTGGTAGAAGCGGGCACAATGGTCGAAGCGAAAGCAAAGGGCAAAGTCCGTATGGAAGGCAAGGAATACATCATGCAAGACGGAGACGTAGTGGAGTTCAGATTCAATGTCTAATACACCGACACAAAACACAGCCCGAGCGCGACTTAACCAAGCGCACCTTAAGGATCTTCCACGGAAGACCCGCGACAACCTTCGCAACGTCGCGATCATCGCGCACGTTGACCACGGTAAAACAACGCTCGTTGATGCGATGTTGTGGCAATCCGGAGCTTTCGCTGCTTATAAGAAGCAAGAAGAAGGCCAAGACCGCATGATGGATTCAATGGATCTAGAACGCGAAAAGGGAATTACTATCCTTGCGAAGAACACTTCGGTAAAACGCGGTGACACAATTATTAACATCATTGATACACCAGGCCACGCAGATTTCGGCGGCGAAGTTGAACGCGGACTTGAAATGGTTGACGGCGTTATTTTGCTCGTCGATGCATCAGAAGGCCCACTTCCACAGACTCGCTTCGTATTACGTAAAGCGCTACAGAAGAACCTTCCCGTTATCTTGCTTATTAATAAGGTGGATCGTTCAGATTCACGTATTGCAGAAGTTGTCGATGAAGCATATGAACTCTTCCTTGACCTTGATGCCAGTGAAGATCAAATCGATTTCCCAATTGTTTATGCATCAGCAAAAGCTGGGCGTGCCTCACTTACACGTCCTGCAGATGGCGGAATGCCTGTTGAAGAAAACTTGGACGTCTTGTTTGACACTATCTTCTCCGCAATTCCAGCACCTGTTTATCACGAAGGTGCACCACTGCAAGCACACGTAACAAACCTTGACTCATCACCATTCCTCGGACGTTTAGCGCTATGCCGCGTTCACGAAGGCGTGATTAAAAAGGGTCAGTCAGTTACCTGGATGAAGACAGATGGAACTGTGGAACGCGTAAAGATCTCTGAACTACTTGTCACAGAGGCGCTGGAACGTGTTCCAGCACTTGAAGCAGGCCCTGGTGACATCATCGCTGTTGCTGGTATCGAGACAATCACTTTAGGTGAAACTCTGGCAGACCTTGAAAACCCACATCAATTGCCACTTATTACAGTTGATGAACCATCAATTTCGATGACCATCGGTATCAATACATCTCCACTTGCAGGCAAGAGCGGCAAGATGCTTACTGCGCGCCAGGTAAAGGATCGTCTTGATAAAGAGTTAGTCGGTAACGTTTCACTTCGTGTTCTTAATACTGAACGCCCAGATACATGGGAAGTTCAGGGACGTGGTGAACTACAGCTTGCTGTACTTGTTGAAATTATGAAGCGCGAAAGTTTTGAACTCACAGTTGGTAAGCCACAAGTGGTTACCAAGATGATTGATGGGAAACTTCACGAACCAATGGAGCGTTTATCCATTGATGCACCTGAAGAATATTTAGGTGTTCTTACTCAGTTGATGGCACTTCGTAAGGGACGTATGGAACAAATGGTTAATCACGGAACCGGTTGGATCCGTCTTGATTACAAGGTTCCATCACGAGGACTTATTGGTTTCCGTACTGAGTTCCTTACTGAAACTCGCGGAACCGGTTTATTGCACCACGTCTTTGATTCATATGAACCATGGTTTGGCGAGCTTCGTACTCGTGGAACAGGTTCCCTTGTCTCAGATCGAATCGGTGCAGTCACATCGTATGCACTCGCTGGAATTCAAGAACGTGGTTCTATCTTCGTAGAACCAGGTGATGAAGTTTATGAGGGCATGGTTATTGGTGAGAACTCACGTACTGAAGATATGGATGTTAACTGTGTTCGCGAAAAGAAACTTACGAATATGCGCGCATCCGGTACCGATGATTCTGAGAAGTTGATCCCACCAAAGAAGCTCAACATGGAAGGTGCTCTCGAATTCTGTCGTGAAGATGAATGCGTAGAAGTAACTCCAGCGGTTGTGAGAATTCGTAAGGTGGTTCTCGATGGCGCAGAGCGTGCTCGTGCTACTTCTCGCGCTAAAAAGAATAACCAGAACTAGTTATAGCCCTGGCTTAAGCTCACTTGTCAGTAGCTTGCGGTTAAATACGAACCGTGAGTAAGCCGAACCCTGCAACGCCACTTCGCCTGGTGCGAGCTGAGGTTGCGGGGTTTTCGCGCTCTCTTTCTGCGCAACAGCAGGCGGCGGTTGCCCACACTGGCTCACCATTGATTATCACCGGCGCAACTGGCACTGGAAAAACATCCGTTCTCGTTGAAATTGCATTGGCACGCATCGCATCTGGTCAATCGCCAGATTCAATATTGTTACTTACCTACGGACGCGAACGCGCATCTGAACTTCGCGATGCGATAGTGACTCGATCAGATAAAACTGCATATGAACCTATGGCTCGCACATTTCACGCACTTGCATATTCCATTCTCAAGATGCGAACAGGTGACGGATATCGTGATCTCGTTCTTATGTCAGGTTCAGAACAAGAGAGCTTTATCGGCGACCTATTACAAGGCGATATTGATGATGGTTATCGCAAATGGCACACCGAACTTCGCAAGACAGAGAAGAGTCTTGGTGAACCTCTCACAACACAAGGATTTATCCGCGAACTTCGCGACCTCATTATGCGCGCCAATGAACGTGGAATAACCCCAGCAGAACTTGCAACACGTGGACATCAACTCGGTGAAAAATATTGGGAAGGTGCCGCCGATTTCTGGCAGCGATATCTCAATAGCTTGGTACTGCAAGAAACCACAGCAGGTGATGCCAAGATGCGCATTGATCCTTCTGAAATAATTAATCTGGCTAAGAATTATTTGAAGAATAACGAATCACTTCTTCAAGAGTTACGTCAGCGATTTACCACCATCATCGTCGATGAATTTCAAGAGAGCGATCCAGCACAACGAGAACTTCTTGATTTACTTGCAGGCCGCGATCTAGTCATCGTTGCAGATCCGCCCAGTGCGGTGGGGCGTTTTCGTGGCGCAGACCCCGAAGGTGTTGCGGATGTAATAGATAAGTACATCGCTGCTGGTGCGCAAGAAATCAAATTTACGGAAAACTTTCGAGGCGTGCCAGAAGTTGCTTGTGCTCGATTAACATCAGAGTCTGAAGAAGCGCAATACATTGCTTATCAATTTAAGCGTGCACATTTAATGCAGGGAGTTCCATATTCAGAGATGGCAGTGATTGTGCGATCTCACGGACAACGCGCAAGTGCAATCAGGCGTGCATTTGCTCAAGTTTCCATCCCCGTAGCTGGCGATGTGGAGGCGCTTGCCAATAACGCAGCTATCGCGCCGATTCTGCTCCTTGCGCGAGTTGCCACAGGTGCGCAAACACTAAATCTTGATACAGCAGAGCGCTTACTGACCAGCGAATTCGGGGGAGCAACATCGGTCTCACTTCGTCGCACTCGCGCAGCACTTTTAGCTGCCCGCGATGAAGTAAGCGATAAACGATCAGGAACTCAACTTATTCTTGATGCAATAAAAGATGGCGATGTCACTATCGAAGATTCTGCAGAACTACTTCGTATCCATACCTTGCTTGCGGCAGCGAAGAAGGCAATTTCCAAGAAGAGCGCAACAATCCACGATCTATTGTGGGCAATCTGGAATAACGCAATGACAAGTGATAACGAGAAACTCAGTGATGCCTGGCGTGCTGCTGCACTTCGTGGCGGCTCTCGTGGTGCATCCGCAGATCGAGATCTCGATGCGATGATTCAACTCTTTGACACTGCAGCTCGTCACATTGAACGTTTTCCGGGTGCAAAACCAGATTCATTCCTGCAAGAAATTGCCAACGAAACCATTGTCTCTGACCTCATCACTGCTCGCGGTGTGCGCCCGGATGTTGTTGAGATTCTTACTGTGCACTCTGCAAAAGGTCGCCAGTGGCGTTATGTTGCAGTTGCCGGCGTGCAAGAAGGAACTTGGCCAAATCTCAAACAACGCAGTTCATTATTGGGCGCCGAACGTCTGGTCGAACGCGTGCGACATGGTGATGATGTTGCCCAAATTACTTTAGATATGATTGCTGCAGATTCACTTGCGCAAGATGAAGCGCGACTTTTTCATGTTGCTACTACTCGGGCACGTCAATCGTTGTTGGTATCGGCAATTTCGCGTGAAGATGAGACGCCATCCTCCTTCTTTGAAGATTTCGCTGCTGCACATGGTGGCGCCGTCAATCAAAGCCAATCTATGCGTCCACTGACTGCGCCAGCACTTGTTGCAACTCTGCGACGAGAAGTAAATCTCAATCAAAGCAAAGCTGCGGCAGCAATATTAAAGACTTTAGGTGGCTCTGGAATTCATCTTGCTCAACCCTCACAATGGCTGGGATCAGCGCCTATAAGCAGTGATAGTCCTGTGGTTGATGCAGGTGCGCCAGTTCCGGTATCGCCATCGGGTGCTGAAAGTTTTAACGAGTGTGGCCTTAAGTGGTTCCTCGAAAAGAGCGGTGGAACTAATGGAGATTCAACTGCGCAATTACTGGGATCGGTCATCCATGAATTTGCTCGTTTAAAGGTAGACGAACCAACTACAACAGATGCGCAATTGATAGATAAGTTAGTCGAAGCTTGGCCACTGATTGACGATAGCCAAGGGTGGATAAGTGCGGCAGCGCTAGGTCGGGCAAAGCGAATGCTGGAACGTTTCGCTCAATATCACCGCGAATCAACACGCGAAGTTGTGGGCGCAGAACTTAACTTCACAATTCAGGTAGGTCGCGCAACTATTCGAGGAAATGTAGATCGTATTGAAGTTGATAGTGAAGGCAAGTTCTACATTATCGATTTTAAGACCGGCAAGAACGTTATTTCCAAAGCTGATGCGCTAGAGAATTTGCAGCTAGCTTGCTATCAACTGGGTGTCTTACTCGATGGTTTTGAGGAGAAGCTAAAGGGGACGCAAGTTTTAGGATCTGAACTTGTCTTCCTCGCCAACAATACGCAGAAGGTCACTACCCGGGTTCGCCCAGCAATCGATCCAACGCTTATTCAAGAGACGATTTCCACAATTGCTGAAGGCATGGGTGCGGCAACTTTTACTGCTCGCAAGAACGATATGTGTAATCGTTGCAATGTTAAACCTTCGTGTCCTTTGCACCTTGAAGGAAAGTCGGTGCATCAATGAGCGATAAGAAGTTTGTAGAGACATATACCCCTGATCAAGTCGCTGAAATGATTAAGTTTATCGATCCCGATTTCTATAAGCCAAGTGATGAGCAACGTCCCATTATCTCGATTGAAACAAATCCATTTGAACCTGCAGTTGTTATCGCTGGTGCAGGTTCTGGTAAGACTGAGACGATGGCTGCTCGAGTGGTCTATTTGGTTGCCAATGAATTTATGCGACCAGATCAAATTCTTGGACTTACCTTTACTCGTAAAGCCGCGGGTGAGCTCAACACCCGAATTCGTAAGCGTTTACGCCAATTTCAGCAAGCGCAAGATTTACGTAAAATTCCACGCACTTTCAGCAGCATCGAGACTGCCGTTACTACCTATCACTCCTACGCCGGACGGCTCCTGAGCGAACATGCAATTCGCTACGGAATCGATGCCGATGTGCAACCGATGGGTGAAGCAGCGCTCTGGATGTCAGCAAATAAATTGGTGCGTGAATGGGATAACGGCAGCTTTGCAACAGAAGATGCCGTAAGTACCGTTGTAAAGGATTTATTGGGACTTACCTCAATTGCACTTGAGCATCGCGTTACTTCAGATCAGATACGCAGCGCTGATGAGAAAGTGTTAGAAGAGCTTTCGCAGATGACCGGTGCAACCAATGAAGAGACTCGTAAAGTTGCCAAAGTACTTAACCAGCGAATTGCCATGTTGCCGATGATGGAGGCATTTCTTGAGCTGCGTCGCCAATCAGGTGAACTCTCCTTTGATGATCAAATTTCACTCGCGGCGGATATCGCAGTTAATTTTGCAGATGTAGGAATTTTAGAACGGGCAAAATATCCTGTTGTTCTACTTGATGAATATCAAGACACCTCCCAATCTCAGGTGCGCATGTTGTCAGCGCTCTTTGGTGGAGGTCATCCAGTGACTGCTGTCGGAGACCCTTGCCAATCCATCTATACCTGGCGCGGTGCTTCGTCTGGAACCATCAGCGCATTTAATAAGAACTTTCCTAAGGCACCAGGTGCTACCGGCAAGAGCGTCTATCCATTGCCGACGACCTATCGCAACGATGCCGCAATACTTGCGCTAGCAAATGAAATCTCAGCAAGTGTTCGAGAACTGGAAAAGCTTGATGTTGCACCGCTGAAAGCGCGTGATGATGCAGGAGCTGGCGATCTCACCTGCGGAGTATTTGAAAATATGCAGGCGGAGGCACAGGCAATTGCAGAGTACTTTGCTCCACTGTGGAGTAACCCAGAGCGTTTGAAAAAAGAAAATGAGGTGCCTAAGACTTTTGCAGTTCTTGTCAGAAAACGTTCTCAGATTGCACCAATTCAGGAAGCACTTGCCAGCGCCGGAATACCCTCTGAAGTCCTTGGATTAGGCGGACTTGTACACCTTCCTGAGATCGCAGATCTTGTGGCGATGTTGCGAATAATCAATGATCCCAACTCTGGTGCATCCTTGATTCGCCACTTAACAGGTGCGCGAATTAATTTAGGTGCCCGAGATATTGCAGCGCTCGGCCAATTTGCGCGCAAACGTTCGGAATCACTTCGATCTGATAGCCGAAGTATTGTGAAGAATATAGTTGCCGGAAATCCTGATTCTGCAGAAGCTGACGACCAATTTATGGGAAGTGCTATTGACGCACTGGATGAAATCGAAAAGTGCGACAAGACAAAATTTAGCGAAGTTGGCTATCAACGATTAATTGAATTTGCATCAGACCTTCGCCGCCTGCGCTCTCGTGCATCGGCACCAATTACTGATTTAGTCATAGAGATAGAGCGTTATCTCAATTTAGAGGCCGAGGTTATGTTGCGAGATGGTGGAACTCGGGGACGTCGCCACCTCGATCGTTTCATGGATGAGGTAGCAAAGTTTGCTCGCAGCGGTGGTTCTCTTTCAGCATTCTTACAATGGCTCGATGTGGCAAGTGAAGAAGAAGGTGGTCTTAAAGCCGGAGCACCCGATGTTGATGAAAGCGTTGTACAAATTCTCACCATCCATATGGCTAAAGGCGCCGAGTGGGATGTTGTTGCCGTTCCTGGTCTAGCCCAAGGTACATTTCCTGGTGCAAATAAATCTGATCCTGATAATTGGATTACTAATGAACGTCACATTCCCTTTGCGCTGCGTGGTGATGGAGATTTACTGCCGGTCTTTCATTGGAATTCGGCAACAACAAATGCCCAGGCAAAGGCTGCTATCGAAGCATTTGCTGGAACCTGCGTTGAATATAAAGAACGCGAAGAGATTCGTCTGGGTTATGTCGCAATGACTCGCGCACGCACTCATCTCTTCTGCTCAACTTCATACTGGCGAGATGGCGTAAAGCCAGTTGCACCATCACTTCTCTTTGAAAAAGTTCTTCACGTTGCAAGTAAAGTTGGTACCGTTCTTGAATCTGCGCAAGCACCGGCAGATACCGATCGAAATCCAGCTGAAAGCCTTGAAATTACGGCGCCATGGCCTATCGATCCTTTGGGCAGCCGCCGCGCAGAATTTAATCGCACAGTTGCCCTCGTCGAAGGTGCAACAACTGTTGATCTCAGTACTGAACTTCCAGGAGATACCGGCCAATGGGCAATTGATGCCCGCGCAATCATCGCTGAGTTTGAAGAATATAAAGTCGGGGCACGTGATGTGGCACTTCCTGCTCGCTTATCTACCTCAACACTGATTGCACTGCATGAAGATCCCACCGAACTTGCGCGCAATATCAGGCGACCTATGCCACGTGCCATGGATGAGTATTCCCATCGCGGAACAGCATTTCACTTATGGATTGAGAACCACTTCAATGCCAAGACGCTCTTTGATGATGAAGATTTCGATTTACTATCACCGCTCGAGGAAGATCAGAAACTTGAAGATCTGAAAGCGAAATGGCTAGCCTCAGATTGGGCGAAACTGCAACCGTATGCAGTGGAAGTGCCATTTGAAACTGTTATTGCCGGCGTCCTAGTGCGTGGACGAATCGATGCTGTCTATAAAACCGATTCAGGTTTTGAAGTCATCGATTGGAAGACTGGTTCTAAGATGTTGGGTGAATCATCTGCCGTTCAATTAGCTGTCTATCGATTAGCGTGGGCAAAGTTACAGAGCATTTCTGTGGCAGAAGTATCAGCAGCTTTTCACTATGTGCCAACAAATAAAACAGACCGACGAGCTAATCTTCTTAGTGAAGATCAACTCATCGATCTGTTATTACTACAGTAGTTTTTCTACTGAACTAAAACCAGCCTTAGATATCGAAGCGATCGAGCTCCATTACTTTGCTCCAGGCAGCAATGAAATCTTCCACAAACTTCTTCTCTGAATCAGCACTTGCATACACTTCAGAGATTGCACGAAGTTCTGAATGTGAACCGAAGACTAAGTCTGCGCGTGATGCGGTCCACTTAACTTTTCCGGTCTTGCGATCACGTGCTTCAAAAAGGTTGAGGTCACTCGATACTGCTGCCCACTCATATTTGATATCGAGAAGGTTGACGAAGAAGTCGTTTGTCAGCGTCTCCTTCTTGGAAGTGAGCACACCTGTCTTGGAACCATCGAAGTTTGCACCGAGAGCGCGAAGACCGCCCACGAGCACAGTCATTTCTGGTGGCGTTAATGAGAGGAAAGTTGCCTTATCCACGATTGCGATTTCACCAGGTCGGGTATCGATTGCGCTCTTGTAATTGCGGAATCCGTCAGCTGTTGGTTCCAGGTATGCAAATGAGGCTACATCTGTTTGTGCTTGCGATGCATCTGTACGACCTGGTGTGAAACGCACCTTTGCCTTCACGCCAGCCTTCTTTGCAGCACTTTCGACTGCCACGCTTCCGCCTAAGACGATGAGATCTGCAAGAGAAACTTTCTTTGCTGACTTCTTATTGAAGTTGGTTTGAATCTTTTCTAGGACGGCAAGAACCTTCTTTAACTCTTTAGGATTATTTACCTCCCAACTAATCTGTGGTTCGAGGCGAATACGTGCACCGTTAGCACCACCGCGCTTATCTGTGGCGCGGAATGTCGATGCCGATGCCCACGCTGTTGTTACCAACTGCGCAGATGTGAGACCACTGCTAAGAATTCTCTTCTTGAGAATTTCAATCTCAGCTTTACCAATGACTCGCTTTGGTCGCGCTGGAGTTGGATCTTGCCAGATGAGTTCTTCGGAAGGGACAAGTGGTCCAAGATAACGAACTGCTGGACCCATATCGCGGTGAGTAAGTTTGAACCACGCGCGAGTAAAAGCATCTGCAAGAGCATCGAGATCTTGTAAGAAGCGACGTGAAATCTTCTCGTATTCAGGATCCATGCGTAGCGCTAAATCTGTAGTTTGCATAACAGGTGCGTGTGTCTTACCTGCTATGTGAGCATCTGGAACTGCTTTCGCTGCAGATTCATCCGTTGGAATCCATTGAGCTGCTCCACCAGGTGATTTGGTGAGCTGCCATTCGTATTTAAAGAGAGTCTTAAAGTAGTTGTTATCCCACTTGGTTGGAGTTGATGTCCAAGCACCTTCTAGGCCGCTAGTAATAGTCTCAGCGCCATTTCCTTTGCCAAGAGTGTTCTTCCAGCCAAGGCCCATCTCTTGGATAGCGGCACCTTCTGGCTCTGCGCCAACATACTTATCTGGATCTGCTGCGCCGTGTGCTTTACCGAATGTATGTCCACCAGCAATCAGTGCAACAGTCTCTTCGTCATTCATTGCCATGCGTGCAAAAGTTTCACGAATATCACGAGCAGATGCCAAAGGATCTGGATTTCCATCAGGACCTTGTGGATTTACATAGATAAGACCCATCTGCACTGCAGCAAGGGGCTTCTCTAATACGCGATCTCCGGAGTAACGTTCATTAGTGAGCCAGACTTTTTCTTTACCCCAGTAAGTTTCATCTGGTTCCCAAACATCTTCGCGTCCGCCACCGAAACCAAAAGTTTTAAGTCCCATTGATTCAATGGCGCAGTTACCAACAAGAATCATCAGATCGGCCCACGATAAACTCTTTCCATACTTCTGCTTGATTGGCCACAAGAGGCGACGTGCTTTGTCGAGGTTTCCGTTATCTGGCCAGCTATTAATAGGAGCAAAACGTTGCATACCAGCACCTGCGCCACCGCGACCATCGTGTGTGCGATATGTGCCTGCGCTGTGCCACGCTAAACGAATAAAGAATGGGCCGTAATGTCCGTAATCTGCTGGCCACCACTCTTGTGATGTTGTCATAAGCGCTTCAATATCTTTCTTTACCGCTTTGATATTGAGCTTAGAAAATTCTTTCGCATAATCAAAATCTTCACCCATGGGATCTGAGACAGGAGAGTTCGCTCGCAATACAGAAAGGTCTAACTTATTTGGCCACCAATCAGTGTTATATGTGCCAGCGGTATTGAGCTTGCTACCGGAGTAAGGGCACTGCGCTGTAACAGTTGATGTTGGAGTTGCATGTGTGGTCATGATGGTGCCTTTCAATAGAGAAAAAGCGAATATAGGTCGGACGGATACGGGGAAAGGCTAGCCGAAGTGAGAAAAATTGTTAATTCGAAAGTTGGATACCGATGGGCAGGTGGTCACTCACCCCTGTAGGAGAGAAGTTCCTCACAGAAAATTCTCCGAAGGAGAGGTCGGTGGCGAGGATGTAGTCGAATTGAATTTTGCCACCCCAGCTTGGATAGGTGTTCTGCGTAACAAGGCTCTTCCAAGGGGATGCAACTATTGGCAGGTTCTTCGGCAGGTTGAGATCACCCATAACGATTGCGCGAGTGCCAGTGGATTGCGCAATGGAGAGAGCCCATTTCTTAAGGCGATGTAACTGCGCAAGATTAAATCCTGGAACAAAAGAGAGATGTGTATTTACAACAGTAAATCCATTTTCGAGTACTGCTGCAATTGCTAGACGAGGTTCATCCTGCACATAAATAAATCGTGGTCTGCCCTTACCACTTTCATCACCCGGAACAATCAGCGGAAGACCCACTGGTGAATTTCCTAGATTGAGTCGATGCCAACTCACTACTGGGATTTTTGAAACAATTCCGATTCCATAACATTCATGCATCAATTCAGAGTGTGCCGAAGTGTTACAAATAATTTCTGGTTCATGCTCGTGCCGCTTTCGCCAGCTCTCACCAGGAGTTCCAATCACACTTGGACCCATTGCCCAATCGCGCGCCCCAATACTTTCTGCAATATCTCTCATCTGTGGTCGTGATTCTGAACGTGGCAAGAAATGATCGACTTCTTGAAATCCGAAGAGATCAGAATCTAAGGATTGAACAGCTCTTATGAGAGCCCCAGGATCGGAACTTTTTTGAGGAGGAATGGCCATGCCATGCAGGAGATTCCATGAGGTGATGCGCACCCCCACAGACTAGTAACCTGCCCCTGTGAGCGCGATAAATCAACACCCATCCTGCATCGATCGAGCAGGTGAACTTCGAGTTAACCAGAACACACTGGATCAATTGTGGGAAAAAGCCAAGATTGTCCACCATGCACAGGGGCGAATCGCAACGAGTACAACATCGTTAAATTTCCTGACAGCGCAGAGCGTTTCGGAAGCTATTGCCTCCGGTGATTTTGCAGAAGGTAGTCGTTACTTTCTTGGTTTAGATATTGAGAGTAGAGCTCCATTCTTCGCCTGGGATACACAATGGAAGAAAAGCTTTAGCGATGATGAAAGTGCTGAAGAAGAAAAGAGCGCTGGATTTTCTACGCTTCGCGAAATGGGAACAATCTTGAGTGCGCAAGAGCTTGAACTTTCACTGCATGCAACTGCTCTCAGTAATTGGCACCAGGCACATCCACGATGTCCCAAGTGTGGTGGTCCTACTCGCGTGGATCTTGGTGGAGCAGCTCGCTTCTGTGATGCAGATCAGAGCCAACATCATCCGCGTACTGATTCTGCTGTAATCGTTCTGATTAAAGATCGTGCAGATCGAATTCTCCTTGGCCATCAACCAGTGTGGCCCGAAGGTCGCTTCTCAACGTTTGCGGGTTTTCTGGAACCGGGTGAAACTTTTGAACAATGCGTTTCTCGCGAAATTTTTGAAGAATCAAATATTACTGTCAGTGAAATTCAATATTTAGGATCACAACCCTGGCCATTTCCGGCGAGCATCATGATCTCCTTCGAGGCAGTAACTGATAATCCAGAAGTTGCTCGAGGCGATGGTGAAGAAATTACTGAAGTAAAGTGGTTTAGTCGCGCAGAGTTAAAGGCTGCCGCTGCCGATGGTTCTCTCCTTCTTCCGCCGGGTATTTCAGTTGCGCGCAAAATGATTGAACGTTGGTTGGGTGAACCCGCGCAAGGCGGGGAAACATGGCGTTAACCAAATGGCGTTAATTCTTCGCCATGTATATGGCGGCATCACATGGCGGTAGAAGACTCCATTCTTGCGGCCCTGGATCCTGATCAACGTGCAGTAGCACTTGCTACTCGCGGACCTGTCTGCGTTATTGCAGGTGCCGGAACTGGCAAGACTCGAGCAATTACACATCGCATTGCATATGCAGCAGCCATTGGCACGATGGATCCAGCAAAAGTTCTTGCTCTGACATT
>RFSY01000019.1 GCA_009923805.1 Actinomycetota bacterium
TGCAGCGGTAGCGAAATTTCGTGTTGCCTCAACACCTCGTTATCTAGATAAGGCTACAAATGAATGGAAAGATGGCGAGAGCCTCTTCCTTCAATGCCAAATCTGGCGTCAAGCTGCAGAGAACGTTGCAGAGTCACTCACAAAGGGAATGCGCGTCATTCTCTCTGGACGACTTAAGCAACGTTCGTACGAAACAAAAGAAGGCGAAAAGCGAACAGTCTTTGAGGTAGAAGTTGATGAAGTAGGTCCATCACTTCGCAATGCGACAGCTAAGGTCACACGTACCCAGCGCGCAGGCGGAACCGGTGGAGCTGCAGCACCTGCTGCAGCAGATTCATTTAACGACGATCCATGGGCTGCAGCAACGACTTCACCCGCCGGCGGTGGATGGGGAACATCTACAACCGACGAACCACCTTTCTAACAACTAACAATCCATTCCTTCTATCCAACCAAAAGGTTAAGTAGCCAAACGGTTAAGTAGAAGGGCCCGAAAAGGAGCACCACAATGGGAGCAAGAAATAACAAGGCTCTACGCGAGCCAAAGAATAAGGGCGCGAAAGCTGCTGCCTTAAATAAGAAGTTCAAGAAGAAGCCATGCAGTTTCTGTCGCGACAAGGTTACATATATCGATTACAAAGATATTGCGACCCTTCGTAAGTACATCTCAGATCGCGGCAAGATCCGCGCTCGCCGAGTAACAGGTGCATGCACACAACATCAACGCTCAGTAGCAACAGCTGTCAAGAACAGCCGTGAAGTTGCGCTACTGCCCTACACATCTTCAGCGCGATAAGGAGAACTTAAATTATGAAACTCATCCTTACTCGTGAAGTAAATAAGCTTGGTAATGCAGGCGATGTTGTAACTGTAAAAGATGGCTTTGCACGCAACTTCTTGTTGCCACGCGGAGTCGCAATTGCATGGTCACTTGGTGGCGAGAAGCAGATCGATGGAATTCGTCGCGCACGTGCTGCACGCGAAGTTCGCGATCTCGATCACGCTAAAGAGATCAAGACAACTCTTGAAAAGGCAACAGTGACAATCAAGGTAAAGACCGGCACAGCTGGTCGCCTCTTTGGTTCTGTTACAGATAAAGATATTGCAGCTGCAATTAAGTCAGCTACAACTATCGATATCGACCGCCATAACCTCAAGACATCTGGTCACATCAAGAAGACCGGAACACACACTGTAAAGGTTTCACTTGCACATAACATTGTTGCAACTGTAAATCTCACAGTCGTCTCTGCTTAATAGTTTTACTTAAGAAGGCCCGTCACGATATGTGGCGGGTTTTCTTATTTATAGCCAACCAGATTTCTTGAATTTCCTAAATAACATGAGTGTGACAAGAACAAGTGACCCAAGTACAAGGGGATAGCCGAATTTCCAGCGTAATTCAGGCATCGTATCGAAGTTCATTCCATAGATTCCGGCGACCATAGTTGGAACTGAAGCTAGCGCAACGTAGGAAGTAATCTTGCGCATATCTTCATTCTGTTGCAGTTGTACTTGAGCGATTTCTGCTTGAAGAGCGGATGTAAGTAGCGCATCAAGTCCTGCTGCAGCATCAGATGCGCGCGATAGATGATCCAAGGTATCTCTGAAAAAAGGAGTTAATTCAGTCGGAATGTTTCTTGCACCGATACTTGCAATATGTTGCAGCGGCGAAAGTAGAGGGTCAATTGCATGGCGGAATTCAATAACCTCACGCTTTAGAAGATAAATCTCTTGTGATGCGCTTTCGCGAGTATCTCCAAATACCTTATGTTCGACTTGCACCACATCGGTTTCAAGTTCGATTGAAATGTCAATGTAGCAATCAATTACATGGTCCAGAATCGCATGAAGTACTGCGTAAGGACCCTTAGCTAATTGATCCGGATTGCTCTCGAGTGTATGGCGAGTGTTGACAAGTGGAGCACCGTTTCCGTGACGCACTACAACAATAAAGTGCTCACCGATAAAGCAGAATATTTCACCCGTTGAAATCTGACTTCCACGATCTTCATAAAAGGCAGTCTTCAGAACCATCGCCTGCACGCCAGGATACTCTTCGAATTTTGGGCGTTGATGTGCAGTCACTGCATCTTCAATCGCTAGCGGATGAAATCCAAAGTCTCCAACAACTTTTTCAAATTCATTTTGGGTTGGTTCAGCAAGCCCCAGCCAAACAAACCCGCCATCACTTTTAGCTTTCTGAATTAACGCAGGAAGATTGGAAGGCTCGGTGTAACGTCTGCCATTTTGGTAGAGGGCGTAATCAACGATCATGGGTGAAGTCTTCACTAGAAATATGAATATGAGATGACATCTCACTGTGTGAGAAGTTGAAATTTACTTTCATCCACAAGGGCTATGAGAAAGAAGCAGCCCTGACCTGCGGGTATGGGCAGTGTTAGCACCAAATCAATAGTTACCCACATTCCATCAACATGTTCTGCACAGCTTTTCACGCTTATCCACCCACTTGTACACACCTTTATCCCCATGCACAGGGAGCCTTTCTCGCTTACTGAGCGTGTGGGGCATAACTTTCACTCGTTGGTGTCAGTGGTCTAGAGGAAGGTATGTCGCGTGAGCATTGCAGAACTACCTAATACCTCTCGTAATAACGGGCAGTACAACACTGTCGGCGTTGAATTCGAACGTACACCGCCACAAGATCTTCAAGCCGAGCAATCAGTTCTTGGTGGAATGTTGCTATCAAAAGATGCAATTGCAGATGTCGTAGAAGTACTTCGTGAACGAGATTTCTATCGTCCTGCACACGAACTTATCTATGACGTCATTCTTGATCTTTATGGCCGTGGTGAACCAGCAGATGCTGTCACTGTTGCAGCTGAACTTACAAAGCGCGGCGAGATTGCACGCGCAGGTGGTGCCCCTTATTTACATACGCTAATTTCATCGGTACCAACAGCTGCAAACGCTGGTTACTACGCAAAAATCGTTCTTGAACATGCAATCATGCGCCGCCTTGTTGAGGCCGGAACAAAGATTGTCCAACTCGGCTACGACCAAAATGGCGAAGTAGATGACGCTGTTGATGCTGCGCAAGCAGAGGTCTATGCAGTTACCGAACGCCGTTCATCAGAAGATTATGTGCAACTCAATACTTTATTACCACAAGCACTCGATGAGATTGAAGCAATCTCTAAAGGCATTGGTATTGAAGGAGTGAAATCTGGTTTCCGCGATTTAGATGCACTCACTCATGGATTTCATCCGGGCAATATGATTATTTTGGCAGCTCGTCCTGCAGTAGGAAAGTCAACGCTGGGTCTTGATATTGCGCGCCATGCTGCGATTCACGAAAACCAAACTGCAGTTATCTTCTCTCTTGAAATGTCGAAATCTGAAATTACTATGCGTATGTTGTCAGCTGAAGCACGCGTAGGACTTAACAGCATTCGCTCAGGACAACTCAGCGATGAAGAGTGGTCGAAGCTCGCGCGTCGTATGGGTGAAATCTCTGATGCGCCGCTATTCATTGATGATTCACCCAATCTTTCGATGATGGAGATTCGCGCAAAGGCGCGTCGCCTTAAGCAACGCCATGATTTAAAGCTTGTTGTTATCGACTACCTACAGTTGATGTCTTCAGGTAAGCGCGTAGAAAACCGTCAACAAGAAGTATCTGAATTTTCACGCCACCTTAAGTTGATGGCTAAGGAACTCGATGTTCCTGTTATCGCTATCTCACAGCTCAACCGTTCACCAGAACAACGTACCGATAAGCGTCCAATGCTCTCGGACTTACGTGAATCTGGCTCTATCGAACAGGATGCCGACGTAGTTATCTTGCTCCACCGCGATGATATGTACGATTCACAGAACAGATCCGGTGAAGCAGATTTCATTGTTGCTAAGCACCGTAACGGACCGACTCGCACAATCACAGTCTCTGCCCAACTTCACTTTGCGCGCTTCTTCGATATGGCGCCAAATGTTGGTGCAGGTCGAGACTTCACTCAATCAACAGCAGCAGGGGTGGATACGCAACCGACTGCGCCAGGTGATGGTGGTTGGAACGAATAGCTCTTTCTTAACTTACTCTGTTGGTAACGATTTAGAACGATCAGCTAGATAAATTCCAACTAATACAACTATTGCGCCAATCAGTTGTAAGAAATCCCAACTCTGACCAAACCAGATCCATGCAAAACATCCGGCCATTACTGGCTCGAGCATTCCAATAACGCTACTTTTAGATGCGGTGAGAAGACGCATACCGGTGAGAACGCAGAGATAAGGAATGACTGTTCCAAAGACTGCAGCCAGCGCCATCATCGCCCAACCAGGAACCATTGTGCCTGCAGCGATTCCGCCTAAATCCATCGTCTCTGTAAATACTTCAAAGGGGAAACTCCATGGCGGCAATACAACGAGCCAGAAAATTGATGCAAAGCCCATACCAAAGATAAGCAGCGCAATCGGTTCGCGTTTCTTGCCGATTTTCTCACTCATCAAGAAGTAAGCAGCTAGTGCAAATGCGCTTCCTGTAGCTCCCGCGATACCAATTAAGTCAAAGGTAAATCCATCCCAGACTTTTGCAACTAAAACTAACCCAAGAAGTGAGAGCGCGATCGCAACCCACATTTCGCGCGCCACAAATGCTTTGCGAATAAATTTGATCCATAGCGCAATCCAGATTGAGGCGGTGAATTCGATAATCAAAACCAGCGCCAATGGCACCCCGCGTTGGATACCTAATAGATAGCCAAAATTAACCATTGCAAAACCGATGACGCCGTACAAACCTAACTTAGGAATTTCGCGGCGGGTTAACTTGATGATCTCGGGGCGAGTAAGAAGAACGTATGCGCCAAGAGTCAACACCGCTGTTACGGAGCGAAATTCAGCTAAGCGAAATGCGGGTAAATGCTTGAGAACTACAGTGACAACGATTCCGCTGAGTGAGAAAAATAAAGCCCCCAGGGCAAGAAAAAACTCACCACGATGTTTTGAGAGCATCCGGTGAGTTTATCTTAGAAATGTTAGAAAGCAGACTCTGGAATCTCCATAATCGTTGAATCAGTTGCTTCCACAATTTTACGATCTGCAGTGATATGAGGAAGAACTGTTGCAACAAAGAACTTTGCTGAAGCAATCTTTCCTGTGTAGAAATCAGTATCTTTGCCTGCACCAGCTGCAAGTTTTTCTGCTGCGATATCTGCTTGGCGAAGTAGTAGCCAGGTAATAATCACATCACCAACAGCCATCAGCGCACGTGATGTGCTGAGGCCAACTTTATAAATTTCATCAGCCTTTTCTTGTGATGCCATCGCATGTCCCACGAGGACACCGATGATGCCATTGAGATCGGCGAGGGCTTTTAAGAGAGCTTGCTTCTCATCGGCATGAAGACCGTTTGAATTTTCGGCAAATGCTTGTATTTCTTTTCCGAGCAAACCAAGTGCGCGGCCACCATCTTTGACAACTTTACGGAAGAAGAAATCAAGACCTTGAATTGCAGTGGTGCCTTCATACAAGGTATCAATCTTTGCATCGCGGACATATTGTTCTAGTGGCCAATCCTGAGTAAAGCCAGCACCACCAAAAGTTTGAAGAGACTCGGTACCAAGAAGTGTCCAAGATTTTTCAGATCCAAATCCCTTAACTACAGGAAGCAAGAGATCATTCAGTCTCTCCATCTTCTCAATCTTCTCTTCATCAGCTGCAGCTCGTGCTAACTCAATCTCATCTTGAATGGAGGCGGTATAGAGCACGAGTGCGCGCATACCTTCGGAATAAGCCTTCTGCACCATCAAGGAGCGACGGACATCTGGATGCTTAATGATTGTTACTCGTGGGCTTGCCTTATCGTTCATTACCTTCATATCGCCACCTTGCACACGAGTCTTTGCGTAATCGAGCGCTTGAAGATAACCAGCAGATAAAGTTGCAATCGCTTTAGTTCCAACCATCATGCGGGCAAACTCAATAATTTTAAACATTTGGAAGATTCCCTGATGGACATCGCCCAACAAATAACCAACAGCAGGCTCTTTCTCGCCAAGATTTACTTCGCAAGTGGCAGAGACATTAAGCCCCATTTTACTTTCGAGAGCTGTGACATAGACGCCGTTACGCTTTCCGAGATCGCCTGTTTCAAGATCAAACATAAATTTTGGAATGAGGAAGAGCGATAAACCTTTCGTTCCAGGTCCGCCACCTTCACGACGAGCAAGAACAAAGTGCATTACATTTTCGTAAAAATCAGCATCTCCTGAAGTGATGTATCGCTTATTTCCTGTGATGTGCCATGTGCCATCTGCTTGTTCAACAGCTTTTGTGCGACCAGCGCCAACATCAGAACCTGCATCAGGTTCGGTAAGTTGCATCGTTGCACCCCAGTGGCGATCAACCATGTGCTTTGCCATCTTCTTTTGCACATCTGTTCCTAAAACGTATGCAACTTGTGCAAACGCGTATCCAGATGCATAAAGATGGATTGCAGGATTTGATCCCAGGACCATCTCAGCAATTGCCCAGCGAATAGAGGCTGGAACTTTCATGCCACCTAAATCAACGGGTGCATCAAGGCGCCACCATTCGCCATCGATGTATGACTTGTAAGACTTGATAAAACCTGCAGGCAGATTCACATTGCCAGTTTCTTTATTGAGTATTGCGCCAACTCGATCGCCTTCGACAAAGGATGCAGCTAAATCGTTCTCACATAAACGCTTCATCTCTTCCAACATTCCCATCGCAGTATCGCGATCGAGTTCGGAGTAGATAGATGTACCCAAGACTTTCTCGCGACCAAGAAGGTCAAAGAGGCAGAATTCGATATCGCGCAGGTTGGCGTTGTAATGGCTCATAGGGCAATAATGCTACTCGCCAGTAACTTAGGCAAGCGCGGGGACCTTTTTCTCACCATTAGCCCCTGGGATATCTGGAATTCATCTCTTGCAAGCAGTATTGCGCTATGAAGATCCTGATTGTTGGCGGCGGAATTATCGGCACAACCCATGCCCGAGCTGCCCTCATGAAGGGCCATGAGGTAATTCATCTCGAGCGCGATGAGACTCCACAGAGCGCATCAGTTCGAAACTTTGGTCTTATCTGGGTAAGTGGTCGACGAAGTGGAGAAGAGCTAGATGTTGCAATTCGTGCTCGCGAAATTTGGGAAGAGATTCATTTAGAAAACCCTGAACTAATCTTTCGCGGCAATGGCTCTCTCACGCTTGCACAGAATGAAGCCGAACTTCGGGTTATGGAAGAGTGTTTAGATAAGAGTGATGCCCATGCGCGCAAATGGGAAGTATTAGGAAAGAAGGAGACACAGAGAATAAATCCTGCCTTACGTGGAAATTTTATTGCATCACTGTGGTGTCCACTCGATGGCGCTGTTGAACCAGATTCAGTACTGAAATCACTTCGCATGGGACTTACCAAGAATGAGAATTATATTTGGAGAAATTTGGTCGACATTGTCGATATTAAATCATCGGGAGATCGCGTCACCGCAGTTGCAAAGAGCGGTGAAGTATTTGAGGGAGATTTTCTTATTCATTGTCCCGGTGCAGATCACAGTTCGATTTTTAAGGAACAGTTTGACACTGCGCCAATCAGAAAAGTTTATTTGCAGATGATGAGTACCGCCCCGTTTAAGGAAGAGATCACTACATCAATTGCTGATGGTGATTCGATGCGATATTACCCAGGGTATGACGTACCTAGTTTGCAACACTTACCTGCACAACACCCAGTTGCAGAGAAAAACCACATGCAACTACTTCTTGTCCAGCGCGCAGATGGAACTATTACGATGGGTGATACACATGCATATGAGGAACCATTTCCTTTTAAGTTAGAAGAGCCGCCATACCAATACTTACATGACATCGCTAGCGATTTATTTGGCAGAAAACTCCCCCCAATTACCCATAGGTGGAGCGGTGTATATAGCCAACAGACTGAGGGCGGAGTTTGTGATCGCCGCCGAATTGCGACAAATATTATTTCTGTTACCGGTCCCGGAGGGCGCGGAAACTCACTTGCACCAGCCATTGCGGAAACCACCCTAGGAGAAATTAAATGAAGCCAGGGGAAATTCAATGAATCTAGAGATGGCCGCTTTCGACGTTGCAGGAACAACGGTGAAAGATGATGGAATTGTTATCGAAGCCTTTAAAGTCGCATTTGAAATGACTCAACCGGATTTATGGCCAACCAAGGGTGCGCAATGGACTCAATATGCCATCGACACCATGGGTCAATCCAAGATTGAAGTATTTACTACACTTCTTGGAAATGCAGAAGCTGCCTACGAAGCAAATATTGCCTTTGAGGAAGCTTATGTGAATGAAGTTGCAGAGCAAGGAATCTCACCAATTCCAGGAACAATCGAACTCTTCGCCGCGCTTCGCGAAAAAGGGATTCCAGTAGTTTTAACTACAGGCTTTAGCCGTTCAACTCTCAATGTATTGCTGACTGAATTGAATTGGTTTGACCTCGTTGATTTAACAGTGACACCAGAGGAGGCAGGTCGTGGAAGACCCCACCCAGATATGTTGCAATTTGCGGCACAGAAAGTAAATGCGCCATCATCAGAGTTCTCGCTTGTGGTGGGGGACACAGCTTCTGATATGAAATCTGGAGTTGCTCATGGATCCAAGAACATTTTCGGTGTGCTGAGTGGCGCACATTCGTATGAACAACTTATTGCAGGCGGTGCGACATCTGTTGTTAACTCTGTAGCCGACATCTCTTCATTTATTTAACATATTCCCGTCCATCGCAGTTCAGTTACATTACGTTAACAATTAACTATTTAACCCCCGCTTGTTATTGCATCAAGTTGATACTCCTCCCACAATCCTAAGGAAGGGATCGAAAATATGCGCGCAAAGCGTTTAGTAGTTGCTGCAACATCTGCAGCAATCTTGGTGTCAGGCCTTGTTGTTGCAACAGCACCTGCTCAAGCAGCAATAAATTACTCAACATGCACAGACCTAAAGTCATGCGGTGGCATGGATGCACTAGTTAAAGCAGCACAAAAAGAAGGAACTCTTAATGCCATCACCCTCCCACGCACATGGGCTAACTACGGCGAAATGATGGATACATTTAGCAAGGCATTTGGTATCAAAATCAATGATGACAACCCAGACGGCTCATCAGCTTATGAAATCCAGACAATCAAGACTGCCCCTGCATCCAAGATTCCAGACCAGACAGATATTGGAATTACCTACGGACAGCAGAATGAAAACCTTTTCGCTAAATACAAGCCGGCAACATGGAGTGACATTCCTGCTGAATACAAGCAGCCAGATGGTCGCTGGGTTGGAAGCTATGCAGGAGAGATTTCATTCCTATACCCAACATCACTTCCAACACCTCCAACTTCGATCGCAGATCTCGCAAAGCCAGCTTTTAAGGGTACCTTTGCAATGGGCGATCCAACATCTGCACAAGAAGCGCTGATGTCAGTTTTTGCAATCAATCAATCAGCAGGTGGAACATTTGATGATGTGACTAAAGGCTTGAGTTTTATCAAGGCACTTAAGGCCTCAGGAAACTACGTGACTGTTGCACCTTCAGCTACAACATTTGCAGCTGGTGCTTACAAAATAGTACTTACATGGGACTTCAACTGCCCAGGTGTTGTTGCTAAGTATAAGGAAGCTGGAATTGACATGAAGTGTGCAATTCCATCAGACGCAGCAATCATCGGAACACCCTATGTAACTGGTATTCCAGTCAAGGCTCCACATCCAGCAACTGCTCGTCTATGGACTGAATTCCTTTACTCACAAGCTAAGGGAAAGATCTCTTCAACTCTAGGTTCAACAAAGGGTATGTCAGGTTCAAAGATTTTCGCTTCACTTATGGGTGGACAGAACATTTGGATCACAGGCGGAGCTCACCCAATCACAGAGCCTGCAATGATCAAGAAGGGTCTCAATGTCGCACCTCCAAGCGTTGTGATTCCTTCTGCGAAGAAGGGCAGTACCCCAAATCCAGATCAGCAAGCTGCTGCGAAAACAGCAATCACTGCGGTCTGGCCAACAATCTCTTCTAACTAATCGCTAAATCGAGTTAGGGAGAAACGGTAAATTAATGGGAGCAGTTGAAGCACAATCTCGCGTTCGCTCGAGTAGCCGAAGTTCTGGCGTGCTTCCTCTGCTCCCATTTTTTGCCTTCACAGGTTTCTTTTTACTTTGGCCAGTTGTTGCGGTTACTTTGAAGAGCTTGAAAGGTAAAAATAATGAATGGACACTAGATAATTTTCGACCAATTATCCACAGTGGTCCTTACTTTCATTCATTTATAGTTTCAATAAAATTAGCGATTATTACCGCTTCAATCGGGTCCGTTGTTGGCGCATTTTTTGCTTTTGTTATCGTCACGTATGTTGGTGGACGTTTAAAAAATGTTCTTGATTCTATTTCGGCAGTTTTTGCAAATTCAGGCGGCGTGCCTTTAGCCTTTATGTTCATAGCGGCTTTTGGATCTAATGGTCTTGCAACAAAATTTATTCGATTTTTGGGCTACGATATTTATGCTGGGCATTTTACAATCTTTTCATTTACTGGTGTCGTATTGGTTTATACATTTTTCCAAGCACCTCTTATGATCTTAGTTTTTCAGCCAGCGATTTCTGGCATGCGAAAAGAATGGCGGGAAGCAAGTACCAATCTTGGAGCAAGCGCACTTACTTACTGGCGAAGAGTAGGAATTCCTATTCTCCTGCCTCCATTTATTGGAGCTTTTTTCCTGCTATTTGCTGGCGGTTTTTCAGCGTATGCAACAGCCAGAGCACTCACCAGTGGAACTGTTTCAATCGTTCCAATAGTTATCGGCGCTTTAGTCGATGGTAATACTCAAGCTAGCCAAGCTAACCTGGGCGCTTCATTGGCCGTAGGAATGATTGTGGTTGCACTCGTTATCATGATTGGGTATGTATGGGCGCAGAAGAGCACTGCAAAATGGCGTCAAACTTGAGAAACTCATCATTACAAAAGTGGTCAATTATTATTTTTGCTTCCCTACTAGGTTTCACCCTTTTCATACTTCCGGTCATTGCATCTTCAATTTACAGTTTCCAGAAACCAGGTGGAAAGGGATATTCCTTTATTAGCTACACCTGGCTCTTGCACCAAGCTGGATTCTTTCCCAGCGTGGGAACATCTCTAAAGTTGGCCGTGCTAGCTGGAATTCTCAATATTTCGTTGATGGTTCCAACGATGGTCTATCTTAATTTCACGGGGCAGAAGCTCAAACCGCTAGTTGATTTCATCTGCATTCTTCCACTGGTAATACCAGTAGTTTCTCTAGCAATTGGCGCTCAAAATGCAATGCCATCTTTTCTTCAAAATACCCAATACGAACTCGTATTCTTCTTTGTCATTATTGGTTTGCCATTCACATACCGCACACTTGATACCGCCCTTCAAGCCATCTCGCTAAAAACTTTAGTTGAAGCATCAAGAAGTCTAGGAGCATCATGGATTCGTACAATTATTCGCGTCATAGTTCCAGCTATTCGTGGGGGCATAACCGGAGCGCTATTTTTGACTTTTGCATTATCAATTGGCGAATACACAATTACATCGCTCTTGCACTGGGAAACTTTTCCAACGTGGACTGTTGTCGCTTCACAGCAGAATATTCTTGGTGCTATTGCACTTTCTGTCTTTAGTTTTGTTAGCGCAATTGCGCTCTTAGCAACGGTTGCACTCTTTTCTAAAAAGGGCGCACGACAAGTAGGGGTGGACCAATGAATAAAAAGGATCGCGTCAGTAGCACACTTGAGCTGCGTGGAGTTAGTCGTAACTTTGGGCCGGTTACAGCCCTAGATGGCCTAGACCTTGTGGTTGCGCCTGGAGAACTTGTCGCACTTTTGGGGCCGTCTGGTTGCGGTAAGACAACCGCTCTTCGCATTGTCGCTGGACTAGAAGTAGCAACGTCAGGTGAGTTATTTGTGAATGGTGAGAGATACAACGAAGTAGCCGCAAATGCTCGAGATATGGGCATGGTCTTTCAGTCATATTCACTTTTCCCAAACCTCAATGTTTCCGAGAATATTGAGTATGGTCTTCGGGCACGCAAGATTGGATCTGCACAACGTGCTAAGCGAGTTGCGGAGATGCTTGAACTCGTTGCCTTAGAAAGTAAGGCGAAATCATTTCCACACCAACTCTCCGGTGGTCAGCAGCAGCGAGTGGCACTCGCCCGTGCTTTAGCAATCGAACCCCGTGTATTGCTTCTGGATGAACCCCTTTCAGCGCTGGATGCACAAGTCCGTAGTCAGATTCGCGATGAGATTCGACGAATTCAATTAGAACTTGGAATTACGACTCTTTTCGTTACCCATGATCAAGAGGAAGCGTTAACCATTTCTGACCGCGTTGGGGTTATGAGTAACGGTCGCCTCGAACAGATTGATATCCCAGATGTTCTCTACAACAACCCAGTGTCAACTTTCGTCGCTAACTTTGTTGGAACTATGAACCACATTCCTACGATTGCATCTGGTGACACTGTAGATATTTTCGGCAAGAAAATTCGTGTCAAGAATTCGAAGGGAGTCAATGGCTCTGTGTCAGCCCTTGTACGACCAGAGAGTATTGAAGTCACACGAACATCGGGTAGTGGAAATGCGAAGATCATCACTCGCTCGTTCCTCGGAGCCTCTTCACAGATTATCTGTCAGACCGCAGAAGGCGCAGTTATCCAGGCGCTGATGCCAAGTCACGAATCCGGAGATCTCCATCCCGGTGAAGATGTAACACTGAATGTAACTTTGAACGAGGTGCTCGTCTCACATGTCTAATTCACTCGATGGAAAGATCGTTCGTTCTAAAGCAACTTCAGAATCAAAGTGGACCGACTTGGTTATGGATAGCGGAGAGATTGCTATTGGTAGCGAACCGCGCGAACGTAAAGCGCTTGCAGCATTCATCCATCTAAGTGATATACATATTTGCGATGCAGCATCTCCAGCACGCCTAGAATTTCTGGATCGCATTGCAGATCCAGATAGTCCACTTTCGGCACTCGTTCCATATGTCGGCACATATCGAGCCCAAGAGTTTCTTACTACGCAGGTTCTTGAAGCAATGGTGCGAGCTGCTAACGAAATTACACACGCACCCATGACTGGCGCTCCAATTGATGCAGTTGTTGTAACGGGTGATGTAACGGATAACGCTCAGAGTAATGAACTCAATTGGTATAAGACGATTCTTGATGGTGGGAAGGTAAATCCTAAGAGTGGAGATAGCGCGAAATCAGAAGCTGCGCACTCATCTAACCCGGAAAATTACGATATTCACTTCTATCATCCTGATGGCCCTCCAGCAGGTATGGAAGCGGATCGCCCACACACCTTGCACGGATTCCCCCATTACAAAGGCCTTCTTGCGGCATCGGAGAAAGAATTTACTGCCGAAGGAATGGAGCATAAGTGGCTTGCCGTGCATGGAAATCACGATGCTCTATTACAGGGAACTGCTGCACCAACACCAGTGCTCGATGAATTGGTGCAAGGAAGTGCAAAACTTTCTGAACTGAAGAGTATGGATGATTTGGCAACACTCTTTACAGGATTTGGAGAAGTAGGACCTGCTGTATACCCAGGTGTGGACCATATTGATACTGTTGAAGTTACTGCAGACCCACGACGCACATTGACAACAATGAATGAGTGGGTAGATATCCATACCAACTGTGGGCATGATCACGGCTTAGATCACGAGCAGCCAGAGACTGCATATTGGTATCGCAATATCGGTGCACGAGTTCGTCTGATTGGTCTAGATACAGTCAATAGATTTGGTGGTTGGCAAGGATGTATTCACCGTGAACAATTTGAATGGCTTCATGAATTACTGGAGGCATCAAAAGATAAGTATGTTGTGCTTTCCTCACATCACCCGCTTGAGAATTTATTTAATGGCTATGTGCCAGACGGCGTGGGTGAGCCTGCCCTTGAAAAAGAAGTTCGAGAACTTCTTGAGAAGTATCCCAACGTTATTCTCTGGTTCTCAGGACATGTACACGATCATAAGATTCAAGAGTGTGTAAAGAGTGATGGCACACATGCATTCTGGGAGATCCGCACAGGTTCACATATTGATTGGCCACAACAATCTCGCGTTATCGAAATCATGAAAGCTGAGCATGACCAGATTGTTATTGGAACTTCAATCATCGATCATGCTGGACCGTTGTTATTTAAAGGAAGCGAGAAAGAGTTAAGTGACCCAGTGGCACTTGCAGGATTCTCAAGGCTTCTGGCTGCCAATGATTGGCAGCGTCATCGTGAGGGCATCAACTCCTTTGAATCACTGGAAGGCACCCCGGAAGATAGAAATATTTGGCTATGGGCGAACGATCCCCTTGATTAACCAGAAGGCGTTATAGGCTCTGCCCGTGCTTCTCAGTGACCGCGATATTCGCTCCGAAATAACTGCCGGCCGCGTAGCCGTTGAACCTTTTGATGAGGCGATGATCCAACCATCATCGGTGGATGTGCGCCTGGATAAATTCTTCCGCGTCTTTGAGAACCATAAATATTCAGTGATCGATCCATCTATGGAACAACCCGAGCTCACACGCGAAGTGATTGCCGAAGATGGCGAAGCATTTATCTTGCACCCAGGTGAATTCGTTCTGGCAAGCACCTATGAAATCATCACACTTCCTGATGACATCGCAGGGCGCCTAGAAGGAAAATCTTCACTCGGCCGCCTTGGTCTACTTACACACTCAACTGCTGGATTTATTGATCCGGGTTTTTCTGGACATATCACTCTCGAACTTTCCAACGTTGCCAATCTGCCAGTGAAGCTATTCCCAGGCATGAAAATTGGTCAGCTCTGTCTCATCAAACTCTCGTCTCCAGCAGAACACCCATATGGATCGGCAATTTACGCTTCGCGTTACCAAGGACAACGCGGGCCTACTCCAAGTCGTTCCTTTATGAATTTCCACCAGAGTAAAATCAAGTAACCACCCAAATACTTTTATCTGGGGGAATAACAACCAGGCCTAAGGGGTTGAATAAGGTATGAAATATATTGTTATCGGAGCTATCGCACTTCTCGTTCTCTTTGTCATAGCTCAATATAACCGACTCGTGCGTTTAAATATTACAGTCGATGAAGCATTCGCTCAGATCGAAGTTCAGCTCAAACGTCGTGCTGATTTAATTCCCAATCTGGTTGAGACCGTAAAAGGATATGCAAAGCACGAACAAGGAACATTTGATGCAGTTGTTGCAGCTCGCGCAAAGGCGACCAGTGCTTCCACTGTTGCAGATGTTGCAGCAGCCGATGGCGCTCTCACCAACGCACTTCGTGGATTGCTAGCAGTTGCCGAGGCTTATCCAGATCTCAAGGCATCCGCAAACTTTTTATCACTGCAAGAAGAGCTATCGACTACCGAAAATAAAGTTTCATTTGCGCGCCAGTTCTATAACGATAATGTTCGCTCGCTCAACACCGCTGTAAAGACAATTCCTACAAGCTTTTTTGCAGGGTTGGCCAAAGTCAGCGCTCGCGAGTTCTATGAAGTGGAAAACCCAACAGATCGCAACGTTCCTAACGTTAAGTTCTAATTTCTTCAATGGCTGAAAATAACTTTCGTGCACTTGAATCTGCCAATAAGGGTAAGACATATTTCTTGCTCGCCGCTATGGGTGCACTTACCTGGCTTGTTGCATATGCAGCGTTAACTTATTTTGGTGCAGGCACGACATCAACAATTGTTCCCATAGCTGTTGGCTTTGCACTGATTGGCGTCTGGGGATCGTATTACGGCTCAGATAAATTAGTTTTAACCATGACGGGTGCAAAGCTCATTACGCGCGAAGATGCACCAGAACTATTTAATGTTATTGAAGAAGTTGTGATTGCAAGTGGCCTGCCAATGCCAAAGGTTGCAATTGTTGAAGATAGTGCACCTAATGCTTTTGCAACTGGTCGCAACCCAGAGCATGCACTTATTGCCTTCACAACACGCATTTTGGAAGTGATGGATCGTGATGAATTACAGGGTGTCATTGCGCACGAGATGTCACACGTTGCAAACCGCGACACATTAGTTTCAGCAGTTGCTGCAACGACTGCCGGTGCAATTGCAATTTTAAGTGACTTCTTAACGCGGATGATGTGGTTTGGTGGTGGACGCAGAGATAGAGATCAGAACCAGAACCCACTCGCACTTGTTGTTTCATTAGCAGTCTTGATACTGGCACCGATAGCTGCGATGCTGTTGAAGTCTGCAATCTCTAGAAAACGTGAAGCACTTGCAGATGCGACTGCAGTTTCTTTCACTCGAAATCCCGCAGGGCTACGCAAAGCTTTAGAAGTACTTGCTGCTGATTCGACAGTTGTTAGACAGAAATCAAATGCCGTTGCACATATCTGGATTGAATCACCGCTTGATGGAAAGAGCGTCTCTAAATTATTTAGTACGCACCCACCGATTGAAGAACGTATCGCGACTTTGCGTGCGATGGAATCACTGGGACCTACTAGCTCTTAACTCTGGCTACGCGGGAATTGCAAGGTGAAGGTAGAACCTTCTCCAATTTTAGAATCAACCCTGACACTGCCTCCATGGCCTTTCATTACTGCATCAACAATTGAAAGTCCTAGGCCACTTCCTTCTTGACCAGTACGTGCACGTGAACTATCGGCGCGATAGAAACGTTCAAAGATGCGTTGCTGATCTTCAACGCTCATGCCCGGACCTTTATCTGCAACCGATACACGAACCGATGAATCATCAGCGCTCATGGTGACTGTTATGGGAGTTCCAACTGCAGTATGAGCACGGGCATTTGCAAGAAGATTTGCAATAACTTGGTGAATACGTGTCTCATCACCCAACATAAAAATTTCTTCATCTGGGATGGCCACACTAATGGGATGGTCAGGGCCTGCAGCTCGCGATGAAGCGATGGCATCTGCGATCACAGTATTCATATCTACCGGCTTAAATTCCATATCTCGTGCTTGATCTAGGCGCGCTAGGAGCAATAAATCTTCAACGAGTGAACCCATTCTCTTTGATTCACCTTCGATGCG
>RFSY01000020.1 GCA_009923805.1 Actinomycetota bacterium
GCTTTATTTCTCCGCACAATCGCAAAAGTCATATCCAGAAGAATCATGGCACCTAAGACTGCAACTGTTACTAGCCATTCCGTAGATGTAATCAACGTAGATGTCCTCTTTCATTCATAGATCGGAGTGCTCGCAAGCCATCTGATGGCCAGATAGATACAGAAGTAATTGAACATGGGGATGCATCCATATGGAAAACTGAATCTGCAGGGCCGCCCATTGCTAGTTTTGCCGCAGTCTTAATTACGCCATTGTGGGTGACAACGATGATCTTTTTGCCTGGGTACTCGGCCACCAGTTTTTCTAGCGCCTCATCGATGCGCACAGATGCTTCGTCATATGACTCGCCCCCACCAGGTGCATACGAAGTTGAGTTCAGCCACGCTTGATAGTTATCTGGCTCTTGCTCTCGTATCTCTTCAATGGACTTGCCATCCCATGTTCCAAAGGAAAGTTCGAACCATGCTTCATCAAAGATTATTTCTAATCCGGTGGTGCGCGAAATGGCTTCAGCGGTTTGGCGTGTGCGATTTAATGGTGATGCAATCAAAATATCTGCCCCAAGTTTTACCGCTTCTTCGGCCACTAACTCGGCTTGATCTAGACCGTCTTGCATCAGCTCTGGATTGAGTTCACCTATGCCGGAGAATTTACGTTCTGGTGTAAGAATTGTTTCACCGTGGCGCACAAAATAAATGAATGTCGGAATCTCTGCGCTACGAAGACGATCAGTGAGGTAATTCTGTTGAATCACAGGTGCTGGTTTGTGTGCACTTCCACCATCGAGTGCCTTATTTGCCAGACGATCAGCGTGTGAATTTTCATCACGTGGAATCCATGAATAAGTAACAAGAGTTGGACTGTGGGCATCGCGGCATTGTTTAGCCAAATCGCGCATATCCGCGTGCTTAATCTGCCAGCGACCTGACATTTGCTCAACAACTAATTTGGAATCCATCGCAACTTCAACTGTGGCGCTAGCATCTAACTGATGAATATGTGAAAGACCAGCGAGCAGACCGTTATATTCGGCAACGTTATTTGTGGCAGTTCCAATCACATCAAAGAGTTCTGCCACTATCTTGCCGCTTTCAGTAACGACGGCTCCATACCCCGCAGGACCAGGATTTCCACGGGATCCACCATCGGCGGTTAATTTAAAGTGGCGAGCCATTAGTGATCACGCACCAATATGCAGCGACATTCCTCGCAGCGAACGACTTCATCCTCAGCAAGTGAACCAATTCTCTGCAGTTCAATTGTGTTCAAAGTTAAATTACATCCCTTGCATTGATTTCCGGCGAGAACTGCCGCACCTATTCCGTGGCTTCCTTCTCTAATTTTCTCATAGAGAGCAAGAAATTCGGGTGAAACAGATGCAGTCGTTGCCTTGCGATCGGCTTCAATTCCCTCAAGTTCGGTATTGATTGCAGCCAAAGCATTCTCTTTACGGATATTGAGATCTGCAATCACTGCCCCCAGCTCAGACTCTTCCTTACTCTGATCTGAAATGCGTTCTTTAATTGCATCCACGCGCATCATAATTTCAAGTTCAATCTCTTCGAGTTCAGCCCGACGCACGGCAAGAGTGCCTAGTTCATGTTGAGTTTGTTCTAACTCTTTAGCCGAACCAGTACCAGATGAAAGACGAGTCTCATCTCGAGTAATGCGAGTGACAATCTGTTCAACATCGCCCTCTGCTCGAGCAAGCTCGCGCTTCACATCGCTGAGTTCGGTCTCTGCTGCAATGCGTAGGTCGCGGGCATTGTTTTGCTTGATAGTTGTGGAAGTGATTTCAGCAAGTTCTGGCAGAGTCGCAGCCTTATTTCTAAGGGTCGCAGATTGGAGATCAAACTTTTGAATATCAAGGATTGAACGCTGGTCGCTGGCGCTAGCTTTCACGGCGTTCTCCTTTTGAGAATTTTTGGTCGATCCTTATGTAATTCTGAGGCCAACCTTACTTTACCGAGAGCACCCAACGCTACTTGACGCTGAAATAGTAACTACCTTTGACTTCGTGGCCATCTTCTGAAACAACACGATAGTTGACCACATATTTACCGGCAGAAAGAACTCCCTTTAATTTTGCAGTTGCTCTCGTTCCATTAATAACTGCTGGAGCCTTATCAATTCTTTTACCAGATGAATCACTGACAGTTAAGGAATTAATATGGCTCTTATCTAGCACAAGTAATTTTTCTCCAAATTCAATCCACACAGTTTTAGGAGATGAATTAAGAACAGCGCCCTTTTTTGGATTCATTCCTTCTACCTGTGCATGTGCAAATGCCCCACTAATTCCAGATACGGAAATAGTAAAAATCAGTCCAAGAATTGCGGCGCTTCTTCTCATTTGAGCATTATCTACTAAAAACAAAATGAAGTGCTATCCCCTCACCGCTATCTCTCACCCTCCAAATAGTGGTCATTTTTCTGGTCACGTTTCTGCGATAATTTACTCATGGCAAAACGCATTCCTCCAGTTGTCAAGGAGATGTATAACTCCGCACCAAAACCACAGCGAGAAACAATGATTGAGATGCGAAATCGCATTCTAGAAATCATTCCTGATGCTGAGGAAGTCATCAGTTACGGAATGCCCGCGTTCAAAGTCGATGGCGATATCGTGGCTGGCCTATTGGCTAATAGAAATCATGTTGGCTACTACCCATTCAGCGGATCGGTTCTCCACCAATTCCCTGAAGAGCTAGCAAAGTTCAGCAGAAGTAAGGCTGCCCTACATGTGCCAATTGATAAACCGCTATCAAAAACCTTGCTAAAGAAATTAATTAAGGCAAGACTTGCAATCGTTAATAAGAATTGAAATAAACGTGGGCGGCGAGGGTTTCGAACCCCCGACATCCTCGGTGTAAACGAGGCGCTCTACCACTGAGCTAGCCACCCGGCTTGTACTGCTCGCGAATACTACTTTATATATGCGAAAGTAGGAAAATCGTGCGTGCGTTAAGCGAAATTAGAGCGCTGCGATAGCGCTCTTGTAATCACCATTATTGCGCGCATCGCCAAGGCCATTTACTACCTGCCAGCGAACAATGCCTTCTTTATCAATGATGAATGTTCCGCGCATTGCGCAACCAAGATCTTCATTGAAGATTCCATATGACTTTGCTGCAGCGCCGTGTGGCCAAAAATCTGCAAGTACTGGGAATTTATAGCCCTCTTGCTCGGCAAAGAATTTCTGTGTGTGCATAGAATCGCAAGAGATTGCAAGAACTTGAACGTTATCGTTCTGGAAAGATGCAAGGTCATCGCGGATTGCGCAGAGTTCGCCTGTGCAAGTTCCGGTAAATGAGAATGGGATGAAGAGAACGACTACGTTCTTCTTGCCTTTAAAAGATGAGAGTGAAACTTTTGTTCCAGTTTGATCTTTAAGTTCAAAATCTGGGGCTGCCTGTCCGATTGCGATTGTCATTGCGCGAATCTATCGCTTGACTGCTTTTCGTGCCACCAGACGAGTTGCAGTCCAATCTGATGCAACAGCAATCGTTGATGTTTGATTGAGTCCACATGTTGGGGCTGCATCTTGAATATCACTTGGTTCCACATGGCCTTCGCGACCAACTTTTGGTGTGAGCACCCATATTGGTCCTGTCTCAGAAAGATATGTCATTGCATCCATTAATTCATCTACGAGATCGCCATCATCTTGGCGAAACCAGATCAAGACCGCATCGACAACTTCATTGGTGGTCTCTTCAAGAAATTTGGTGCCGGTGACTTTCATAATTTCATCACGGAGAGCAGAATCACAATCTGACCCATGTCCTACCTCGAGGACGAGCTCTCCTTTAGCAAATCCCATGCGCATATCCACGGGATAAGTCCAACGGATGAGACGAATTTTTACAAGGGGTTATCGGATACTGAGGCGTATTTTTTTGTACTTGCCCCCGTTTTGAGCGAGAATACGGCTATGACTGAATTCGGTGCATTCCCAGATCAGATAATTGACCAATTGGTAGATACCGATCCAGCAGAAACTGCTGAGTGGCAAGCGTCCTTCGATGCAGCGCTGACAGCAGCTGGCCCAGTTCGCGCGCGTTATTTGATGCTTTCACTACTTCGTCGCGCACAAGAGAAGAACATTGGAATTTCACAACTTCGCACAACTGATTACATCAACACAATTTCTCCAGAACACGAACCGCAATTCCCTGGCGATGAAGCAATTGAGCGTCGCATTCGTGCATTTAATAGATGGAATGCAGCGATGTTGGTGCACCGTGCGCAGCGTCCAGGCGTTGGCGTCGGTGGACATATTTCTACTTATGCATCATCTGCTTCACTCTATGAAGTTGGTTTTAACCACTTCTTCCGCGGGCAAGATCATGCTGGTGGCGGAGATCAAATTTTCTTCCAAGGACATGCCAGTCCCGGAATGTATTCACGCGCATTTCTTGAAGGTCGGTTTACAGAAGATCAGCTAGATGGATTCCGCCAAGAACTGTCGCATCAAGCAGGCGGACTTTCTTCGTATCCTCACCCACGTTTAATGCCTGACTTCTGGCAATTCCCAACAGTGTCAATGGGTATTGGACCAATCAATGCAATTTATCAAGCACGCTTTAATCGTTACTTACATAACCGTGGAATCAAAGATACAAGTGACCAGAATGTTTGGGCATTCCTTGGCGATGGTGAAATGGATGAAGTCGACACAATCGGCGCAATCGGTTTAGCATCACGTGAGAAGCTCGATAATTTAACTTTTGTTGTGAACTGTAACTTGCAGCGCCTTGATGGTCCCGTGCGCGGTAACGGCAAAATTATTCAAGAGCTCGAATCAATCTTTGGTGGCGCCGGATGGAATGTCATCAAGGTTGTATGGGGCCGCGAGTGGGATCCACTATTGGCACAAGATCGCGAAGGCGCACTTGTTAACTTAATGAATACAACTCTTGATGGAGATTTCCAAACCTTTAAGGCAGAAAGTGGAGCATTTGTTCGCGAGCACTTCTTTGGTCGCGATCCACGAACAGCTGCGATGATCGCTGGTTGGTCAGATGAGCAAGTCTGGGGACTTAAGCGCGGAGGTCACGATTACCGCAAACTCTTTGCTGCATACACAGCAGCAGTGCAGAAGAATGGAAAGCCAACAGTCATCCTTGCAAAGACAATTAAGGGCTGGACACTTGGTTCCCACTTTGAAGCACGTAACTCAACGCACCAGATGAAGAAGATGACTCTTGAGGACATCATTGAATTCCGCGATCGTCTAAATATTCCGCTCACTGATGACAAGTTGGATAAGTATTTGCCTTCTTACTACCGTCCACCTGCAGATTCTCCAGAGATGAAGTATCTCGAAGAGCGCCGCCGCGAACTTGGTGGATCTATTCCAAGCCGTCGCAAGGTCTCTCGTCCATTGCCACAACCTGCAGATGAAGTTTATGAATCTGTTCGACGTGGTTCAGGTCAGCAGGAAATTGCCACAACAATGGCATTTGTGCGCATGCTCAAGGATCTCGTTAAAGATCCAGGACTGGGCAGCCGCTTAGTTCCAATCATTCCTGATGAAGCTCGCACATTTGGTCTTGATTCATTATTCCCATCACTGAAGATCTATTCACCTCACGGCCAGCAGTATTTAGCTGTGGACCGCGAATTGATGTTGTCCTATAAGGAATCAACTACGGGCATCATTCTCCACGAAGGAATCAACGAAGCCGGATCTGTCGCATCATTTACCGCCGTTGGTTCTTCATATTCAACACATAACGAACCAATGATTCCTATCTACATCTTCTACTCAATGTTTGGATTCCAACGCACTGGAGATGCATTCTGGGCAGCATCTGACCAGTTGGTTCGAGGATTCGTCCTTGGTGCAACAGCAGGGCGTACCACTCTTAATGGTGAGGGTCTGCAACATGAGGATGGTCACTCACATCTTCTGGCAGCAACCAACCCTGCAGTTGTTGCATACGACCCAGCATTTGCATACGAAGTTGGACATATCTTTAAAGATGGTCTGCGTCGTATGTATGGCGAGAACAGCGAAAACATTTATTACTACATGACCGTTTACAACGAGCCATATATGCAACCTGCCGAACCAGATCATTTGGATGTCGAAGGTCTGCTCAAGGGAATTTATCTCTATGCCGGTGTCTCCAAGCAGCGTAAGAAGAATGCACAAATTCTGGCTTCCGGTGTTGGCGTTAACTGGGCGCTTAAGGCACAGAAGTTGCTACAAGAAGATTGGGGCGTTGCCGCCTCTGTCTGGTCAGTTACTTCATGGAATGAACTTCGTCGCGATGGTCTAGAAGTAGATCGTCACAATATGCTCAATCCTGGAAATAAGAAGACTGCCTATGTTGCCGACAAGCTCCGTGGAACTGAAGGTCCTGTCATTGCAGTCTCTGACTTCATGCGCGCTGTGCAAGATCAAATTTCTCCGTGGGTTCCAAATCAATTCCACTCACTTGGCACAGATGGATTTGGTCTATCTGATACTCGTGGTGCTCTTCGTCGTCACTTTAAAGTTGATGCCGAGTCAATCGTCGTTGCAACTCTTGCAGAGCTTGCAAAGGCAGGCGATGTGAAGGAATCTGTGGTGCAAGAGGCAATTGATAAGTACCGAATCTTCGATGTGCGTTCAGCAGATGCTGGAAACACAGAAGGTTCAGGCTGATAAATCGAAGTTAGCTCTTCGCTACTGAATCAGCTTTGAGTGCTTGCGTGAAATAGGCTCCTGCAATCATCAAAGCAGCTGGGATCATCAGGGCGAGTGCGGTAGAACCAGAAAATTGAATTGTCCATGCAACAATCCATTTAATAACAAATATGAGTACAGTGTTTACGACTCCGAATTGGCCAACTACAACAGCGCTAGGCAGTTTAGATCTGCGATTTGCGGCAGCAAAGAAGGATGGCGCTGTGAAAGAAGAGCCGAGTCCCGCCATGGCAAAGCCAAGAATAAAGAGCGCGTAGGACCACCACTTTAAACTTTCGGGAAGTTGAGTAGCTACCGTAATGCAACCGGCGAATCCAAACCCAGCGAAGAGTGCAGCGCGTTTGACCCAGATATGCAGCGGTGCATGTTTTAAGAATCTGTGAACTAATAATCGTCCAGCAATCATCATCGATGTGAAGATGATAAATGGCCACGCACTTAACCCTCCAGAGAGATTGAGGCGATCTTTTGTGAAGATTGTTCCCCAGTCCCCCAAGGCAAACTCAAGATATACGACGCATGCCATCCCTAGGCTAACCGGCCAATCAACTTTAAATGAGGTAAAAATCTCTCTAATTGTGTAATCGTGTTCGCTCTTTATATTAGGTACAAGCAAAACTGATCTGAGGCGGATAATTATTGCAATCATAATTAATGAGAGCACTACGGCCAAAGTATCCATGTGGGCAACTAATCCAACTCGGCCAATCAATAGCCCCGAGAGGATTGCTGTTAAAAGCGATCCTGTGCTCCAAAATCCAGAGCTGGTAGTAATCACGTTAATAGTGCTTCTCTGCAAGAAATGAAATGCTTGAGAATTTATACAGACGTGTACTGCCGTTATTCCGAAACCAAATGCAATATTAAAAATCAAGAAGAGAAAACTTGTGTGCAGATGAACTAGAACGCCTAGACTCGAATAAAGAATCAGAATGGCGGCAATAGTGACTTTAAATGCCCCGTATTTATGAATGACATGGCCGACTGTAAGTAATCCAAAGAAGGCGCCAATGGAGCCGGTGCTCATAATCGAACCGAATGCTCCGTTATTCAGGTGAAGATTTGCCTTTACTTCTGGAAAGCGAGGAATCCACGCCATTATTCCAAAGCCAAAGCAGAAAAAAAGTGCGTGAATTAATTTCTTTTCAAGCTTATGGTCAATCTCCTGCGCCATTAAAAGAGTGCATTCGCTAACTGAGCACGCGCTTTGATTACCCGTGGATCAGCTGGATCAACCAGGGCAAATAGTTCTAGTAATCGATCTTTCACAGTCTTCTGCTCATCACCATTAAGAATCACGACAAGACGAAGTAGGCGCTCAAAAGCAGGCTCAAGGTATCCGCTCATGATTTCAATATCTGCACAACTAAGTTGAATAGAAATATCGTCTGGGTGGGAAACCGCATCCTCCATTATTTTCTGTCCATCAATACCTTCAGTGCGTAGAAGCAGCTGCACTTGGGCTAGGCCAAACTTTGCAAAGTTATCGTTGGGCTTTCGTTCCAATAGTTTCTTATATGCAGCCTCGGCACTTTCATAATCACCTTTATCAAGTGCCGCGAGTGCTTCATCTTCTTCTGGTTCCGTAGGAACTGCTGGCTCTTCACCAATTCCTTGTTCAGCTGCAACAGTAAGAATCTTGTTAATGACTTCACGCAATTGTGTCTCATTCAGTGGTTGCTCTAAGAATGGAATTACTTGCCCATTGATGAAGACAACACCGTGTGGAATTATGCGAGCTTGCAGAGCTTGCGCAACTGGAGCTTGGGTATCAACATCGACATGCGCCAATAACCATTTACCGGAATCTGCCGCCTCTAAATTTCCTAGTGCTCGCAATGTTTCTACAGATCCGGGTGAACGGGCACTCCAGCAAAGAACAACAACTGGTTTTGTCACTGAAAGCGGCAGAAGTTCTGCCTGTAAATTCTGTGGATTTACTTCAACTCCGGGCATTGGAGTAGTTGTGTCAGGCGCTGGTTTTCCAAGGGAACTGAGATCTACTGCTTGAGAGAAATTTGGTGGGAGGCTCACGGTTGCATCATGCCATCAAGACGCACATCCACGCCAGAATCACGGCGATATGGAAGAACATCTGAGACGTATGACTTCGCAGCGAATTCAAGACCCACGTCATGTCCTGCTTTTTCGCTGAGATACCAACGATGTTCCAGGGTTTCATGGAAGAACTGAGCTAATTCAATTCTTCCCTGAAGTTCTGGTGGAATTAATTCAACAGTTGGCTTAAAGACTTCATTGAGCCAACGTCGTGCCGAATCGTTGATGGGCGGCTTAGGAGATTTTTCTCGTCCACGGAATCTATCGAATGATGCCAGTAGCCTCTTTGCTTGAAGCTCTTCGGTATCAAGCCCCATTAATTCGCGAAGTCTATTCTTGTGATATCCAGCTGCGACAAGTTTAGGTTGGAAAATTAACCTACCCGCATTCTCGCCTTCCTCCATTGAAACTGAAACTTCTTCCACCGCAAAACCGAGATCATGTAATTGACGCATCGCACGCTCCACCGCATGGCGATCTGTTGGATCAAGTACTTGTCTATCTTTCAACGCAGACCATAAACGGTGATATCGCTTGATCAGCGCAGTACTTGCTCGAATGGGGTCCATTCCTGGATAAAGAACGCCAGAGAGTTGCAGATCTTCGAGTTCAGCAGCAACGTTGAAGTGTGCAATCTCTAAATCATGTTCACGTTGGCCATTGGTCAACGTCTTTTGAAATTCTCCAGTTTCAGCATCTACTAGATATGCTGCATAACCTTCGGCATCTCTGCGAAAGAGAGTATTTGAAAGTGAGCAATCACCCCACCAAAATCCTAGAAGGTGCAATCGAACTAACAGGAGCGCAAGCGCATTAGCCATCATCGTTACATCTTCTGCAGTTACATGCTTATCGCTGAGTACTACGCGAAATGGAAGTGAGTAGGGCAAAAATCTCGTAACAAGTGCACAAGGCAGCTCTTCACCATTCTTATCCGTGCGTCCTTCAATTACCGCAATTGATTGCACACTGGGTGAATCAAGCTGAGTAAGCTCGCGCAGAATTTTGTATTCGCGGTTAGCAAATTCAGAGACCGTCTCCTTGACGGCATAGACCTCAGAATCTGGTGCATCAGTAGAGCGAACCAGGCGCACAATATGGCGCGAAATTCCTCGCTTCTCAGCGAGCATCGGATCTTCTGGCCACTCCTCCAGCGGAATATTCCACGGCAGGCCAGTAACTGCCGCGATTTCCTCGCCGAGACCAGTTATCTGTAACGCCATGGGGTTATTCTCTCTTACGCTTTACAATAAAGCATGGCTATTTCAGACCGTATCAAAAGAAAACCAAAAGAATCACCAATCCAGCCTGACTTTGGAGCAGCTGGTGCTCCCATCGATCGCGGACATCCTTTCTATTTTGGTTTTGTTGCAACTGTGGGCGCGCTCACAGCATTTGTATTGATGCGTGCACTAGCAAGTGCAAGCCAAGTATTTGTATTAATTTTAGTCGCACTCTTCTTGGCAACAGGTTTGAATCCCGCAGTTGAAGCTATTCGCAAACGAGGCTTATCCCGAGCTGGCGCAGTCTCTGTAATTTTCGGTCTAGTAATTCTTTTAGTAATTCTCTTTGGGACACTTCTCGTTCCTCCACTAGTTTCACAGGGCACGCATCTGATTGAAATTGCCCCATCGCTACTAGATCAGCTCAAGAACAATCCGACTATTGCAAATATCAATGACCATTACGGTGTGATTGATACCTTGCAGAAGCGACTCAGTTCAGTTACCTCAGATGGCACATTGCTCATCTCCGCGTTTGGCGGAGTCATCGGTGTTGGTAAAAGCGTTCTTTCCGGTACTTTCACGGGGTTAACAATTCTTGTACTAACCCTCTACTTCATCACTTCGCTGCCTCAGGCAGTTGATCTCGGTTTGAAACTTGTCCCAGCCAGCCGTCGCCCACGATTTGCAGCCTTGACTAATGCAATTATTTCACGGGTCGGTGCCTTTGTCGGAAGTCAGATTCTTGTCTCATTTCTTGCAGCCTTCTTCATCACAATCTTTGGTCTCATCCTTGGACTTCCTTCACCGATTGCAATCGGAATCGTAATTTTCGTTTGCGGACTGGTTCCGCTTATCGGTCACTTCTTAGGTTGTGGAATCTTCACCATCATCGCTCTTACTCAATCGGTAGCAATTGGCTTTGCTGCATTCATTGGCTATGTCGTCTATGTTCAAATTGAGAACTACATTCTCACCCCAAAGATTATGAAGCGCACGCTTGCTGTTCCTGGAGCTGTCACAATCATTTCAGCGCTCATCGGAACTTCGCTTTTGGGCCTTGTCGGTGGCCTTCTTGCAGTGCCGGTTGCAGCATCAATTATCTTGATTTTGGAAGAAGTTGTTTTTCCACGCGCTGAAAAATCTTAAATCTCAGTCGGTAGCGGCAATCGTTCAGGAGCAACAATTCGAGTAATCTCGCTGAGTACTCGATGAACATAGGGTTCACCAACCCAAAGATGTTTGGCGCCATCAACTGCAATTAATTCTGTCTGAGGAATAACCGCAAAGCGTGTGCGAGCCGCATCTGGCTTTAAATAATCATCGTGTTCAGGAATAAGAGCAATGACTGGCCTGCCATCTGCTGCCCAAAATTCAAGATCTCCCTCAACAATATCTAAAAGTGTTGGGCTTAAAAGGATGAGCCCCTTAATTCGTGAGTCACGAGCATGGCTGATAGCGATACTTGTTCCAAAGGACCATCCGATGACCCACAACTCTTTTAACTTTAATTCATCAAAACAATAAGTAGCCATCGCTTCAACATCATATTTTTCTGCGCGGCCATTGTCGTAGCTACCAGTACTTGTTCCCGCTTCACTCGTTGTTCCGCGGGTGTTAAATCTAATCACGGTGATACCTGCCATCGCAGGTAAGCGATTAGATGCTTTCTTATAGATATGGCTATCCATCATTCCGCCACCAGTTGGATTGGGATGGCAACATAAAATTGCACTAGTGGGATTTGATAATGGTGTGCTGACCTCGCCTATTAATACCTCACCATCAGCCGTTGTTACCGTAAACGGGGTGCGGGTAGCGGGAAAAATTGTGCTTGGGCGGATTGGTTCCGACATAGTTGCAGTCTAGTCTTGGCTTATGACTCTTACCAACGTGGCAACTTTCGACTCACATAATCCAGCAACTGGTGAAGTAATTACTTCATATCCGCAGCACACCGAAGCAGAGGTTCGTAGCGCGGTTGCAACTGCTCGTGCAGCTTCCCAGATGTGGCGCGAACTTGGCTTTCGTGGACGACGCAAAGTTTTGCTTAAGTGGAGTACAGATTTACTTGCCAATGTTGATGAACTCACTGCACTTGTCTCCCACGAAACAGGAAAGCCCATCAGTGATGCCAAGTTGGAGGCTGCACTTGCTGCTGGCCACATTGCATGGGCTGCTCGCCATGCCGAATCTGTCATGCGCACTTCTCACCGCTCACCTGGTTTATTGATGGCAAATATGTCTGCCACCGTTGAGCGTTCACCAGTTGGAGTTGTTGGCGTAATCGGCCCGTGGAATTACCCAGTCTTCACTCCTATCGGATCTATTGCATACGCACTTGCTGCAGGAAATACCGTTGTCTTTAAGCCAAGTGAGTACACACCAGGTGTTGGTCAATACTTGGCGCAATCTTTTGCAGATTCATCGCTGCTTTCAGATGTCTTTACATGCATAACAGGACTTGGGGAAACCGGAAAATTTCTCTGTGAAAGCGGCGTAGATAAATTAGCTTTTACTGGTTCAACACGGACTGCAAAGATTGTTGCCGCTACCTGCGCATCTCATATGACTCCAGTTGTTCTTGAATGCGGCGGAAAAGATCCAGTTATTGTCGCTCATGATGCCGATATCAAGCGGGCAGCAGATGCCACAGTGTGGTCTGCATTTTCTAATGCAGGCCAGACTTGCATCGGCGCAGAGCGCGTATATGTCGATGAGCGTGTTGCTGATAAGTTCATTGAGAAAGTTCTCGAGATTGCTAAAGATATTCACCCAGGTGCGCCAGGACATGGAAAATATGGCCCCACCACAATGCCTAAGCAGATTCCAATTATTCAAAGCCATATCGATGATGCAATTGCACGAGGTGCAAAAGTTTTGATGGGTGGATCAGAGTCAGTAAAGGCCCCATTCGTTGAGCCAGTTGTCTTATGTGATGTGCCTGAAGATTCGATTGCAATGACTGAAGAAACCTTTGGACCCACTATTGCAATCAACCGTGTGAAAAATATGGCGGAGGCAATTGAACTCACTAACGCATCTCGCTATGGGCTAGGTGCGTCCGTGTGGTCAAAGCGACGTGGACAGCAGATTGCTTCACAGCTGCACACTGGAATGGTCGCAATTAACTCTGTTATCTCTTTTGCTGCTGTGGATTCAGTTCCATTTGGTGGAGTTAAAGACAGTGGTTATGGCCGTATTCACGGACCCGAAGGAATTCTAGAATTTACCTATCCTCGCACCGTGGTGCGCGCTCGTTTTCAGTTGCCAATTGCTTTCACAAGCTTTTCTCGCACAAGCGGAAACGATAAGTTAATTGTTGGAGTAACTAAGTTTCTTAAAGGTCGCTGGAGTTAATCTGTAATTAATACCGCGGCGCATTTCGTGTGCGCTCTGTGCGGGGCCCTCGATTATTTCGTTTGCTCCAGCATGCGTTATGCCAGTGACGACGGTTATCTTCATCGCCATCTAACCAAGCAACCGTGTGTGGCGTTGCCATAGGAATTACTTGATCACAGCCCGGACATCGATATGGTTTATTAGCACTGGAACCAGTTAATTTTCTTACAATCCATAAACCATTTTCATCTTCTTCGAAACTTTGATTTGAAGGATTAATTACGCGGTCATCATCAGAATTCTTGGGCCTACGATTTTTGGGATAATTCTTACGCGGGCTCATGGCTATATTTTCTCGCACTTCTGCGCAAATAGTGACAAGATGGCCATATGAGTAAGGTCATCAGCGTTGCGGGGCTACGCAAGAGTTATGGCTCCACGAAGGCTGTCGATGGGCTCGCTCTCGAGATCGAGCAGGGCGAAATCTTTGCTCTGCTTGGACCAAATGGCGCAGGAAAAACCACAACAGTCGAAATTCTTGAAGGATTCAGAGACCGCGATTCTGGCGAGGTAAAAGTTCTTGGCTTTGATCCCGCTACCAAAGGCAGAGCCGGACAAAGCTGGCGAGACCGCATTGGAATTGTTCTGCAATCCACCAACGATGCCGGTGATTTAACTGTCCTCGAATCTGTTTCACACTTTGCAAAATATTACGCAAATCCAAAAGATGCTCGTGACGTCATTGAACTTGTTGGACTTACCGATAAAGCAGATGCACTTGGTCGCACACTTTCTGGTGGCCAGAGACGGCGCTTAGATGTGGCGCTCGGAATCATCGGCAATCCCGAACTCATCTTCCTTGATGAACCTACGACAGGATTCGATCCTGAAGCGCGCCGCGCATTCTGGTTACTCGTAAGAAAACTTCGTGATGAAGGGGCAACAATTCTGCTCACCACGCATTATTTGGATGAGGCAGAAGCTCTTGCAGATCGCGTTGCAGTCATAAATCACGGCCAGATTATTGAGATTTCCACACCCGACCAACTAGGCGGACGTGCCACCTCCCTTGCCACAGTCTCATGGCGTGATGGCCAGCAACTGCAAACTGAGAAGAGCGCTAACCCAACTGAACTCGTTAAGAAACTTGGGCAGCAATTTGGTGGCGAAGTTCCCGAACTCAGTGTCAAGCGAGCATCACTTGAAGATATTTATCTAGAGATGATTTGTGGCACTTATGAGTAAGCCCACTGCGCTATCAATCGGTTTGGAACGCGGAAAACTTGAGATCAAGCAATTTATGCGACAACGAGAATCCGTTGTTTTCACGCTGCTCTTTCCACTCATCTTGCTTGCAATATTTGGCTCTGTATTTTCTAATTCAATTGCTAAAGGTGTGACATTTAGCCAATACTTCGTTGCCGGAATGATTGCCTCTGGCATGGTTAATACTGGTTTCCAACAACTAGCAATCATGATTCCGATGGAACGAGACTTCGGAACTCTCAAGCGCCTTCGTGGTACCCCAATGCCAGCTAGCAGTTACTTTATTGGTAAAGCAATCCTGGTCACCTTAAGCATGTTAGTGCAAGTCCTCTTGCTTCTTGCTGCAGGTGTAATTTTCTTTGGAGTAAATCTGCCAACGAGTGCAAACAAGTGGCTGCTTCTTGCAGCGCTACTAGTTCTAGGAAGTACCTGTTCCACTGTTCTGGGAATTGCATTCTCGAATGTTCCAAAGAGTGGTCGTGGGGCATCTGCAGTTGTGTCCCCAGTCGTCATAGTTCTACAGTTTTTTAGTGGTGTATTTTTCATATTCTCAGATCTTCCACATTGGATGCAACAAGTCGCAGCGATATTTCCATTGAAGTGGATGACACAAGGTGCTCGATCTGTCTTCCTTCCTGATTCATTCGCCCAGCGTGAAGTTGCCGGTAATTGGGAAACTGGCCGCACCTTTGCCATTATTACGGCATGGCTCGTACTGGGATTGGTTTGGGCAGTTCGCAGCTTCAAATGGGAGCGCGACTGAAAAAAGTTGCTCTGCTACTTTCTCTTGCACTGGCACTTGGTGCAGGTAGCGCAGAAGCTGCAACAAAGAGTCCCACTGCAAAACCTTCACCCACTGCGAAGGTAAAACCAAGTACCAAGACATCAGTTAAAGCGAGTGTGAAAGCTACTCCAGCATCGACAGCAAAGCCCGCGACTAAGCCCACTACAAAGCCCACAACAAAGAGTTCAACAACAGGGAAAGCTAAAGCAACCAGTAAATCAACGCCAACATCGACTGTGAAACCGTCTGGGAAACCGAGTGCGAAAGCAAGTGGCACATCCACGAGCACAACTGCACCAGTTGTGAAGCCGAAGCCAAAACCTAAACCAAAACCTCGAAAGAAAATTAAGGTCTCTCCTTCACCCAAACCAAAATGGCCTCCTGCTGATTTTGAATATGCAACAGGTGTTTACGCCAGGATTCCAACAAGTAAAGAGTTGGTGGGAGTTATCTCTGCCAAGGGAAACCTCGCTTCTCAGGTTGAAGCATGTAGCAAATTTATTTGTGGAGCTGTTCAAGTAGCAGCCGAACCAGGCTGTCTATGGTGGGAAGTGAACTCACATCTATTTTCAAAAGATAAAGTCTTGTTGGGTGCTCTCCGAACCATCTCTGGATCCAGCGAAGCTCGCGCAGTGAAGACTATTTTACTTATCTCTCCAGAACCACTGGAATCCCTTGAATACATCTCAGATATTGAAGTCGTCTGTCATCAAGAGTTAAAGCCAGAGAACACAGCAAGTGTTACTTACACAAAAGTTGTTAGCGATTAGCTCCAGGAACCCAGAGTTGATCACCAATCTTCTTATTTGCATGACGCGCTAGAACAAAGAGTAAGTCTGAACAACGGTTTAAATACTTTGCAGTAAGTGGATTTACTCCGCCACCAAATGCGTGGATCGCAGCCCATGTGCAACGTTCTGCTCGGCGAACAACTGTGCGCGCAACATGAAGATGCGCAGCTGCGGGTGTTCCTGAAGGAAGCACAAATGAACGTAACGCTTCTAGATCAGCGTTGTACTTATCAATCTGTTCCTCTAAATAAACAATCTGAGATTCAAGTACACGAAGTGGTTCAAATGCAGGTGCGTCAACGACGGGTGTACAGAGATCTGCTCCAACATCGAACATATCATTTTGGATACGCACTAAGAGCGCACGAACATCATCGGCTAAATCATCGGTTGCAAGAACAACTCCAATTGTTGAATTAGCTTCATCGACAGTTGCATATGCTTCAAGACGAGGGTCATTTTTTGATGTGCGGCTCATATCTCCAAGAGAAGTTGTTCCGTCATCGCCGGTCTTAGTGTAAATACGCGTTAAATTAACCATGTGCCTACCCTATAAGTAGACTTCGGATATGGCATCTTCGTCCCACGACCGCTTCCGGATCACCGGTGGCTGCCGCCTTCAGGGCGAAGTTTCAGTTACCGGCGCTAAGAATTCAGTCCTCAAACTTATGGCCGCATCCCTTTTGGCCACAGGAAAGACAACTATTCGCAATGTTCCAAGTATTGCCGATGTAGAAATCATGTCCGATCTGCTCACCCGACTTGGGTGCACTGTCCTGCACACCGATGACACTGTCACTATCGATGTTCC
>RFSY01000003.1 GCA_009923805.1 Actinomycetota bacterium
AGTTACTTTTGATCACAAGTTTGTTCCTGACTTTGTGATGGTGCGTGCTGATGGTTCACCCTTATACACACTCGCTGTGGCAGTAGACGATATTTTGATGGGCGTTACACATGTGCTTCGAGGCGAAGATTTACTTTCATCTACTCCTCGTCAGATTCGTGTCTATCAAGCGATGGGCGTAAAGATCGAGGATTACCCAGCATTTGCTCACCTGCCATTTGTGATGGGGCAAGACAATGCCAAACTGTCTAAGCGCAATGGTGAAGTTTCCATCGCTTGGTATCGCGAGCAAGGTTATTTGCCTGAGGCAATCTGTAATTATCTTGCACTGCTTGGTTGGTCACCCGGTGATGATCGTGAAAATGTAACGATGAAAGAATTGACTGAGCTCTTTACCGTTGAAAAGGTTCACTCGTCACCAGCTCGCTTTGATATGAAGAAGCTCGAGGCGATTAACGGAGACAAGATTCGCGCGCTGACCTTGGATGAGTTTGCAACGTGGACAATGCCCTTTTTGATCAATGCCAAGGTCATCGAAGGTAGTGAATCTGAAATTGCGCTCGTGAAGAAGGCGCTACCGATTATTCAAGAGCGCATCGTCAAGCTCGATGAAGCACCACAGCTTCTTAAATTCCTCTTCGTGAAAGAGTTTGTAGTAGATGCTGATGCCGTTTCTAAGATTACCGATAGTGGTGCAAAGGATATTTTGAAGAGATCATTAAAAGATCTTGAAACTGTCGCGACGTGGAACCACGAATCAATCGAAGCAGTACTGCGCGCATCGCTGATTGAAGAGTTAGGGCTAAAGCCTCGCATTGCATTTACCGCTCTTCGCATTGCAACAACAGGCAGCACCATTTCTCCGCCGCTCTTTGAGTCTATGGAGTTACTTGGCAAAGAAGCCTGCCTATCCCGCATTTCTGCAGCACTGGCACTGTAATTTCTGCTCTATCGGTACGCTAAACTTCTCACCTTGCCACACGGTAAAAATTTAATATTGGGGTATGGGGTAATTGGCAGCCCTGCTGATTCTGGTTCAGTAAGTCTAGGTTCGAGTCCTGGTACCCCAGCGATGTACTGCAGTTACAACTACATATGTTTGTCCTAGTAATTTTTAAGGCACGGCCCCGTCGTCTAGCGGCCTAGGACTCTGGCTTCTCAAGTCAGCTACGAGGGTTCGAATCCCTTCGGGGCTACAGTTCATGTAATTAATCTGGAAAGGTTAAAGATGGCAATAGCGAAGATTAAGAGCGCTTACTGCGTTCTATCGCTATGAAAGCTTTTATCGTTCATTCACCTAAGAACTCTTCTGTCGAAGAAGTTGAAAATCCTGTTGCACAAGCTGGCCAAGTTGTAGTTCAGGTCGCGCGCGTAGGTGTCTGCGGTACCGATGTTGAGTTCTTCAATGGAGACATGCCATACCTGCATTCAGGTCACGCTAAATTCCCTATGCGCCTTGGCCACGAATGGTGCGGCACAGTTATCTCTGTTGGTTCTGAAAGTGATAAGAACTGGATTGGTAAGCGAGTTACAGGCGACACCATGCTTGGGTGTGGCAAGTGCAAGCGATGTTTATCTGGAATTCAACATTTATGTGAAGATCGCCATGAAATTGGAGTTCGCAATGGTTGGTCTGGAGCTCTTGCCGAACAACTTCTAGTTCCAGTAACTGCTCTCTATGAACTTCCTGATTCCATTGATGACACCATGGGCGCACTGATTGAACCTGGTGGAAATGCACTACGTGCGGCGCAAGCAGCACAGGCAGCCCCAGGTAAGACAATATTGATTTTCGGAAGCGGCACTATTGGTTTACTTGCTGCCCAATTTGCAATGGCTATGGGTGCAACTGTGCACATGATTAGCCTCGATACAAAAACTCTGGCACTTGCCAAAGATTTAGGTGTCAAGGAAGTTTCTCAAGAATTTATTCCATCAAAAGTTGGATTTGATGCCGTTATCGATGCGACAAACTCACATCAAGTTCCAGCACAAGCTGTTGAAGCCGTTGAGCCTGGCGGGCGATTGGTATTAATTGGATTTGCGGGATCCCCAAGTTTATTTGATTCTCGCAGATTAGTTCTTAAAGATGTTACGGCCGTAGGAATTCTCTCTGGTTCACCCGCACTCAACTCTGTTATTGAATTCTATTCCAGTGGGAAAATTGACCCACGTCCTCTTGTTGCTGCAACTGTTGGGCTTGCTGTCACCGCAGATGTCCTGTCAGACAAGAAGATAAGTGGCGCATCTAACGGGCCAAAAATTCTTATCGACCCTACAATTTGAATATGGCTATCACTTCACGGGTTGATCTTTCACAGTCTCAGATAGATGCTCTTTCAGCTCTTGTGTCAGGTCGAGTATCCGTAAATGAATCAGTCCTGGATTCACATGGCCGCGATGAATCAGCTTTTCCACCTGTAAGACCATCAGCTGTTGTTATGGCTCACTCCACTGAAGAAGTATCTAAAGTTCTTGCTTACTGCAATGCAGAAAAGATTCCAGTTGTTGCATTCGGAGTTGGATCTTCACTCGAAGGCCACGTGCTTCCTCTCTTTGGCGGTATTTCGTTAGATATCAGTGAGATGGATAAAATTTTGCAGATTAGTCCGGATGATTTAACAGTCAGAGTTCAAGCTGGCGTTAAACGCATGGCGCTGAATAAAAAATTATCATCAGATGGACTCTTCTTCTCAGTCGATCCTGGCGCCGATGCAACTATTGGCGGGATGACATCAACAGGAGCATCCGGTACGACAACTGTTCGCTATGGATCTATGCGCGAGAACGTTTTAAAACTCACGGCAGTTCTCGCAGACGGTACTGTGATGGAAGTTGGACGCGAGACTCGCAAGTTATCTGCAGGTTATGATTTAACAAGACTCATTGTTGGTTCCGAGGGAACTCTGGCAGTTGTTACAGAGATTACTCTTCGAGTCTTTGGAATTCCCGAGAAGATGGCTGCTGCGGTCTGTCGTTTTAAGTCGCTAGAAGATGGCGTTCAGGCGGCAATCGCAATTGTTCGCTCTGGTGTTGCCATCGCTCGCTGTGAGTTCTTAGATGCGCAGTCGATTAAGAATGTAAACGCTCATGATGGAATTTCTCTGCAAGAAGCGCCAACTCTGCTCTTTGAATTTCACGGTTCACCCCGAGGCGTTGAAGAAGATGCACAAGTCGTTCAAGAGATTACATCTGAGTTTGGTGGAACTGATTTCGAATGGACTGCCGAAGAAGGCGAACGTAGAAAGTTATGGCAAGCTCGTCACAATGCCTATTGGGCAGGAATTGCAGCGCATCCCGGCAAACGCGGAATTAGTACTGATGCAGCCGTGCCACTTTCCAAGTTAGCTGATGCCGTTGCTGTCTCTGAAAAGATTCTGAGCGCTTCTGGTTTCCCGTTCTCAATTCTTGGCCACGTAGCTGATGGAAATTTTCACACATTTATTATTACCGACCCAAAGAATCCAAATGAGTTAGAAGAGATTCGCAAGATCACCCACGAGATGACATCTGCAATTATCGCTATGGGTGGCACTTGCACAGGCGAGCATGGAATTGGTGCAGGAAAGATTGATTCTTTGCTGGAAGAGGCTGGGTCGGCATCCGTTGACATAATGAAATTGATTAAGAAAGCGCTTGATCCCAACGGAATTTTGAATCCAGGCAAGATATTTCATTAATACGGATGAGCCAACCTTGAATGGGATGCAATCAGATTCGATAAGGTAGGCGCCTCATGAGAAAAGTATTGATTCTTCATCCCAGCGACAATATTGCGGTCTGCCTCATTGACCTCGTTGCCGGGGATGTTATTGAGCAAGATGGCTTCAGGATTTCCGTACTTAACAACATTCCACGTGGCCACAAGATTGCATCACGCGATATTGCGAAAAGTGAAGGCATTATCAAATACGGCGAACGGATGGGACATGCCGTGACCTCCATCAAGCTGGGTGAGCACGTTCATGTTCACAATATTCTCGGTGATCGCCTTTCAACGGAGGCCTCATGAGCGCATCCATTAAGGCTTTCGCCCACGGTAATCGTGGGGTTGGTATCCGTAATCACCAGTTAATTTTGCCTTCAGTCATTTGTTCAACCCATGTATCCCGCAGAATCGCAACAGAAGTTGGGGGAGTTACCTTTGCGCACCAACACGGATGCGCAATCATCGGCGATGATGTTGCAGGTATCGACAACTTCTTTATTGCACTTGCCGATCATCCCAATGTGAATTCAGTATTGGTAATCGCACTTGGCTGCGAGACCATTCAAGGGCAAGAGTTAGCCGCAAAACTTCTGGAAAGTAATGAATCGACTCAGTATCGAATTATCCAAGAGAGCGGCGGAGTTGAGGGCACAGTAGCGGCAGGCGTGAAGGCAGCTAAAGAGTTAAATGCAGCTTTCCCTCCTGCGACCCTAGAGACAACATCTCTGCGCATTGGTATCGATGTGGGCCGCGAAGTATCGGTGCTTACTGAACTTCAAAAGGCATTGCAAGATGCCGGCCATGAAGTGATTATCTCTGAATCACAATCAAGTTCTGCAGATAGTTTCTCGCGATTAGCGCAAGAGAAAGCACACATCATCATTAGTTTCCCGGATGAGAATCAACCGACTTCAGGCTTTCCCTTGATGCCGGTGATTAATGTTGCAAGTAATGGTGTTCTGCACCAAGCAATTCGTGCTGACTTTGATATTGATGAATCGGCAATTCTGAATGAGATTCTTACTCTGATTGACTCTGTTGCATCTGGCACACAGACAATTGCTGAAAAGAATAACAGCGGTGAGATTCGCGCCCCACGTGTTGTCAGGAGCGTGTAATGACGTCGCAACTATTTGCGTATAAGCGCGAGACCGGTCAGTGGGGGCTACGTAACCACGTGCTCATCTTGCCTTTGCACTCAGCACTTGCATCATCTGCTCGCGCAATTGCCGACGCATCCAACGGCGCAGTGGCAATTAGCCATGACTGGTCTGGAGAAGTTGATAACGACCTGCCACGCATTCTCTTTACTCTTACCGGTTATGCAGCGAATCCCAATAATTATGCCGTCGTATTTCTCTCTATTGGTACGCCAAATGAGAAGCAGATTATCGCAGGTGCACAATCTCTCGGTCTTACTCGTTTCACGACGCTTTCACTTCCCGAAATAGGATCCATGGAGAAATTGCAAGAGAAGGCAATCTCTGTTGCAAACGAGTACATGAAGGGCGCAGTTGCCGAAAAACGTATTGCAGCACCATGGAGTGCGATTGTTCTTGGTCTTGAATGCGGCGGCTCTGATGCACTCTCAGGAATTACAGCAAATCCAGCACTGGGTGTGGCAAGTGATCGACTAGTAGAACTGGGCGCCACATCAGTACTTGGTGAGACAACTGAAATATTAGGGGCAGAGCATTTACTTGCAGCTCGCGCAATTGATCCAGAAGTGGGAAAGAAGATTGTTGCCATGGTTGCCCGCTATGAAGCATCGATTAACTATGAAGGAATTGATATTCGTGGGGCACAACCGTCTCGCGGAAATATTGAAGGTGGGCTTTCAACCCTGGAAGAGAAATCACTGGGTGCAGCTAAGAAAGCTGGCAATGCACCATTTACAGGTGTACTTGAATTTGGTGAAAAGCCAGTTGTTCCGGGACTTTATTTTATGGACACACCTGGCCATGACATTGAACAGTTGGCCGGATTTGGCGCAGGTCATATCAACGTCGTTGTCTTCACATCAGGTCGCGGAACCCCAACAGGTTCAGCGATTATGCCGACTATTAAAGTTTCAACGAATACCCCGATGTTTGAATCAATTCCTGATTTGATTGATTTAGATGCCGGCACGATTGCAGATGGAGTAGAAACTCTTGCTCAAGTAGGAGATCGAATCTTTGATGAGATTCTAGAAGTAGCAAATGGTAAGGAAACCAAGGCTGAACTCGGTGGCCATCACGAGTTTGCACTCTCTCGTATGTATAACACCGTTGTTTAGGTAAGGTTCCAGCTTTCGCGTGTAGCGCCACTTAAGGGCAGAGGACTCTTATCCACTGTCGTAATGTCTAGTCGATTAAGCACGCTCTTGCTTCGCACAATATCCAGTGGCGTGTTTCCAGTAAGCACAACATTTACTTCAACTTGGTTTTGCATACCTGAGGCACATGTTGGATTGCAATCATTAACAACATAGACCGCATTCCCACGCGCACCATCGGCACTCCAGGAATCCCATTGAATATCCGAGATTGCGACATGCTGGTCCCCGCACACCTTAAGAAAAACTTTAGGTTTGTAATCAACTTGACCACAATTGACTGTGTAGACGTGATTGGTAAGCGCGTTATTAATGAATGAATAGCCACCGATTGAAATGCCGAGAACTGAGGCGAGAAGCACAATCCACCCCTTAGATTTGCGAGCTTCTCGGAAGTTCATGAGTTAAGTATCTCTCCAGTATGACAAATTGAGCACTTCATAGCAGGATGGTTATATGAAGTTGCGCCTATCTCTTCTCATTGCGCTACTGCTTGCCTTGATTTCACCTGCATATGCAACGAGTAACTACATAATCGGGGGAGAGCGCCCTGTCACCGTCAATCTTCCAGATCACCTGAGTAATCCAGCTCCATTACTGATATTGCTGCACTCGGCTTCTACATCTGGTGCTCACCAAGAGAACTACATGAAATTAGCACCCATTGCTAAGGCAAACGGCATCATCTACATAACTCCTGATGGCATAAAGAATTCTGAAGGCAAGCGATTCTGGAACGCAGCAAAGTCGTGCTGCAATAAATATAAACAGAATGTTGATGATGTTGTATATATAAACTCATTGATTGATGAGATAGATAAGAAGACTCCAGTTGACCCCCAGCGTATCTACCTGATCGGCCATAGCAACGGCGCATTTATGTCATATGAATTCGCCTGCCAGACAAATAGAGTCGCAGCAATTGTGGCCATTGCAGGTGCCATGGATTCTGATCCAGAGTGCACTCCCACAGCCCCAGTCTCTCTTCTTAATATCCACGGCACAGCCGATAAGACGATAAAAATTGACGGGGGAGTAATGAATAGTTCCTCATATACAAGTGCCACAACAACGATGAAAAAGATTGCAACTGTAAATAAGTGCAGCACTGTGGCAACTTCAAAGAAGGATTTTGAACCCACTATCAAGGGTACTGAAACCACAATCTTTAATTACTCGTGCGATACCCACACCCATCTGCAATTCTGGAAGATTGCTGGGGGATCACATAGCCCTAAGCTGCCGCTTGATTTTGCTCAGCAAGTTATTTCATTTCTTTTGAAACAGAGTAAAGCCGCAAACTAGGTCGTTGGATTTACCTTCAAGTAGGAACTTTTTACCGCTGAGATTTGTGACGATCAGCCATCATATCCATCAGGGCAAAGAGAACGCCTGAGACCACAAAAGTCATATGGATGCCAATACGCCAACCTTCGCGCTTTGCATCGAAAGTTCCTTCGTGCATGAAGTCTTTTAATAATTCAATAACAGAGATAGCAACTAATGAACCGATGAGCTTGATCTTCAAGCCACTGTAATCAACGTGACCCATCCAATGTGGGCGATCTTCAGCGCCTTCAGCGATTTTGATCTTCGAGACAAAGTTCTCATAGCCAGCAAAGAGAACGATGATGATGAGGTTGGCAAGAAGGACGGTATCTAAAAGCTCAAGAACTTCGAGTGTTATTTCACCAGAACTCATATCTGTAATGTGAGAGATCATGTGCCAGAAAGAGTGAAAGAAGCGATAAAGAATTGGCAGCAGAGCACCCATCAGCCCCAAATACAGCGGAGCTAATAACCAACGACTAGCGAAGATAATCTTTTCTATCAGGCTTTCTAACATCAACACATTTCCTCCGAGCTAATAGCCTTCGGGTGAAAGCTCACTAAAATTATTGCAGGCAATGAGCCCTTTTTATGGCAGCCGCACCACTAACTGCACAATCTCTTGCGCACTTGCCTGCGCTCCCAGTTCAACGCTGACATTGGTGCTCAGTCCCTGCATTGATGCCTGCGATAACGTGACCATCTGCGCGGCAATATCGCACATCCAATAAAAGGCACCTGGTCCGACCTGATCAATAATTTCTGCCGCTTCTGCCAAGGCTTCATCACTGAACTTCTCAACCCCATTGCGATTATCTTCAAGTACGCGCAATAAGAAATCTCGCACCATCGTTGCATCTGCTCGCACCCGAGCATGGTCATCAAGAATCTCTGTGAGTTCGCGATCTATTGCCCTGTGCCGAAACCATGTAAACATAGGATGAGGCTAGAGGCAGCTTCTGACATCTCAAATCCCTGGTGCTCATGGCAAATTAGTCATACGATTTATTATCATGACAAAATTACGTGGAATGACCTGGGATCATCCAAGGGGATTAGAGTCACTGACCGCTGCTGATAGGGCAATCGAACAAATGACTGGAATCTCCATTGATTGGCAGGCCCGCTCATTGCTGGATTTCGGTGACCAGCCCCTGATTGAATTTTATGAAGATTTTGACTTGATAATTCTTGATCACCCTCATGTGCCGGATGCTGTGGTTGCACAAACAATAATTCCATTTGATGAGTTACTTACTGCTGAAGAATTATCCAAGTTATCCAAATCTAGCGTCGGGCCCTCGCATGATTCATATATTTATCGTGGCAAGCAATGGGCTCTTGCTATCGATGCTGCAGCTCAAGTCAGCGCCTACCGGCCAGATCTGATTGAGGCTCCACCCAAACTGTGGGATGAGGTTCTCTCTTTGGGTAGAGAAGGTAAGTTGCTCTGGCCATATAAGCCCGTTGATGCATTTTGTTCTTTTGCAACGCTGATGTCTCAATTCGGTAGCCCACTGTGCTCTGCGAATAGTTTCATAGATCAACAAACCGCAGCCGAGACACTCGATTTTATGATTGAACTTTCTCAAATCGTTCCCAGTTTCTGTTCAACCTCAAATCCGATTGAAATTGCTGAGAGACTAGCTGAAGGCTCCGATTATGCAGTTGGAGTTTGCATGTTCGGATATTCAAATTATTCTAGAAAGAATTTTCGTAAGAATCTGCTTAAGTATTATCAGGTACCTTCCTTTGATGGGCGCGCACGAGGTTCAATTTTGGGCGGTGCTGGAATTGGTATTTCCAGTGCCTCTAAAAATCCGGAGCTGGCTGCAAGAGTCGCGATGGCGCTGTGCTCAGAGGAAATCCAATCAGGTGATTATCTAATTGGGGGAGGGCAACCTGGTGATATTTCAGCGTGGAAGAACTCACGTGCAAACACACTTACTGCTGATTTTTTTACAAATACCCTTTCGACTTTAGAGGGCGCATGGGTTCGGCCAAGAATTTTAGGTTGGCCAGAATTGCAGTTTAATGTGGGAAATATCGTTGCGAAAATATTACAAGAGAGAGTTTTTACAGCTAGGGAATTGCAAGATATTGAAGCATCGTACGAGAAATTTATTAAGGAATAAACTAATCAAATTGGAAGAGCGATGCTCCTCCATCGGCTAGTATCGTTGAACCCGTAAAGTAATCTCCAGATGTTGAACATAGGAATGAAGCAATATCTGCTACCTGTTCAGCCGTTTGTAACTCTTTGAGTGGTACGACCTTTGCAACACGAGCTGCATACTGGGGCTCTGTCTGCAGTTGGTGTTTAGCTAAACCTGCATTGACAATTCCAGGGGCAATAACGTTGACTCTAATGTTATGTCCGGAAAGTTCCCGAGCCGCAGATTTTGCCAACATTTCTACGGCAGCTTTTGTCGCCGAGTATGCGGCTATCTCTGGCCAAGGAACTCGGCCAACCCACGATCCGGTGATGATGATCTGCCCAGGCCGCTTATTCTTGACAAATATTCGTGCCGCACTCTGTAGCGTGTGAAATACCCCGGTGAGATTTGCATCGAGGTGTTGATTCCAATACGTCTCAGAAATATCCAAGAAAGGTTGTGACTTCACTATTCCCGCATTTGCCAAGACAACGAAAAGATCCTGCTCGAATTCCGAAATAACTTCATCTACTCGCGCGCGATTCGTGACATCTACCTGCCTATAACAAACATCGTGGCCATCCTGCGAAAGGGCAATTAGGGCCTTCACATCTTCACGCACTTCAGATGGCGCCGTCAGATCTAGGAGAGTTACTGAGAATCCATCTTCAAAGAGCCGGGCGCCCATGGCGCAACCAATATCGCCATTTCCGCCTGTAACTATGACTCTATTTGAACTCAATTTGGCCACCAAAATTCACTGAAAACCCTTGACACGGGATGTGTGTAGATGAATGATACCGGAATGAGTGGTCAGACCAGTACTACCGGTACCCCCAGAGGAGGTTCTGGGGTGTTGCCCGGTACATCGGCAACTCCACCCAGTGGCGGAGAGCTTCAATCGGCTCTGGAAGAGTTTATTTTTTCAGCCAAAGCCAAGCCAGGAGATCGTCTTCCATCCGAAAGGAATTTGGCCTCACTCTTTTCTGTGAGTCGACAAACTTTACGTGAGGTCCTGCGCTCTATGGAGGGCCAAGGGTTAATAAAGGTTCAGCCAGGACGTGGTTCTTACATTCAAGATCAATCAAAGACCGGTCCATTCCGAGTACTGGCTGCAGCAAGACAAGGATTAGTAACACCAGCTGACCTTATTGAGGCCCGCTTAATGATTGAGTGCGCAACAGCCGGTCTGGCTGCGATACGTCGCACCGATGAAGATCTTGCGGTCCTATGGGAACTGTGTGATAACCATATGCAACCAACAACTGATGCAAATGAGAGCGTTGCCGCCGATGTGAAATTCCATGAGCGGATTGCAGAAGCTTCAAATAATCCTGTACTACTCATTATGTTCGGTTCAATTAAGAATCTGGTTTTCGGAACTATTACTCGCAGTTTGACTGACCACACAATTTCTAATCTTGGGTTACCGCTTCATCGCAAGGTGGTAGAAGCGCTCGAGGTTAAAGATTCTGAGAAGGCACAGGAATATATGCGGCAAATCATGCTCATTGGCCAAGAGAAATATGGTGATGATCTACATCTTCCCCTCGCGAAAGTCTTGCGAAATCAGGCACAACTAGATCCAGCACACCGAAAGCTCATTGAAGCAGCCTCAGGAATGTTGACGGACGATATCCATCTAAATGAAGACAAGAATGAGGAGACGAAGTGACTACAACAGCAATCCTGCGAGCCGAAGGTTTAGCTAAGCGGTTCGGTGGAGTCCAGGCACTTAATGCCGTCGATTTCGAATGTAAGGCTGGGGAAGTTGTTGCGCTGATGGGTGACAATGGAGCCGGTAAGTCAACCTTGATTCGCATTCTATGTGGTGCAACAAAACCAGATAGCGGGCAAATTCTGATAAATGGAACAGTGAGAAGTATTTCTAGACCACAAGATGCAGTAACCAATGGAATTTCAGTTGTGTATCAAGATTTGGCACTTGTGGGAAGTATGGATGTTGCAAGAAATGTATTTTTGGGACATGAATTACGCAAATTCGGATTTATCAGAATTTCGAAGATGCGCGAAGAAGCAACGATGTTACTGGGTCAACTTAAGATCAACATCTCTTCTTCTAAGCTGCAAGTTGAATCACTGTCTGGTGGCCAACGTCAATGTATCGCGATTGCGAGAGCTGTCCGATTAGGTAGTGATTTCGTTCTTCTAGACGAGCCAACTGCAGCACTTGGACCGGAACAACAAGCGAATGTTCTGCGAATCGTCACAGAACTAAGAAATGCTGGCAAGGGAGTGGTTTTAATAAGTCACAATATTGATCAGGTTTTAGCCGTATCCGATCGCATCGTTGTCATGCGCGGAGGACAAGTCGCGGGAATGCGTAACACAAAAGAAACTAATACCCAAGAGATAGTTAGCATGATTGTTGGCGATCAGAGTTTCGTAAAGCATAATTTGCAGAATCAATCAACTTCATTGAAGGGTGAGTAGCATGGCGACCAAAGTCGAACGCCCAGAGAAGCCAGAAACTAGAATCGGCAGAATTTTACGAGCCGAGGAATTTGGTGTTGTCGTTGCGATTATTGGAGTTGTGGTTGTTGCGATTTCTTTAACACCAAATTTTGCTGTCGGAACAAATATAAATACTATTCTTCAGCAAATTTCTTACGTTGCAATTTGCGCTGCTGGTATGTCTCTCGTTGTAATTTGCGGAGAGATTGATTTATCTATCGGTTCTATTTACGGCCTAGGTGCAGTTATGTATACATGGCTTTCGGTCAAGTTGGATTGGCCGGTTCTTCCTTCCATTGTTCTCACCTTAATTCTCGGAGTCTTTATAGGCTGGTTAAATGGATATGTAAGTGTCAGGCTCAACATTCCATCATTCGTGGTAACCCTAGCTGGCCTTGGTGCGCTAAGAGGAGCCATTCTGTTGATTGCGGGCGGAGTCCCAATCTATGCAAAAGAATCTAAAACATTTACAGCGCTGGTGGGTGGGTCTTTCCTTGGAATTTCTTCACAGGTTTTTTGGATGCTCGCACTATGCACAATTGTCGGAGTTATATTGGCAAAGACCAAGTTTGGTTCAGATTTATATGCAATCGGTGGAAATAAAGTTGCAGCGCAGAATGCCGGAATTAACGTTTCGAAAGTTAAAATCCAATCCTTCATAATCTCAAGTTTTCTTGCAACGTGGGCTGGCATCATGCTAGTTGGTTGGCTTGGAAGTTCGAATCCGCTAACAGGCCAGGGCAGCGAGCTACTGATAGTAGGTGCTATCGCAGTTGGTGGAGCCAGCTTATTTGGTGGTTCTGGAACTATTTTGGGCGCCACATTAGGAGCAATTGTTGGTGGATTAATCACAAATGTTCTCGTACTAGTTGGTGTAAACGGAAACTGGACTTTTGTGGCCAACGGATTGTTAATCCTGGCTGCTGTAGTTATCAATACTTTGGTAAGAAAGAAGAGGAAAACTCTTCGAACGTAAAAAACAGATCTGACGCCATCACAAACAACCCAGCCTAGTTTGAAAGAGCTTAGGCCTAATTAAGGAGAAATAATGGATATAGAATCATTGGGAGAGATTGGCCTAAACCGCCGTAATCTCCTAAAGGCAGGTGGCGCGTCAGCTGTTCTACTTGGTGCTTCATCGGTTATTGGAACACCTTTTGCCCAAGCCGCTACAGCTTCAGCAGCAATTCAACGTGGCAAGAAAGTTACTTGCGTTATTCACGACTTGAATCCCTTCTTCGTTCCTCTAGAAAAAGGTTTTAAGGAATTCGGAAAGTTCATGGGCTGGAGCGTGAACTATGTTGGTCCAACCGGACAAGATATTCAAAAGACGGTCGAACTTCAGGCTGCTGCGATTGCCTCAAAGCCACACGGAGTGATCTTCACAAGAATTGATGACAAAGCATTCGATGCCAATATCAAGAAGGCACAAAGTCTTGGAATCAAAGTTGTACTGACAAACGTTGGATCCAAGGGATATCAAGACCTTAGCGTGCCATTCGTTGGTCAAGACTTTGTTCCAGCGGGAAAGATTGCAGGAATGCAAGGCGCTTCATATGCAAAGAAGAAGACTGGAAAAACTTCCGGAGTAATTCTTATCGGTAACTTTGCTCCAGGAAACTCAGCGCTTGAAGAGCGTGCTGCAGGTGCCAAGCAAGGCGTAACTGCATACAACTCTGCAAATGGAACCACATATACAACTGAAGTTTTGGTGACATCAAGTGATGAAGCTAAGGCATCAGCAATTATGGAGGCGCGTTTGGCAAAGGGTGACGTAGTCGGTTACATCGGAACTGAGTTCTCACACCAGTTCTTCGGAGCCGTCATGAAGCGTAAGAATCTGACGCTATCGAATGGTGGTTTCGACCTTGTACAACCTGTTTTGCAGGGAATTAAGGCTGGAAACATCGACTTTACTTTGGATCAGAATCCATGGGCTCAAGGTTGGGTCGCTTCATCACTCTTGGCGATGGAAATGTCTCCAGGATTCAAGTCATACTCATATGACACAGGTGCAGCAGTAATTGATGCATCAAATATCACAGCAATTCTTAAGCGTGAGGCTGTATTCGCTTAAGTAAAGAATCCTGAGGGGAGTGGCGATTTACTCTGATGGCGTCAGAACGTCACTCTTCTCAGGACACTTTTACGCTGAACAATAACAATCTTTCCTGTCCGCTACAGACTTAAGAGAATTTAGGGCTTACTAATGAAGATCACGAAGATTGAAACCTTTAGGCCACTATCGCACCCATCTTCACTCTGGGTTGAAGTTCATGACGATAAAGGAAATGTAGGTCTAGGGGAATCATTCTTTAGTCAGACCGTGATCGAAGAATATATTCACACAATTGCTGCCCCACTCATATTTGCCAGTCCAAATATAAATCCGGAGTCATTGAATTTGGTTTTGACTCCTTACGTTGGATACCAAGGCGGAGGAATCGAAGTTCGCTCTTTAGGTGCTTTGGATATCGCGGTGTGGGATCTTTGGGGCAAGGTAATCAATGCAACTTTGGCAGATTCTTTGGGCGGCAAACTACAAGATTCAGTGAAAATTTATAACACATGTGCTGGCTCGTCTTATATGAAAAAGACCTCAAGTCAGAATTCAAAGAACTGGGGAGTTGCTGAGTCTCAAGAGAGAGGATACGAGGATCTACATGCCTTTTTGAATACTCCCGCAAAACTTGCTCGCGAACTCTATGACAGCGGAATAGAAGGCATGAAGATTTGGCCTTTTGATCAAGCAGCAGAAAAATCACTCGGCCATTCAATTTCACAGAAGGAGATTGACGAAGGCGTCAAGATTATTTCTGCTATTCGGGATGAAGTGGGCATGGATATGGATCTCATGATTGAATTCCATGCACTTTGGAACCGCCCAACTGCAAAGCGAATTATTGATGCAATAACTCCATATGAGCCATTCTGGATTGAAGATCCATTGCGCCCAGATGCTGTGGAAGCTTTAACGATGCTGAGATCCGAAATTTCCATTCCAATTGCAACGGGTGAAACCGCTATTGGAAGACGACAGATTCTTCCCCTGCTGGAAAATGGCGCTGTCGATTATCTAACAATTGATATTTCATGGACAGGTGGCTTGACCGAATCGAGAAAGATTGCATCACTAGCCGATATATTCGCAATCCCTGTTGCACCTCACGACTGCTCAGGTCCGGTGGCACTGGCGACAAGTACCCATTTTTCAGTCTCACAACGAAATGGTTTCTTACAGGAGACTTCTAGGGCCTTTGTTAATACCTGGTACAAAGACTTTGTTGATGGAATTCCTAAAATTGAAAATGGAAGAATTTATATCTCTGAGGCAAACGGACATGGAATAAATTTACAGTCTTGGGTTCGATCCTCTCCAGAAGTTATTGTTCGAACATCTGTGGCAAAGTAACAGTAATCTAATATGCCTAATACGCTCTTTGCAGAAATCGCCGCGGAATTAGATTGCGATCTCGGCGAGGGTCCTTATTGGGATGATGCTCAGCAAGAGCTGTATTTTGTAGATATTACAAATAAGCAGGTAAAAATTTTTACTCCTGCTGATTCTTCACTGAAAACAATTCAGTTTGACCAGGTGGTAAGTGCCGTGTTTTTAGACCAAGAATCCGAGCTAATAGTGGCTGCACGAGATGGAGTTTTTACAGCATCTCAGGATGGTTCCCTTAAAACCTTGCTGGCACCAATCGAACCAGACGATGCTTCGATACGAACAAATGATGCCAAATGCGATAGCACGGGGCGGCTGTGGGTTGGAACCATGGCATTTGATTTCACACCAGGGGTAGCAGCGTTATTTAGTTTGGATTCAACAGGTCTCAGGGAAGTAGTGCCAGAACTAACGATTGCAAATGGCATGGGTTGGAGCAGAGATCAAAAGAGTATGTATTTCATTGATTCTCCGACAGGAAGAGTTGATATTTTCGATTGCAATCTTCAAAGCGGAGAACTTAAGAATCGTAGGCCTTTGATTACTTTTGATGTAGCTGCAGGAATTCCTGACGGGTTAACAACAGATGAAGATGGTGGAATTTGGGTTGCATTTTTTGGCGGGGGAGAAGTAAGGCGATTCGACCCTAGCGGTGAGCTGACTCATGTGGTTACTCTTCCCGTCAAGCAAGTAACAAGTTGCTGCTTCGGAGGTAAAGATATGTCTGAGCTCTTTATAACAACTGCCCGCTATGCGATGAACGCAGAATCATTGGCTAAAGAGCCGCTTGCTGGATCGCTTTTCAAAATAAGTACTACCTTCAAGGGCAGCAAGAGCAATCGATATGAAAGGACAGGCAAATGAAAGATAACTCAAACAAAGGCATTCTCATCTTCGGAGGAGCGCGCGGTATCGGAGGCGAAACTGCAAAATACTTCAGTGAACGCAACTGGAACGTCATTGCAGCAGACGTATTGGATAAAGAGCTTGCTGAACTTGAGAAGTCGTCAAAGAATATAAAGACTGTTCATTGCGATGTCGCCAAATTTGAGGATATTGAGAATGCGTACAAGTTTGCAGAGAAAGAACTTCCTAGATTAAATGGAGTTTTCAACAATGTCGGAATTGCTCGATACGGGACAGTCGACAAATTATCACTAGAAGATTGGGAATTCACTCTTCGCGTTAATTTGACAGCACAATTCATTTCTTCTTCTTTTGCAGTTCCTATCTTTAAGAGAAATGGTTCTGGATCCATTGTTAACACTGCATCTGTATTGGGTCATATGAATCAAAAAACGACAGCTGCATATTCGGCTTCTAAAGCTGGAGTTATAGCTCTCACTCGCGGAATTGCGGTAGATCATGCGCTAGATGGCATCCGATGCAACAGTGTTTCTCCTGGCACAATCAACACGCCGCTACTAAAAATTGTTGCTGAAGATATTATGGGACGCACATCTGAAGATGTGGCCGCGGAATGGGCGGAGTTCCACCCTGTACGACGCTTAGGAAGACCCGAAGAAGTTGCAGCTCTTGTCTTCTTCTTAATAAATGATGAGCTGGGGTTCATTACTGGTTCAGATTTCAAAATCGATGGTGGAAGCAGTATCCAACTCTTCAAATAAGTCCTTACTAGCCAGAGACGCATACGTTGCTGGCAGATTGGTGTAGATACATGGGAATTTTGACCGGCTATAGAGTCCTAGATTGCAGTATTGCTATGGCAGGCCCCTTTGCTGCACAGCGACTTGGAGACTTAGGTGCTGAGGTAATAAAAATCGAACCAATTTCCGGTGAATGGCAGAGACATGTATCTGCTGGTGGCGCCAAGGGCAACCAAATCAATGTTTCTTTCTTATCATTGAACAGAAATAAGAAATCTGTAGCTCTTAATTTGAAATCTGAAGAGGGACTTTCAGTATTAAGTGATTTAGTAAAGTCATGTGATGTTTTCCTACAGAACTACCGTCCAGGGGTTGCAAAACGCCTAGGAGTAGATTACGAAACACTTTCTCAGATTAATAAAGAACTTGTTTATGTCTCTATCTCCGGCTACGGTGAAAGCGGACCCTACGTTGATCGACCTGGCCAGGATATGCTCCTGCAAGCTCTCTCGGGTGCGATGCTTTCTGCAGGGCGAGCTAACCAATCACCAATACCATCTGGACATTTTTTGGTGGATGCTGTCACAGCTGCTGCTGCAAGTGAAGCAACTATTGCAGCGTTGCTGCACAGAGAACGGAGTAACGAGGGCCAGTTGGTCACTATCAACATGCTTGATGTGATCACCACTCTTCAGATGCAGGAGTTATCAATCTACACAGTTGGCAAGATTGAACAACTACGTTCAGAACAACCCCATGCTCACTCTTATATTCGAGCACCATATGGAATCTTTGCCACCAAAAAAGATTTTATTGCAATTGCATTCCCATCATTAAAGCAGTTCGGAGAGCTCATTGGCGAACCTAGCTTTGAATCATATGATGATGAAAAAGATTCATGGGCTCACCGCGATGAGATTTTTGCGAAAACTCAGGAGCGCTTGCTCGCCAAAACTGCAGCGGAATGGCTAGCTCTATTTAGGGAGCACGGTATTTGGGCAGGAGAAGTCTATGGTTATAAAGAGTTAGTGAATGATCCTCAGATTGCACATAACAAGACATTTGTTGAATATGACCATCCAACAGAAGGTCATATTAAAGCCCCAGGATTCCCTTATAGGTTTTCAAAATCACCTGCCGGTGTTTCCAAAGGTGCTCCTCTCATTGGGGAAGACACTCGAGATGTCTTGAAAAACTTGGGATATACGCAAGAAAAAATTGAGACACTCCTAAAATCAGGCAATGTAGCCGGGAAGTAGAGAAAATGAGCGACATATTATTTGAAGTCAATGAGGCGATAGCAACTATTACTCTCAATCGTCCTGAGAAGTTAAATGCAATGAACCGCGGGATGACCAAACTACTGCGTGAATATGTGGAGACGTGTAATTCCAACCCTGACATTAGAGTTGTAATTTTGACCTCTGAAGGAGAGCGCGCCTTTTGTGCAGGTTCAGATATCAATGATTTGGATAGTTATGAAACTCCTTGGGATTGGCGTACTCATTTTGGATACTGTGAAGCAATTCGATCCCTACGAAAGCCAGCAATTGCATCCATCAATGGTTGGGCGCTTGGTGGTGGTTTAGAGATGGCTCTGGGATGCGACATTCGCATAGCCTCGACCAATGCTCATTTTGGTGCACCTGAAATTAAATTGGGCTGGATCGGCGGAGGTGGAATGACCGCGCTATTAGCAGGCGCTATTGGCTCTTCCAATACTGCAGTCATGATTATGACCGGCGAGCCTATCGATGCTGCGCAAGCTTTATCTTGGGGGCTTATAAGTGAATGTCTACAACCAGAGGAACTTAAATCCCGTGCATTGGAGTTGGCAAAGATGATTGCAGATCGTGCGCCCATCGCTGCAGAAAGTGCTAAGAGTAATCTCACTGCAGCATTTAGTATGAGTCGTGATTTAGCTATTGCTTACGAGCGAGACTTGCAAGTAATCGCATTTGCTACTGAAGATGCCAACGAAGGTAGATTGGCATTTAAGGAGAAAAGAAAGCCAATTTTCAAAAGGAAGTAAATTGAAACTCATTTCTCCGAATTCTAGTCACTGGCTAGAGATTGATCCTGATTCCGGATTATTAATTCAGATAGGAAAAAAAGATTCCCGGACGCAACCGGTTAGAGGTGTTCGAACGAGATTGCTTCTAGAAATTGGTGGGCAGGAGAGACGCGCACCAACCGGAGGACTTGAGTACTTCGATACAGAGTTCTTATCGAACGTGAGGCGGGTTTCTGAACCAGCTTTCTTCTCACATTTGGGTTGGTCTGGATTTAAGGTACCAGTAAAAATCGGTGCAGTAGAAGCTTGCCTAGTATATAAATTTAATGAAATAGGCCCTGCGATTTCGATTGCCTTGGATTTACTCAAGGCAAATGTGGTTGTCAGAAATATTACTTTCGAAATTGACTTTGAGTTAGTGGGTCAAAAATGGAAAGTTAATGCCCCAGGAAATGGCCTACGTGCTGATGTGGATCTTGCCGTAATCACGGAAACTGTAGGAATCTCGCCACTCGGTGGGCTGCGTGGTTCTTCAGCACTTATCCATATTTCATCTGAGACGGAGTCACTAGTTCTTTGGCCGGATAATGAAATTGAAATTCCCGAAATTCTTCTCTCTTCACCAGGAAGCAACATTGCTGCCTTGGTAGTAAAGAGTAATTTTGGCTCAGATCTTTCACTGATTGATTCGATAGAAATACCTTTGTTAAGCCTGGATACGACTTTTTATCGATGGCAAGAATTCTCAGAAATTTTTGCGCAATGGCTTGAAAGCTGGGACATAACTTCACCGGCAAACCCTCCAACATGGGTGGGTCGAGCGATGATTTTTGAAGCGCAAATTGGATATTCGGTCTTCTCTCAAGTTAACAAGTACTCACCATATCCGCAGGTGCGAGATCTCATACAGGATCTAGATCGTATTTCGGCAATGGGTTTCTCTTGTATTCAGCTCATGCCAAAGCAGCCATATCCGAGTTATAACGTTCATGATTACGCAGATATAGAGATTTCTTACGGTGATATTTCCGAGATTAAAGAACTGATTCAGAAGGCTCATGAATTAGGAATTAAAGTTATATTTGACGTGCTACTTCATGGAGTTCTAGATAAAGAGATAATCAAGCTTGCTGCAGATTCGGTTCGAAGTGGCCCCTATCGAGATCTGCTCAAGGGCGCGACCTCAGATAGTTTTAGCTCTGATGTTAAGGATTGGACTAATTACGAGATCGCCTGGTCGCGACATATTCTAGATTTTGAACCCTATTGGTTTGCAGAAAGTCCAACTATAACAAAATTGGAATCAGAACATCCAGATTGGTTTTACCGCGATTCAAGCGGTGAAATCATTGGCGTCTATACAAAGGCTTTTGATGCTCGCAACCTTGAATGGCAACGGTATTTTACTGATTCAATGTTTCATTTGCTCACAGAGTTAGATATTGATGGTTTCCGGTTTGATGCACCCACGTACAATGACTTTTATAATTGGGCACCATGGGCTAGAGCTAGGGCTAGCGCCTCTGCATTAGCGTGCACTGGACTTTTTGAAGGTATGCGACCAATCTTTAAAAAATATAAAGAGGACTTTCTTTTTTATACTGAGCCTTCCGGACTTAGTCTCCGAAAATCTATGGACTTAAATTACAATTATGATGAACAGTGGCTCGTTACTTCACTTGGTTCTCCTGGCAGCCAAAAAGACTGGGGAATCCGTTCAGCGAAAGATCTGGGGAATTGGATAAAAGATCGCGATTCCTTATTACCTTCCGGATCTATGACGGCACACCACATCGACTCCCACGATACTTTTTGGTGGCCTAGCTGGGGCGCCAAATGGCGCCGTGAGCAATTTGGTATTGAGATGGTTCGATTACTTACCTTGATCTTCGCTACTTTGCCTGGTCCATTCATGATGTTCGTAGGAGGAGAAGAGGGAATAGAAGACATACTTCCAAATCTGGCTAGATTAAAAAAAGAGAGAATTTGGCAAGAGGGAAGGGCAACTTGGTGGTGCGGGGAAGCAACCCCGGCAAACCTATTCGGTTTGACTCACACAATCGGTGGTAAATCTTTGACAGTCCTGGCCAATATGGGAGTAGATGAGATCGTAATCAGACCAGAGTTCAATCTGAAGAAGGTATCGACCGTATTTACTATCGGTGCAGATGCGCAATTGGAAGCTGAGATAACGATACCTGGCCGTTCCGGGATAGTGTTTTCACATGGAGATGAGTGATCTATGAATGTAGTTCTAATAACTGGTGCCCATGGAGGAATTGGTCTTGAGACCTCAAGATTATTTAAAGAGCGTGGTTATGTAGTAATTGGTACGGATTTACTTGACTCAACGGATTCAACTTTTGACAAGTTCTTTAAAGGAAGCGTGACTGATGAGAATATGTGGAAAGAAATTCATGATTATATTGCAACAAAGCATGGCCAACTTGACGTTTTAGTCAACATCGCAGGGCGTAATTATTTTGATCAGATTGAAAATGCACAGCTTTCTGAGTGGCGAGATATGTTTGAGGTGAATGTAATTGGAATGGTTGCATCAATTAAGTATTTGAAATCTTTACTTAAGAAATCTGAGCACGGAGCTATTGTAAATATGAGTTCAATTTCAGCTGATATTGGTTCAGTTGGATATGCAGCATACTGCGCCACAAAAGGTGCAGTTGATTCACTCACAAAGTCTTTAGCTTTGGAGCTTGCCCCCGAGATTCGCGTAAATGCAATTGCCCCAGGTTGGATTGAAACTCCTTTCACTGTGGAAGGCTTGGAGAAATCTAATGATCCGGCTGCCTATCGCAAACAGGTCGAATCTATGCATGCACTTGAACGTGTTGGCCTTCCAGGAGAGATTGCAAAATCCATTTTTTGGATTTCTAGCGCAGAGTCTTCATTCATGACAGGTTCGATAGTAGTTGTTGATGGTGGATACATCATCAACAATTGAGATTGTTTCTCCACGTAGTAGAAATCAGTCTTTTGCTTCCCTTCTGTAACCCTTTGAGAATACGATTGGCCATGAGCTCGAAACGCAGCCCAGTGCTAGCCCTGGCTCTTACATCTATTCTTGCGTTCTCACTTCTGACTCCAGCTCTTGCGGCAAACCTTGACGATGGTTATCCGCAGAACACAGCAGCACCTGGTCGCACATGCCCTAACGCAGATGAAGGATTTAAAACAGTTAGCGAATACAGCGGCAAAACTCTTATCTGCACAATGATCAACGGCGAGAAGAAATGGTGGATTGAGGGCGATCCACTTCCAGCACCAAAACCAACTCAAGCTCCTGCAACTAATAATTCTCAGCCACAATCGAGCGGATCTACTTCCACCCCTGCAGCAACAACCGCACCTGTATTTGACTACACCCCGAAGTACAAACTGCCAGCAAGCGCGCTTTCAACCATGACCGTATTTGAAAACGTTACTTATGCAACCAAATCTCCAACACAACATCTAGATATCTATATGCCAAAAGGCGTCACTAAACCTCCTCTGGTTGTCTGGACTCACGGCGGTGGCTTTATTTTCGGTGATGATGATTTTATGAAATACGATGAAAGTGCCAAGTTGCTTGAAGTATTTATCAAAAATGGAATCGCCGTGGCATCTGTTAATTACCGATTGGCCCAAGAGCAAATGTTTCCGGCTGCTGGAATTGACGCAAAGAGTGCGGTCCGATTCTTGCGGGCAAATGCGAGTAAATATGGATATGACCCAAAGAAGTTTGCAACTGGGGGAGATTCTGCTGGTTCCTATCTTGCCCTTATGTCGGCAATTACAGGCGATCAGCCTTCACCATTTGATGATCCAGCTGATCCCAATCGCAGAACATCAGCCGCAGTCTCAGTTGTAATTGCTCTATACGGCAATGTTGATATGTTTGAAATGCCCGCAAATAATAAGAAATATCCATGCGATCAGAGCAAGAACCCATTCCCTGTAGCGGAAGGAAATGACCATCCTTGGTTTGGTGATACTACTAAGCCAGATGTACAGGCAGCAATGAAATCTGCGGGTATGTATCCATTTCTCAAGAGTTCAAAAGCACTTCCCACTTTCTATATCTTCCATGGCTTAGATGATTGCAGCGTGAGTCCTCATGACTCAATGAATCTTGATAAGGCAGTGAAGGTGCTGAAAGGGAAGAGCACGCTCACCCTTATTCCCGGTGCCATTCACGGGGGAGCTGGTGTGTGGACTGCAGTAATGAAAGCTGTGCCAGCAATTAAGAAATCCCTCACCAAATAATTATGAGTTAAATAGTTCCACGTTCTAAACCTTCGAGTACTTCGTGTGCGCGTTCTTTCAATTCAGGCAGATCGCTCAAGCGATTGAGTCCAAATACCTGTTGGCTCATACGGTGATTTTTCTTGAAGGTCTCTTTATGGCGATCAAGGAAATCCCAATACAAAGTCGTAAATGGGCAGGCCTTCTCGCCCACACGTAGCTTCGGGTCATATACACACGGCTTGCAATAGTTAGACATTCGCGAAATGTAGGCACCGCCTGCTGCATAGGGCTTAGTCATCATCTGCCCGCCATCTGCGTGCACACCCATTCCAATGACGTTAGGAACCATCACCCACTCGGTGGCATCGATAAATACTTCACGCATCCAATCAAGAAACTCTTGCGGATTGGTTCCAGTTACCAATGCCAAATTAGATAGAAGCATTAAGCGTGGGATGTGATGCACCCACGCACGTTCTTCGATATCGCCGATGGTCTCTTTTATGCAATTCATCTGGGTTTTGCTGGAATCAGTAAAGAGTGGCAGGAGTTTTCTAGATGCGCCCAACTGATTGTTATTGCGGTAATCAGCGCCCAAATACCAATACATTCCATTTACATATTCGCGCCAACCAATTACTTGGCGAATGAAGCCCTCAGCAGATTCAATCGGAATACGCCCGGTCTTAAACTTCTTCATCGCTGCATGGATAACTTCACTTGGGTGCAGTAATCCATTGTTGAGATATGGCGAAAGAAGCGAATGGTGAAGCGCCCAATTCTCACTAGTCATCGCATCTTCCAGCGGACCAAATTCGGCAAAGTGGTTATTTACGAAGTTCTTTAATTGAGCAAGTGCGCCCTCGCGAGTAGTAGCCCAAGTATTAGTCGCAGTGTGAGCAAGTTCTGCAGCAACTTCATTGTCAATCTGATCGCGCTTGTGTTCTAGATATGCCGGACCTTCATATTTCTTTGGAGGTGGCAAGCGATTTTCTTTATCAAAATTCCATGCTCCACCTACAGGATCTTTGCCTTCCATCAAGATATCAAGGCGCACACGTTGCTTTCGATAGAAGCTCTCCATGAGGTAGCTCTTCTGCTCATCAGCCCATGACTTAAAGAAGGGACGCGGCGTGAGAAAGAAATCATTCTCAACAAAAGTTACTTCATACTTTTTAAGGTCTTCATATTGCCTGATTGAGCTGGGTTCAGCGCAGATAATTGGTAAGCCTTTATTTTTATCCTTGATTAATTGCAGACCAGCAATGGTTGTTGGTGCTTTTACATATTCAACCTTAAAGCCCTCAATTTCAAGTGAGTTGGCAAAGTGACGAGCACTAGAAATCAGAAAAAAAAGCCGTTCCTTATGCCACTTTCGCCCTGTAGTCATCCGAGCGCTTTCGACCATAGCAATCAGATCGGTTTTGGAATCGGCGCCTTTGAGAGCGCCGTAACTTCTGTGCAGGTGATCAAAGGGAATGTAGATGATTCTTTTTGGCGCTGACATACAGTTACTTATGCTTTAGTCGCTGCAATAACGCCGAGACACATCTCATCAGAAGAACCTTCACCCCACGTGACATAACGAGGAGCAAGTGACTTCAATTGGGGAATCTTCTGGCGAAGTGTGGGATCAAATGTGCATTCCACGCGGATGATGTCACCAGCTTTTACCGCTACAGGGCTTTTGAGGACAGTAGATGATTGGTCGTCAAAGTTGTAATTAGTTACATCGAGCAACAATTTTTCACTGGGTAATCCGGGGTTGAGTGTGAGCTTCAAAGAACGTCCCAGTAGGTGCATGTGTGGGGCTGCGGCAATAACTGTAAAACTTGAATTCATTACTTTGTCACACTGGGAAGTTAATGATGCAGCTGGCTTAAAGGGATCTTGTCCGCACAAGAGATTGATCCCAGCAGATTCAAAGGCACTTGTTGTGCTGGTGCGCGCTGCCAGATCAATGAGCGATTGTTTGCGATCACATAGTGGTCCAGTTATCCCAGCAGGACAGGCTAATTCGACAGGGGCTGGAAAGAGTTCGACATGCAATTGTTTAACCGTTGCACCCTTTGCCGGAACAGTCTCCATGACAATCTTTGATTGATCAGTCTCAATCTTTCCACCTTGTGCTGCGAGCAAGTTGTAATGAACTTGCAGGACAAAACGTTCACCTTTTTTAAAGGGCGTTCCATACCCGGCAGGTGATACATCTTTTCCACGACCTGGAGCCCAAGAACTAAGCCAAGGAGAGGAGATAAATGTTGACAGCATTCCACCAAGCCCGGAACCGCCAAAGCATGGCCAACCAGTTCCATTCTTATCGGCTGCAATTGCTTCAGGCAGATCTGCATCGGTAACCCGGAAAATAATTGCATGGTGGACATAATTTTTCTTCTGCGGGATGAATTGAATTGTTCGAATAATAGAATCTTCAGAAACTTTTGGGTCGAGCAAGAAGCAGCGATAGTCATCTGTGCCGTTATTGGGCGCACTAGGTAGATGAGCCTTCATCATGGTGACTGTGTATCGCTTCAACTTTGGAGTTGATGCTGCACCCGCACCGCTAGGTAGAAGAGATGCAGATAACACTGCGATACCTAGAACAGAGAGAATGCGTAGCTTCATGGCAAGAGGATACCGAAATTCCCAAGGTGCAGCAGACTCGAAATCCAACTACCGTAGCGCAGTGAAGATTCAGAGGGTTATTGCGATCTGCGCGCTTTTTACCGTTGCGTTATTTCCAATAAGCGCACATGCAGATTCAGCCATAGTGAAATCGATAACAACTGCCCCCGGAATCTCTATCGATACATCTTTATACCTGCCAGCTAAGACTCCCGCCCCAGCAATTTTAATTGCTCACGGTTTTGGGGGCAGTAAAGATTCGGTCGCGAGCGATGCTCAATTCTTTACATCAAAAGGGTACGTAGTGTTGACATGGACTGCGCGCGGATTTGGAAAGTCAACGGGTCAGATTGCCATGAATGCAATCGATGCTGAGGTAAATGATTCACGAGCACTGATTTCCTATCTTGGAAAGAGTCGTTATGTGACTCAGGACAAATCAGGTGACCCACGCGTTGGGATTATGGGAAGTTCCTATGGCGGCGCCAATGCGCTCATGAGCGCGAGTCAAGATCCCCGAATCGACGCGGTTGTTGCTGACATTACCTGGAGTGATTTACAAAGTGATCTCTTTCCGCAATCGATTGCAGGTTCAGCCGTTGCCGGACCATTTAAAAAGGTGTGGGCTGGAACGTTCTTCTCAGCCGTATCTCTGCAAAGTGCCTATTTAGGTGAGTGCGGTTCTTTTACTCAAGCGTGGTGTGATGCATATCGAAATGCAGCGCTCAATGGTCAACCAAGTGCAGAAGAAGAAAAATTGCTTGGTTCAGTATCGCCAAAGAACTTTGCGCAGGGAATTACTGCGCCAACTTTGCTCAGCCAAGGACAAGCTGATTCACTCTTTCCTCTATCTGAAAGTTATAAGACTGCAGCAGTTATTAAGAAAGCACATCCGCAACTTCCCCTTGCGATGATCTGGCACGCCGCTGGCCATGATGGCGGCTTTGATCAGAGCCAATATCTGCGCACTCAATACCTGAATTGGTTTGAGAAATATCTTTCTGGCCAGAAAATTAAGTTTCCAGCATTCCAATTTACCCAATCCAATGGAACTATCTCACTCCAAGATTCCACCGTTATTCCTAAAGTATTTTCCGGAAAGCAACTACCCATAGAAGCTGACCAACACGAGATTCAAATAGTTACCCCTACAGTTGCTGCTTCCTATCCCATCGGTGGAATTCCTAGCGCGATTTCCGCGCTACCAGGTGTTGGTAGCGCAGGTGCACTTGCATCCAAAGTCGTCTCAACTTTTTCTGGATTTAGTCCAGCTTTCTTGCCGGGTCAAAGTGGATTCCTAGAATCTGCACCGCTAACAGAACCCGTGACCATCGTTGGGCCATCGTCAATCAAAGTGCGCATCACTAGTACTACGGGCGAAGCCACTCTCTTTTTCTCACTGGTGACTAAATCACCTAGCGGCACAATTACTCAGCCCAATGGAATAGTCGCACCAGTACATCTGCTCAATATTCCACAGTCCGGCTCTGATGTTGTCGTGGATTTACCGTCGACAATTCTGGATGCAGCTGTTGGAGATGTTATTGCTGTCGGAATTTCCAGTACTGATCAAGGGTATGAGCTACCTAAGCTTTCTCGCTTCTATTCAATCTCTGCGCTCTCTCCTCTGAAATATGCAACAGTAGTTGCATCGGCTTCCACATCGGCAACTGCCAATATCGCATGGCCATTAGCAGCTGTCATTACCTTGATAGGCGCCGCAATCTATGTGCGCCTTCGTCGACCAAAGATTGCACCGAGCCATGATGAAAGCACTGCACTCGTTGAAGTTGAGAACCTTGGCAAGGTTTATAAAGATGGATATCGCGCAGTGAAAGATCTTTCCTTCACAGTCGAACGTGGACAAGTTGTTGGATTACTTGGACCTAATGGTGCTGGTAAGACAACGACACTTCGCATGGTGATGGGTCTAATCTTTCCGACCGAAGGTTCAATCTTTATGGATGGAAAACCGGTCTATCCCGGATCTCCTGCGCTGGCAAATTTAGGAAGTTTTGTGGAAGGTCCAGGATTCTTACCTCACCTTTCAGGGCGTGAAAACTTATCTCTCTATTGGCGTTCTATCGGCCGTGATGGCGAGCAGTATCTCGATGAAGTTGTTGCAATTACCAAACTTGGAACAGCACTCGATAAAAAAGTGCGTTCCTATAGTCAAGGTATGCGACAGCGCTTGGCGATTGCCCAAGCGATGTTAGGAATGCCAGATTTGCTGGTACTTGATGAGCCTACAAACGGACTCGATCCGCAACAGATTGCCGAGATGCGCCAGGTCCTCAAAGATTATGCAGCAACTGGTCGCACAGTAATCATCTCTTCCCACCTTTTAGCAGAGGTACAACAAACATGTAGCCATGTGGTTTTAATGCACCGTGGTCAGTTGATTGCATTTGGTCCGATGAAGAAGATTCTGACTCGCAATCGTAAATCTCGTACATTGGAAGAAATCTTTCTCGAGCTTATTGGAGATGACCTCGTGATTGGAAAGGAGAAGAAATGAGTTACACAGCTTCCAAGACTCTTCCATACACCGTTGAGCTCTATCGCCAACTCAAACGCAAGCGCACAGCATTTGCCTATGCCTTCGTACTCTCTCTGCCTATCCTTGTCGCAATCGCTGTGAAGTTTGGACCGTCAGGAAATAGTGGGGGACCAACACGTTTGGGTTCAGGATCAACAGATTTGATTGGTCTGGCAACTATTGGAGCTGCAAACTTCACCACCACAATGTTGTATTTTGCTACACCATTTTTACTCGTTGTCGTTATAGCACTTTTCAATGGTGACACTGTTGCAAGTGAAGCATCATGGTCGACACTTCGTTATCTCCTTGCTTCTCCTGTGCCGCGAACTCGCCTCTTGATTCAGAAGATGAAAGTCAGTCTGACATTGTCAGTATTCGCAGTACTGCTGATGCCGATCTCTGCTTGGATTGTCGGAACGATTGCATTTGGTACACAGCCTCTGCAGACTCCACTTGGTGCAACATTTAATAACTCGGTTGCCCTTTCGCGAATTGCCATCATGACTGGATACTTGGCGATTTCATTACTCTTTGTTGCAGGCCTTGCCTTTTACCTTAGTGTTCGCACCGATGCTCCATTGGGCGCAGTAGGTGTAGCAGTCGGAATTTCAATCTTGCTCAATATCCTTGATGCGATTACAGCTCTGGGAAAGATTCGAGATTGGCTGCCTGTTCACTACGCATTCTCATGGTTTGATGCACTAGCCACCACCATTGATTGGTCGGTCATGATTCGCGGAGCCAGCTATTGCGCGATTTCCGGCACCATCCTATACGCCCTGGCCATTAATCGCTTCGCCCACAAGGACATCACCTCCTAACCCCCATTTTCAACTATCCCCTCCACCGACTTCCTTATATCCTTACGGTGTTCTCACAAGGAGATTTCCCTCGATTGTATGAAAGTTGGCAGTTCGATGAATGAATTAGATCTTTTAAAATTATGGAATCAAAAGCGTACGCAGATAATCCAGGCCCAAGTTGGGCCCAAGTTGCTCCAGCACTTGTGCTCATCGGTGTGATGGTTCTTGCAGCATTGGGTATTTTTACTACCGCCAATAGCGCAGCTAAGTTCCTCACCCTTGGTGTTGCAGCTGTTACTGGAATTCTTGCGATGATTACTCAATATGCAGCAATCCGTGAAGCAGAAGCACTCGTAGCTGATCTTAAGAAACTCAAGAGCTCATCAGCACTCGCTGGAAAAATTGCAGATTCACGTGGATTACTTTCACTGACCGCTATTGGAATAGTTGGCATGGGAATCGCAATCTTCGCACTCGTCACCTGGGCAGTACTCGGGAAGTAATGAAAATTGCAGTTGCAATAATCGCCATCTACGCCATTGCGGCTCTTTTCCTGGTCATCTCTTACGAGAGACCAGGTAAAGCTCGCCGCAAACTTACCGGCCGCGGTGGCGATTTCGAGAGTTAGTAGCTAGACGCTAGTCAATGCCGATCCCAAACCCGCTGCAAGGGCAATAGATTGTGGCGGATATATGGAGATAAGACTGATGCTCCACGAGAATTAATCGGTAGTACTTCAGAGCGGTTCTTGGCATAGCCTGAAATATCGAGCGCATGAAGTGCTTCATCAGCTGCGCTCTGCCCGCCCTTAATCGAACTTCGCCCACCACCTGAGTGCAGCCCTACAAATTCATTTTCGAGAATGATTTCCGCATCCAAAGAAAGATTCATCTCTCGCATCTGCACAGATTAACGAGGTCAGCCATTCTCTGCATTCTCAAGTTGATGTGATTACACTCGAACGGTGCCAGAATTACCCGAAGTTGAGACTGTTCGCCGCGGCCTGGACACATTGATTTCGGGCTATCGCATTACCGAAGCACTGCAACTTCATCCACGAGCACTTAAATCTGAATCTATAGCCCCACTTGCCGATCTTGCTGGCGCCAAGATTACTGGGACATCACGACGTGGGAAATTTATGTGGCTCAATCTCAATCGCCCATATGTTTTAGTGGCACACCTTGGAATGAGTGGACAATTTTTGATACATCAGAAGAACCGTCCCGCAGCTACACATATTCGGGCGCAATTCACACTTGCTAAACGACTTCGTACCCAAGAACTCGTTTTCAATGATCAACGAACCTTTGGTTGGCTCTCTATTGAGCAGACCCAGAACAATATTCCAGCATCTGCCCAACACATTGCACTCGATCCATTTGATCCGCTCTTCGATAAAGAAGCAACAATCACTAAATACCGAAAGCGTAATATCAGGATTAAGACCGCAATACTCAATCAGGAGATTATGTCCGGAGTTGGCAATATTTATGCGGATGAAACCTTGTGGCGAGCACGAGTGCATCCAGAAATGAGCACCGCAGATTTAACCCAGAAAAAGCTCACCATCATCATTGATAGTGCCACCGAAGTAATGCAAGAAGCCATCGATAAAGGTGGGACCTCCTTCGATGATCTCTACATAAACGTTAATGGTGAGAGTGGATTCTTTGAGCAATCTCTGGCCGTATACGGCCGGGAAGATCAGCCCTGCCCACGATGTGGCACACCTATCAAACGAATTGTCTTCGGTGCGCGCTCTTCTCATTTCTGCCCTCGTTGTCAGCGCAGATAAGTACTAGCAAGTCGCAATTACTCCAAAGCTGTAACCTCATCTCATGAAATCATTGGCGATCACACCCATTACAGCAGCTCTCCTCGAGCGCGCAGCCCACTAATCTGAGTCCATGAAGGCAAAGATCAAGAACGGTTTTGCCCCTAAAACCTGCCTGCGCTGCAACCGCGAGTTCGAATGGCGCAAGAAGTGGGCCCGCGATTGGGAGAATGTGAAATATTGCTCAGAGAAGTGCAAAGCTCAAAAGAGCTAAGCTTTTTTTGAGAGCGTTCTTCCTGCTCGACTCAGATAAGATACGGCCTACATTACTGAAGAAAAGAGATATGTCATGGGCGCTTGTGCATGCGGTTACACCAGAGATGAAGAGAAGAACTGCGACGGAACACATAAGGTTGTTAAGGCTGTAAAGGCTGAACTCGCTGAGAAGCTGGAAGCCAATAGCTTTCCTCACGCAGCTGAGTTTGTGAAGAACAACTAACCACCCGTAGATTGCGCCAATGAAAATTAAGAGCGCGATTGCTGGAAGTTTACCCAAGCCTCACTGGCTAGCTGAGTCAGCTCAATTATGGGCGCCTTGGAAGTTAGAGGGTCAAGAACTTCGCGAAGCGAAAAATGATGCCATGACGATTGCTGTGGCTAATCAATTGCGCGCAGGCATCGATGTCATTGGCGATGGAGAACAGAGTCGCCAACACTTTGTGACTACATTTATTGAAAATCAAGAGGGCATTGATTTTAAAAATAAGAAAACTATGCGCATCAGAGATCGTTATGACGCTCTTGTGCCTGTCGTAGTTGATCAAATTCAGCGCACGCACTCAGTCTTTGTTGAGGATGCCAAATTTTTGCGCACACTCACCGATAAGACCCTTAAATTCACCCTGCCCGGACCCATGACGATTATCGATACTCTCTTTGATGATCATTACGGAAGCCGCGAAGAATTGGCATGGGCATTTGCTGAGATTCTCAATGAAGAGGCGAAAGAGTTAGTTGCCGCCGGAATCGATGTCATTCAATTCGATGAACCTGCGTTCAACGTCTTCTTTGATGATGTGCGCAATTGGGGTGTGGCAACCCTAGAACGTGCTGCAAGTGGATTAGCAAGTAAAACTGCAGTGCATATTTGTTACGGCTATGGAATAGAAGCCAATATCAAATGGAAGAACACGTTGGGTGATGAATGGCGTCAATATGAAAACATTTTCCCGATGCTGGCACAAAGCTCGATTGATCAAATCAGCCTCGAGTGCCAAAACTCTCGAGTACCCATGGAGTTAGTTGAAATCTTGCGCGGAAAGCAGATTATGGTCGGTGCCATCGATGTTGCCACCAACACTGTAGAAAGTGCCGAGGATGTAGCAAAAGTCTTGCGCGAAGCTCTGCAGTATGTTGATGCCGAGAATTTACTTGCGTGCACAAATTGCGGAATGGTTCCACTTTCACGGGATGTGGCCAATGGAAAACTGCAAGCGTTAGCTGCAGGTACTGCGCTAGTGAATAAAGAGTTGGGCTTGTAAATCTGCCTTACTGATTAAAGGCCTTGATCTGATCCAATAATTTCGCCACATAAAGTGATTGCTCGATGCTTGGGAGCCAGGCTGGCTCACCCATGATGTGACGAGAGAACTCTTCAATCATGAGGCGATAAGGATCAACAGCTGCAAACTTTTCAATCTCCTCACCGATCCGTAATGCACTTGGCGCATTCCACGATGTAAAGGCATCATTTCCTAAGCACTCAATGGTGGCTAATTCACCAGAAATCACCAGCTCTTGCATCTCAGCCATTTCAAATGATGACACCGCACTGATACCGACGCCATTACTGAAGGTAGCGCGTACGGAAGTGGTCAGATCAATACCGGTCGGGCCAATATTTCGTGTCAGTGATTGGATAGTTAATTCGGGCTCACCGTGGTTGAGAGCTCGCCAGAGATGGGCTTGATACACACCCACATCGAGCAGACTGCCTCCGCCCATCTGCGTTGAGACTCTGTAATTATTTTCAATCTGTGCTGGAAAAGTAAATGATGATTGCACGTTTGTAATCGCCCCGAGATCACCACCGTTGACTAGATCAACGATGCGCGCATAGCGTGGATGCCATCTACTCCAGAGCGCCTCAACGAGAATCCGTTTATTCTGCGCTGCTGCATCAGCCATCATCTGGGCCTGCGCATAATTAAGGGCCAGCGGCTTTTCGCATAAGACGTGCTTGCCCGCATTCAAAGCGGCAATAGTCCATTGGAAATGTTGATGATTGGCAAGATTGATATAGACCGCATCAATCTGCGGATCTGCCAGTAACTCTTCGTAACTCTCATATACTTTTTTGGGCTCTAGTGCCTGCGCCCGATCTCGATCAAGACTTGCTACACCTACAAGAGTTGCGTTACTGGCACTGTGAACTGCTGGTCCTACAGCTTGGCTCGCCACAAAGCCGGCGCCGATAAAGCCCCACCTTATATTCATGCCCTTAATAATATGGGCGAAACAGCTCTTCCATTTGCTAGCGCTGACTCTTCAGCTGCCTGCATAATTGCAACAACATCGCGTGATTGCGCAGCCACAACTGACATCGGAGTGCCATCGTTGAGGTAGGCAACTAACGATGAGTAGAAGGAATACGGCACGTGGCTCACATGCTTAATGACTTCGCTACTTCCATCGCCCCGGTGCAACGTGATAATTGCCGGTAAATCAGCGACGGCGCCACCGCCTGATTCATCCCACGTACCAATGAGTGCACCCTTGGTTCCCAGAATATAAAATTTTGGCTTACGGGCGGCAGCTAAATCTGAGTTAATAAAAACTGCCTGCACACCATCGTTAAAGTTAATAGTGACCTGCGCATGATCTGCATTAGTGACGTGATCCCACATACGCTTTTGATTGAGTCCGCTGACAAAGTCAACGCTAGCTGGCACAAGTGACATGATCTGATCAATAAAGTGACTGCCCAGTCAAAGATTGCACCGCCTGATATTG
>RFSY01000021.1 GCA_009923805.1 Actinomycetota bacterium
ATTCCAGAAAGTGAACGAGTACCGGAACCACGAGCTAAGCCGAGGAGTACGGTTTCGGCTTGATCATCTCGAGTGTGGCCTAAGAAGATTTTTGCAGCGTGTTCTTTTTTAGCAATTTCAGTAAGAGCGTTATAGCGCGCATCACGAGCACCAGCTTCGATACCGGATTCAGTAGCGACCACAACTTTTTCAATAATGACATCGTGGTAACCCATTTCTCGTAATTGTTTCTCTACCTTAAGAGCTTGTGCGCCAGATTGTTCCTGAAGCTGATGATCAATAGTGACTGCAATAACGCGGATAGCTAACGGCGTACTTTCTTTTAGCGTGGCGTAGGCAAGTGCCAGGGAATCGGCTCCTCCTGAGACTGCGACGAGTACAACATCGCCTGCTTCCATCTTTTCGAGGTGCGCTTTAACTGCGTTGCGCAGTGCAACGATGGATTCAGTCATAGGTGAAGATTAGACCCGACCACCGAATGGCATAAGCCCTTTCACGCTATAAATATTTGAATACAACAATCCTTTGCCCTTTGAGTTCGCCTCCCACATCATTCCCCCGCCTGCATAAATTGTGATGTGGTGAATTGTGGAAATCGTTCCTTTATATGAATAGAACAAGAGATCGCCAGGTTGTAATTCTGTAAGGGTCACATGCTTTGTATACCCCGCATACAACGCTGAGTTAAGGCGATCCCAGTTTGGCCAATCTAATCCGCCAGAACGATAGGCAGCATAGACAAGTCCTGAACAATCAAATGAGTTAGGACCTTGCGTGCCCCAGATGTAAGGCTTTCGTGCAAGCACTTGTTTCTTCGCAAATTCCACTGCTGCAAGTCGTTGTGATTCAGTCGTGCGAATAGTTGAACGGCCTTTAAATCCTATATCTGGCCAGATCTTTGCCTGGTTGATTGTATTCGCTGCAGTGTTTGCTTGGCTCTCTTCGAGTAATGCTAATTGACGCTGTTGCTCAAGAGTAACTCGCACATTTCGTGCATTAGCTAACTCTTTAATGAGTGCATCTTGAACTGAGCGAAGTTTATCTACTTCTTTCTGTTGAAGCGCCTGTGCATCATCTGCAACTTTTTTGGCAGCAGCAACCTTTGTAGTAGCGATTTCTTGGATTACTTTAGCTTCATCAGCTTTTCGCTTTGCAGCTCGTGCCACAACTTCCGCGGCCTTATATCTCTCTAAAGCAGTTGTATTGCGTACGCCTAACGTATTAAGTGTTGAAAGTTGGTCGATAAGATCCTGAGGTCCATTAGCGCTAATTAGCGGTTGAATGTCACTCATTCCTCCACCCAGAATGTATGCATTTGCTGCTAACTGGCCAATGACTCTATGCGCCTCTTGCACTGCAGCAGCAGTTTCTGCAGCATGTTTAGCAGCAGCGACTGCTTGCGCCGTTGCGACTGCTAATTCTTTTTGTGCTTTCAGATATAGAGCTCGGGCTTCATTAGCTTTTGCAGTCAGTTGCTTTAATGACTGATTTGCTGCCGCTAATTTCTTTGCAGCTGCATCAGCAGCAGCTTTCTTGGCAGCTTCGATTTTTTTAGCAGCTTCAATTTCAGCAAGAGTCGGTTTCGGTTTTGCCACTGCCGGAGTAGATGCAAGAGTCAACCCAGCAATGATTGCAAGGCTGATTAAGCGATATTTGCGGCGCACTCATCAAGAATAAATGAACACGTGATGTAAAGCTGGGCTTTCTGCCCTGTGTCGCTAGTTAGCCACATCTCTGCGTGAAAAGAGAACCACAGCAACGACTGCACCAACTAATACATAGAGAGTTCCCAGAGTTAACGCATGCGAATATGAAACATCTGCGCTCCCACCTTGAGCAATCGTTTGTAGTTGATTTCCCGGCATCCATTTAAGAGTTACCGGCTTAACTGCCCCAATTAAATTTTCAATAATGAGCATCCAGAGCACGCCAATCGAGATTGCGGTGATCGGAGATCGCAATAGCAATCCCAGAACCATGCCAACTATTCCGAAGTAAATGACTGAGATAGTTACATTAAGGAGAGTCTGACCTATTGCATGGAAACCTGCGGAGGTAAACCATAAATCAGTCGTCACCTTAGCTTTCTTGGATAGAACAAGGGAGATGCTCACACTCACTATCGCAGCAATGAGGACCAGCAGTAGAGCGAAAATCTTCATTGCTATGAGTTTTCCGGCGAGAAGGCGAACACGTCCGGGCTGGCGAACAAGAAGATTGCGCAGAGTTCCATATGTGTATTCCTGCGCAGTCTGGGCTGCAAATACACAGAGTGCGATGATTCCAAGTAATCCACCTACTGATGCGAAGCCATAGACAGAGCCACCGGCAAGGTTGAGAACTTCACGGCCAATACGTCTTCCACGATCTCCATTGCCCTGTTGCGAATCAATCATTAAGTAGAGAAATGTTGTGGTGAGTCCAGTAAAGAATAGAGCGGCGCCCAATGTTCCCAGAAAGAGTGTAGGTCGACGCAACTTGCGCCATTCGGCTGCGACAACGCGAATCATGTGCGGTCTCCGGTCAATTCAAAGAATGTCTCTTCTAGATTCGGAAGTTGGGGCGCTAACTGAGTCAAGGTAATTCCAGCTTCAAAAGCTTTTCGGTTAAGGGTGCCTGCCCAATCAGCAGGTCCTTCAATATGTGCAACTTCTGATCGAATCGTTGCTTTATGACCATCCGCGTGTGCAATAGCGACAATCTTCTCTAAATCTTTCTCGTTCTCAGCTTTCACCAGAATTACTGGCTGTTGCTGTAACAATAAAGTTTCCATGGTGCCAGCGAAAACAACTTCACCTTTACGCAACATGACTATGTATTCACTTATCAGCTCGAGTTCTGAAAGTAGGTGAGATGAGACAAATACCGTTGTTCCTTCGGCTGCCAACTTTTTAAGTAAATCTCTTACTTCCTGAATTCCTTCAGGATCTAAACCGTTTGTTGGTTCATCGAGGATAAGGATTTTTGGATTAGGTAGTAGCGCTGCTGCAATACCAAGTCGTTGTTTCATACCCAATGAATACGTTTTATATTTTGATTGTCCGCGACCTTCAAGTCCTACTGTCTTGATTAATTGATCAACACGTTCCATGGGCAGACCGCCCAGAGTTGCTAATACTTTTAAGTTTTCTACGCCTGATAGGGCTGGATAAAATGCAGGCCCTTCAATCATCGCTCCTACATGTGAAAGATATTTTTCAGGGTGCTTGATTGACTCACCAAGAATCTCGGCACTTCCTCCGGTCGGTGAAATGAGGCCCAGCAACATCCGAATTGTCGTCGTCTTGCCGGCACCATTAGGGCCAACAAATCCGCAGATTGTTCCTAGGGGAACCTCGAAGTTTGCATGAGAAACTGCAAAACCTGTCTCGTATTTCTTGCTCAAATCTTTAACGGATATCGCCAATACGGTCATATCTGCAACTTAGCAGGTAATTCTTAAGACCGGCTGCGCGTACGATTAGTTCATGAGTAAAGAGGTCTGGGGCTATCACGAACACCCAAAGCGCCGTGAACCTGATTGGAAAGTAAATCCACAGACTTCTGCAGTTCGCGAAGGCCTGGCACGCTCAGGATTCGGAGAAACATCTGAGGCTCTCTATCTCAATAGTGGATTTACATATACAGATTCGCAAGAAGCAGTCGATTCATTTATTGATGAGACAGATCATTTTGTCTATGGCCGTTTCCACAATCCAACAGTTGCGATGTTTGAAAACCGATTGGCAGCAATCGAGGGCGCCGAACACTGTGTAGCAACAGCATCTGGCATGTCAGCAATGTTCGCATCTCTTGCTTGTCTAGTTGAAGCTGGCGATCACATAGTTGCATCAGCTGCGATGTTTAGCTCGTGCCATGTTGTTATTACTGAAATTCTGCCCAAGTGGGGAGTCACATACGAATTAGTAAAAGCAAATGATAAAGCTGCTTGGGAGAAAGCTCTCTCGAAAAAGGTGAAGGCTGTCTTTATTGAAACTCCAAGTAATCCACTTTTAGAGATAGTTGATATCCGATTTGTTTCTGATCTTGCTCATAAAGTTGGCGCAACAGTAATTGTTGATAATGTGATGGCTTCTCCAGTATTGCAAAAGCCACTTGAATTAGGTGCTGATGTTGTTATGTACTCAGCAACAAAACATATTGATGGTCAGGGTCGCGTTCTTGCTGGCGCCATCCTTGGTTCCTTCTCTTACATTTATGAGAAGTTGGTTCCATTTGTTCGACATACAGGTCCAACTCTGAGCGCTTTTAACGCTTGGGTTTTGGTGAAGTCACTTGAAACCATGGAGTTACGAGTTACGCGCATGTGCGAGAACGCACAAACTATCGCCGAATACCTAGAAGGTCGCAAGGAGATCAAGAGCGTTCAGTATCCGGGACTTAAATCCCATCCTGATTACGAAGTAATACGTAAGCAGATGAAGGCTGGTGGCACAACTATCGGTATCGAGTTCGCTGGAAAAAAGAGCGATGCCTTTAAGTTCATGGATTCGCTGTGCGTGATTGATATTTCAAATAATTTAGGTGATAGCAAGTCTCTCATCACTCATCCTGCTTCAACGACCCATCGTCGCTTATCTCCAGATGTCCTGGCAGAGATGGGTATTACTCCTTCAGTTATTCGCTTATCTGTTGGACTTGAACACGTTGATGACTTAATTAAAGATATTGATCAAGCGCTTAACAACTGAGCTACAACAAGAAGTACTGAGAATACACTCAGATAAGTAATTGACCAATGGAAAATCCCAGCAGCAACTTTATTGTAATTATCTGAATTCTCTTTCAGCGCAAAGAGTTGAAATGTGAAGACTGCTCCAAGCAAAACTGTTGCACATAAAACCCAGACAGGCAGATGCGCCAACTGAATCATCGCAGCTGACGAAACAACCATCGCAATTGTGTGAAACCACATTTGGCTGATAACCATCGTTTGCGATGAAACGGATGGCAACATGGGAATCCCAGCTGCTGAATAGTCATCTTTATATTTAATGGCAAGTGCCCAGAAATGTGGCGGAGTCCAGAAAAATATCACCATGAAGAATGCAACTGGCACCCACGTTAATGAACCGGTAACAGCGGCCCAACCAATCAAAACCGGCATGCATCCTGCTGCACCACCCCACACAATATTCTGTGATGTATTGGGTTTGAGAATTATTGTATAAATTACAACATAATAAAATATTGCAAGTGCGGTAAGCAAGGTGGCTAAGGTTGTTGTAAATAATTGAAAAATAGAGAGTGAAACAATTGCTAGCAGCGATGCGAAAATAGTCGCCTGCGTTTTACTGACGATACCTAATACAAGTGGGCGCTTTGATGTTCGCGCCATTAATTTATCGCTCTCGGCTTCAATCACCATATTAAATGCATTCGAAGAGCCAGCTGCCAAAGTTCCACCGACGAGAGTGGCTGCTACCAATCCAAAACTGGGGAGCCCTTTTTGCGCCAAGACCATTGCAGGAAGTGTTGTAATGATTAAAAGCTCGACTACTCGCAATTTCATCAGATCTACATAGGCTCTGAGTGCTTGCACACGCTTAGGGTACTCAATTCTGACAGCGAAAATCAGTCTTTTTCTCAGATAGCTCTAAGGCAGGGGCCTTACCTTTCACTTAACGAAAAGGAGTAATCATGACCCCAAAGAAGTCTGAATGGATGCAGCTTCAATCAGCAAGTGCCGTACGTAAACCAGATAAGAGATTAACTCTCGGAGCGATTCTTGGAGCGGGTCTCATAGTCCTGACTGGATCCCTCTTTGCCAACGCAAAGAATGAACCGGTGGCGCTAGCTAATCCAACGGTGAACTCCTCCACTGCATCTGCTTCTACATCGACTGCACCTGCTGTAAAAAGTGCACCTGTTGTGCCTGCGCCACGTAAGAGCACAATCAAAGCTCCTTCAATTGCTCAACCTCCGATGGGTCAGGGCGATGACCGTGAAGGTGAAGAGCGCGAAGACGATTAATTTTCACTAGTAGTCTTGCCGGTATGCGACATCAAAAAATCGCTGCCGGCATTTCTATTGTTGCAGCTCTTTTATTTCTGAATACGAAAGTTGTTGTTGCCTCTGACATCACCGATTCAAAGATGCGCTTAGTTAAGACGATTGCTGGATCCATTAGCCCTAAATCTGTGGCCGCCTCACAAAATGGGCTGGTCAGTGCCCATAACATGATGTACAACCATAGCGTCACTATTTATGATTCCAAATCAATGGAACTTGTGACAACGGTAAGTGATCAAGTGAAGTTATCTGAGTTAGGTATTAAGGGGTTCTCTGGATCTTACAAAGGCGCACCTGTAGAAGGTGCTTACTCTCCTGATAATAAGTACCTGTATTTCACCAACTATGCGATGTATGGAAAAGGATTTAATAAAGAAGGTCATGACGTTTGTTCCCCGGCATCTGGCATTGACACTAGTTATCTATCTAGAATTAATCTAGAGAATTTCCAAATAGATGCCGTATACCCGGTCGGCTCTGTCCCTAAAGTTGTGAAAGTTTCACCTGATAATAAATACATACTTGTATCAAACTGGTGTTCTTATACTCTTTCAGTAATTTCAGTAGCAGATCAAAAAGTCATCAAATCCATCAAGATTGGGCGCTATCCCCGTGGAATTGCAATCTCATCAGATAGTAAATTCGCATATGTTGTTGAGATGGGTGGCAACAATATCCACCGCATTAACTTGGATGATTTCAGCCAAAAACTTATCCCTATTGGATCTAACCCACGAGCCGTTCAACTCTCACCTGATGATGCAATTCTTTATGCTACTTTGAACATATCTGGAAAAGTTATCGCTTGGGATTTAGAAAATAATAGAGAGATTGCAACTGTTAAAACAGGCCAAGCTGCAAGAAGTCTCGCTCTCAGTGGCGATGGAAGTACGCTCTTTGTTGTGAACTTCAATAGTGACACGCTCACAAAGCTACGTGCTGCAGATTTATCAAAAGTTCAGACTTTCAAAGTATGTAACGAACCTATTGGCGTTACCTATGACAATGAATCAAATAGAACCTGGGTGGCTTGCTACGGAGGTTCGATTAAGGTGTATCAGAACTAAGTATTTTTACTTCAGGGTCCTCTGGTGCTTTAGGTAAAAATGGTGCCGCAATTTTTCCAAGGATACGGTCCACTAAATCTCTTATGCGGCTTGCCACGGAATTTGTTCTTACATGTTGATCTGAGATGATGACAAAGGCATATTCACGGTCTCCAGATTCAACATACCCCGCAAGGTTTGTCGTGTCGTTGAGTGTCCCAGTTTTAGCCTTAATGAGGCCAACTGCATCAGGTGCTGTCTCAATAAATCTGTTGCGTAGCGTTCCTGAAATTCCACCTACTGGTAAACCGTTTATCAGTGGCAAGAATCGCTCGTCGTGCTTTATCTTCACAAGCAATTGACCAACTTGTTTGGCAGTCACACGATTCTCACGTGAAAGCCCGCTGGCATCTTGAACGATTAATTGTGAAGAGTCGATTTCGAACTCAGATAAAACTTCCGTAAAAGTTGCAGCTACACCAGCATCATCGAATGTATTGCCTGCAGCCTTTGCGGCTAAGCGAGCAATTCGCTCTGCGAGCAGGTTATCGCTCCAGGTGAGCGTGAAGGCGAGAATTTCCTGCAATTGTGGTGACTCTGAATCGAGAATGAAACTATCTGAGAGATCGATGGCATCTTGTGTTCCTACATGTTTCATCTTTGCAATCACTCCATGTTTTGCAAAGAATGATTTGATATTTGCAACATCTTGAGAATAAAGATTTGAATAGTAAATTGTTGAATTTCTTATCGAACCCGAGTTTGCACTCTTAAGCGCGCTCAGTGAATTGAATTCAATGCGCGGTAACGAAGTGCGCCCCATTTTCTTTGCAACACTGTCACTCAGGCTAATCCAAGGATCAAGGCTGCCTTGAATGACTATCGACTTAGGTTCGACTCCTATCCATGTTGAAGTGGTAAATACTTGATCCATAGACAGATGTAGAACGGCTGCAGCCCCTGTGAGCAGTTTCTGTACTGATGCGGGCTTGCGAAGTGAGTTTGAATTCTTTTCAAAGACAGTTTCCCCTGACTCCTGGTCAATCACAATGACTGAGGGGTTTGCTAAAGCCTTATTTGTTATATACCGATTAAATATTGAGGCAACAGAATTAGGATCTAACGCCTGTGCACTTACTGGGACGACTGCAGTTGCTACAAAAAGTAGAGATGCAAATACCAGCAAAGACTTTCTCATACAAAGAAATTAATTCCAGAAACTTGCGATGAGCACATTAAGAATTGTTAGCCCCAGCATTGCTGCCCAGACTGAGTTTTTCAATATCGGCTTCTTTGCATTGCTGTAACCCAAGGTCAAAATAACGGCAATCACAAGACCCTTCACGCCATATTTAGCGTGATTCAAAACTTTATCCGGGTGAATTTTCATAAACATTCCATACATCACTTCACCTGCGACTAAGGCTGCAAGAGTGGCATGCAAGATTCCTCTATTAAGTTTCTTCGGATTCTTCTTTGCTTGCAAAAGGAGCAGCACCAATATGGCAATAATGCTGAGAATATGGATTCCAAAAGCTATGTAATAAATCGCGTTCATGGGGCTCCTTGGTAATAATCGTCACTTAAGTTTAGAGTGCATCCATGGAAATCAATACACCTGCTGTTATCGGACCCGGTGAATTCTTTCCAGTTGTTGGGGTCGGCCCTCATGAAAAGCCTTGGCCAACCGGTGAGCAGTATGACCCAGAACTTCTTGAAAATGGTGATCGAAGGAATGTCCTCGACCACTATCGGTATTGGACTGTTGCAGCAATTGTCGCCGACTTAGATTCAAAACGGCATAAATTGCAGATTGCAATCGAGAACTGGCAGCACGACTTAAATATCGGTTCAGTTGTCCGAACCGCTAATGCATTTAATGTTGCGATGGTTCATATCATTGGAAAACGCGATTGGAATAAGCGCGGTGCAATGGTTACAGATCGCTACCTGACCGTTATGCATCATCCAACAGTCGCCGATTTTGCAACGTGGTGCAGTGAAAATAGCGTTCCTATTATTGGAATTGATAACGTGCCAGCATCAAGGCACCTTGAAGGTGCGCAACTTCCTGAGAAATGCGTTCTGCTCTTTGGGCAAGAAGGCGCCGGAATGTCCGATGAAGGAATAGCGGTCTGTGAAGTTCTCTATGCGATTGAGCAATATGGATCTACGCGTTCAATGAATGCATCAGCTGCAGGTGCTATCGCGATGTATCACTGGGCGTTGCAACATTTACCGCGTCAGAGCGGGTAGCTTCAAAGAGAGTAAAGAATAAGGAAAGTAGAACCACTACAGGCATCACCCACCAAGCATTAGCGCCTAGCCCGTGAATTCCGAAGAGGGCGATGACGACAGCCATTGCAACGCGCCAATCATCACCGATTATGAAGTCATACCAAAAGAATAAAAGACCACCAAGAATGCGAATGAATTGTGATGAATTTTTATTAGGTGCTTTGAAAGATGGAATCTTTAGCGCTTTGACTGGATGATTGCGACGGTTGCGAATCTTCAAAAGAGTGATCAACAGCAGTGAAGTTGCGAGTACAAATGGAATGATGGCTAGCAATGAGAGATCGGCATGTGGCCAGATAGCACCTGCTCCTTCAGCACCCCAAAAAATTCCGAATGAGGTCAGAAGTATTCCAACAATAAACTTCATGCCGTTCTCTGGAATTTTTGAAAGCGGCTTGTGAATTATAAATCCAGCTACTGTCATCAAAACCGTTGCAGAAATCGCTGCCAGAACGGCCAAGGTAAATGCGTGGGGATTGGAGCCTTTTTGAATGACTCCGAAAGTCACAACGATAAAGACGGCTTCTAAACCTTCCAGCAGAACGCCCTTGAAAGCGAGAGTGAATCCATACCAATCTGAGACAAAGAAATGTGAGACTTTCTTTGCATATGTAGCAGTTGCAACTTCTTCTCGATATATCTTCTCTTCATCGTGCAGCGCTTTAAATCCGCTAGCTCGTAATATTGCTTTTCTAAGCCACTGCATTCCAAAAACTAAAAGTAATGAACCTACGAAGAGCCTCAGCGAGTTCTCTGGAATCTTTTCAATATTAGCTCCAAGAAATGCGATTGAAAGCGCTAAGAGAAAGATTGCAGAGATGACCCCTTGGAAAGCTGACTTCCAATTTCGTGATGAGCCTGCTGCTAAAACAATCGTGACGGCTTCAACTACTTCTACAGCACATGCTAGAAAGATAGAAACGAATAGAGCGAAGTCACTACCGCTGAGGCCTTGAAAAATATGAATTATCTACTTGCCATCTTCTTCGGGGGCTTCATCGGTGATTAGAGCTTCGCGCACAGCTGCAAGACGACGCTCAACTTCATCGGCTTCATCCATGCGACCAAGTTGACGCATGACTGTAGCCATCCGAGTTTCGATATCAATAATGAATTCAAAATCTTTAGGTTCGTCATCTGCAACTATTTGAAGTACTTCATCGAGAGTGGAAAGTCCATCTTCTAACTTTCCAAGAAGAATCTCTGCGCGCCCAAATTCAAAGAGTGCAAAAGTTTCGCGGCGGTGATCATGAGCAGTTTCAAATACATCAATTGATTTACGAGCCGCTTCAATCGCTTTCTCGCCATCACCTAGTTCGTTATAGCAAGACGCAATTTTCTGATCACAGCGCGCAATATGGATGACTTCCTTTTCAATCTTAAACATTTTGCGTGCTTCTTGGAAACAAATGATTGCTTCGGTGTAATTCTTGAGTTCACGTTGAGCACATCCAATGAGGTGCATATCGTTTGCTGCCCCAATAGTGTTGTCATCGACTAAATGTTCTTGCGAACATTCATACATTGTTTCAATAACTTTTTCATAATTCTTTGATGAGTACCACCACTCGCCTAATGTGCATGCGAGTTCTAGTGCGATAGGTGATTTATTTTCACGTAAAATTGCAACAGCTTTGCTCATTGCAGTTGCTGCTTCATCCATACGCTTTAATTGATTGAGGTTGTAACCAATTGCTGAATATGCCTGAGCTAACCCTTCGCTCTGTGCGGCTGTTCCAAGTTCGGAGAAAATATCTCGAGCGGTCTCAGCGAGCGCAAGCGCTTCGTCATATTGACCACGGGCAAAGATTCGCGCAGAAAGTTCGTAGAACGTATTGGCACGTTCTTCACCTTGAACCTCTGGGATTCGATCCCACAGCATCTCCTCGGTGACGAGCTCTTCTTGACCGTAATCTTCGCCCATATTTGACCTCCCGAAAGTTCAGCAGATTCCCGCACTGTAGACCCAAGGCTGGCGCGGATGCTCTCATTTCAACTCGCACATGGGTAAATTTTCGATTAATCTTGCCTTCTTGCAAATCATTTGCATCTAGCCGAAGGATGATCAGCTGTGAACCAAGTAGTGAGCCAGAGCCCCCGCATTCCCATGCGCGAACGCCTGACGGGCGATGAGTGGCGTCGTATGGCTGCCATGTTCGGGTTTATCGCCTTCCTTCACATCGCAGGCGCACTGCTCATGTGGAAGGCAACCTCGGGAAAGTATGAATTATCTGATGGCTCTCTCTTTGGTTGGGGAACTGCCGCTCTTGCTTACACACTTGGAATGCGCCACGCATTCGATGCCGATCACATCAGCGCAATCGATAACACAACTCGTAAATTGATGTCGGAAGGAAAGCGTCCACTTGCAGTCGGATTCTTCTTCTCACTTGGTCATTCATCTGTTGTCGCAACTCTTGCAATCTTGCTTAACTTTGGCATCAAAGCTGTTGGCTCTCAGCTGAAAGATGAGAACTCACAGCTTCACCACTACACCGGACTTATCGGCACAACTATCTCAGGAACTTTCTTGATGTTGATTGCGATTCTCAACTTAATGATTTTGCTTTCTATCGTGGGTGTTTTCCTACAAATGCGCAAAGGTGCATACAACGAAGAAGAGCTTGAGAAGCACCTGAACTCTCGAGGGTTGCTCATGCGTTTCTTCGGTCCCATCGCCCGACGCATCGATGCAAGTTGGAAGATGTATCCACTTGGAATTCTCTTTGGTCTTGGTTTTGATACCGCCACTGAAATCGGATTGCTCGTTCTTGCCGGTTCTTCAGTAATTGCAGGGCTACCGTGGTGGGCAATTATTTCACTACCGCTCTTCTTTGCAGGCGGAATGAGTTTGCTCGATACCATCGATGGATCATTTATGAACTTTGCGTATGGCTGGGCATTTTCAAAACCAGTTCGTAAGGTTTATTACAACATCATCATCACTGGACTTTCGGTTGCTGTGGCGCTCTATGTTGGTGGTCTTGAAATCTGCCAAGTAATTGCAAACCAACTCAGCCTCACGGGCGGCTTCTGGGATTTCGCGCTAGCTTTTAACTTGAATTCAGCTGGTTATTTCATAGTTGGCGCCTTTGTTGTTGTCTGGTCGATTGCCTTATTGTTATGGAAATACGGCAAGATTGAAGAACGCTGGCATAACACAGCCCATGCCGCTCAAATGGCACGCGGTGAAAATACAGATCACGCAGCAGCGGGAATTGATCTAGGTCCTATTAATGACGGCTGGAAGATCGACTAATTTTAATTCTTCCCTGAGCAATTGCAGCACCCAGTAAGACAATCACTGCACCCACGGGTTCATACCAAGTAATAGATTCTTTAAGGAAGATGATTCCTACAACGATAGCTACGACCGGGGTTATATACGTAACAGTGCTGGCAATCGCACTTCCAGCTAATTGCATTACTTTAAAATTCCATAGGTAAGCAAAGCCACTTCCAAATACACCGAGTCCGAGAATTCCAAAAACTGGTCCGATTCGATACTCATCTTTGGCAATTCCATCGTAGAGATAAAACGGAAGAAGTGTTGCTGCCGCCAAAGTCAGTTGAGTTGCAACGATAGCTTGCGGTTTTGCCTTATAGGGAATCACATACTTGCGTGTGTAGGGAAATGAAATTCCATAACAGGAAACTGCAATAAGTAGAACAAGGATTGCCCACAGAGGATTTTCACCTAGGCCTTGCCAGACTCCAAGCACTGTAAGAACTCCGGCAAAACCAATCATCAAACCAATGAATTGATAAGACTTCGGCTTCTCGTCTCGATTTACGAAGAGGATTGCAATGATTGTCATCAGTGGCGTTACCGCATTGATGATTCCAGCAAGAATTGAAGTGACTTTAGTTTCGGCAAGTGCAAAGAGAACTCCTGGGATGACATTAAGAAGCATTGCAACAACCCATAGATGCAGCAGTAGCTTCTTATCGGTAATTATGGGAGAACCTTGAATCCTGGCAATGAGCACCAGAGTGAGTGCACCCAATGCGCAACGACCGAATGCAACTCCAAATGGAGTAAGGAATTCAAGGCCTAACTTGATGAAGATAAAAGAACAACCCCAAACGCAGCCAAGGGCTAGATATGAAGGTAGCCAAGACTTGCTTTTCATATCGTGAAGATACAGGTGTGGGCCCAGACAGGCTCGAACTGTCGACCCACGGATTAAAAGTCCGTTGCTCTACCGGCTGAGCTATAGGCCCCACAAACAACTGGCGCCGACTTCGCGCTAGAAGCGGAACTTTATCACCTTAGCGGCCGCGGCTAGCACGCAGCAATCTGTCGCGAATCGCAACTGCGATGTCATCTCCGGATGGCTGGTGAACAACAACGCGTGTCAGTGACTGTTGATCTGCACTTCGAAGGGCTGCATAGAGAACTCGTGCGAACTCTTCATTATTTTTCGGTGATGCTATTCGCACGACACCTGGTGGGGTTGCAATATCTGAGAGTGCAATGAATCCATCACCTGGATTGGGAGCCTTATCGAGGAGAACTTCAGCACTCGGTGAGTAGTGATTTTCAAGCGATCCACTTACTCGAATAGTCGAATCTTCTTTCGAAACTTCGAGACCAGTGACTTCACTAATCATTGCCTCGCTTATCGCACCAGGTCTGAGTATGTGAGGGAGAGTGCCAGTGCAATCAATAATTGTTGATTCAACTCCGACAGAAGATGCCCCGCCATCGAGAATCAAATCGGAAGGATTTAGATAATCTTCTAACTCTTCACTTACTGCCTGTGCCGAAGTTGGTGAAACATGACCGAATCTATTTGCACTAGGAGCAGCAATGCCTTTTCCACCAAGCTGCTTAAACTCTGCAAGGAGAGCTAGTGCCACTGGATGATTGGGCACTCTGACTCCGACAGTATCTTGGGCACCTGTAATGAAATCCTGCGCCAGTGCTGATCGTTTGAAAATTAAAGTCATGGGGCCGGGCCAAAAATTTCGGGCAAGTGCTATTGCGTAATCTGGAATATCTTCAGACCAATCTGAAATATCGTGCATCTCACTGAGGTGCACAATCAGTGGATGATCTGCAGGTCGGCCTTTTACCTGATAAATCCTTGCCACAGCAGCGGCATTTGTTGCATCGGCGCCCAGGCCATAAACAGTCTCGGTTGGGAAAGCCACAAGCGCACCAGACTTTAAAACCTGTGCAGCGCGGGCCATCGCATCTGCTGTGCAGTTGGATACGAATTGCCCCGTGCTCATAAGTTTAATTATCCAACCTTTTTGCGAGAAGATAACCACATGGCCGAGCGCATCAAAGTAATGCAGATTATCGCCCGCATGAATGTGGGTGGTCCGGCCGTTATTGTTGCCGAATTAATGCGCGGACTTGATGCCAATCATTTTAATCAGGTTTTGATAACCGGATATTGCGATGAAACAGAGGCTGACTATTTAGATGTAGTTGCAACCGATATTAAGGCAACTCGTATTGCAGGACTCGGTCGTTCAGTATCTCCCGTAGCTGACCTCAAAGCATTCGTTGGATTAATCCGCACGATTAAGAAATTTAATCCTGATGTCATCCATACCCACACTGCTAAGGCAGGGGTTCTTGGTCGCCTGGCATCCATCATTGCTGGACGCGGCGCAGTGCGAATTCACACATTTCATGGACATCTATTACATGGATATTTTTCTGGTTGGAAAACTAAGTTAGTCATCGGCATCGAAAAATTCCTGGCAGCACGGACTACATATCTGATTGCAATTGGAAATCAGGTAAAGAGTGACCTGCTTGCTGCAGGAATTGGAAAACCTAGCCAGTACAGCGTCTTCTTCCCAGGACTGCTCGAGCCACAGACAGCGGCTAAAGCTGCAATACGTAAAGAGTTAGAGCTAGATCCACAGATGATTTACTGCACCTTCGTAGGTCGCCTCACACAGATCAAACGCCCTGATCGCCTGCTAGATGTTGCTTCCGAAATGGTGCAGCGCCAAGTGCCTATTCATTTTCTCATTGCTGGTGAAGGTGAACTCTTTGAAAGTTCGAAAGCTCGCTCACGAGCAGAATCACTTCCGGTTACCTTCTTGGGCTGGCGAAAAGATATAGGTGAAATTTTTGCAGCAAGTGATATTGCAATTCTTACTAGCGACAATGAAGGAATCCCACTTACTTTAATTCAAGCAGCACAAGCTGGCTTGCCGATTGTTGCACCTGCAGTGGGTTCAATTGCAGATATCGTCATCAACGATAAAACTGGTTACTTAACATCAACGCAGGCAAGTGCGATGGCTAGTGCGGTAAGCGCACTTGCTGGCGATGCAGTGCTAAGAAATCGACTTGGTGCGGCAGGTGCAACCCATGCGCACGAGTATTTCTCACTCAAGAGAATGCTCCGAGATCACACAGATATCTATAACGCTTCACACAGCAAATAAGGGATAATAGAGTCATGACAACTCGCAGACGTATCTCTCTCCTTGCAGTACTAACGATTGCAATTGCTGGGCTAGTAGCACCGGCTGCCAATGCCGCAGCCACCCGCTACATCACCATCAGCTCACAAGGCAGTGTCAAAGTTGTCCCTGATGCGGTGCGGATCAATGCAACAGCCTCGGTTGTTGCAGCGACCAGCAAAGAGGCACTTGCCGCAACAGCTAAAACTTCGGCTGCAGTGCGTGCCGCGCTAACCGCCGCAAAGGTGGATAAGAAAGATATTGCAACTCAAAACGTCTCTGTTTACCCTGAATATAAATACGCTACCGATGGGACTTCCACAATCATTGGCTACCGTGCTTCACAAGCATTCACCATCGTAATTAGAAGCGCTGCCACCGCCGGTGATGTTGTAGATGCCATTGTTTTAGCTGGCGGAGATAGCCTGCAAGTTAATGGAGTAACTCCATTTGTTTTAGACAATTCAAAATCCACCACCGCTGCTCGCGCAGTTGCCGTAAAAAATGCTCGCGCAAAAGCAGCGTCATACGCATCTCTTCTTGGTGTAAAACTTGGAAAAGTAAATTACCTCGTTGAAAATTCTGCACCAACTAATTACCCACCAGTGATGGCACTTGCAAAAGCAGAATCAGATGCCACAGTCATCGACCTTGGTCAACAAGATGTCACCGTCTCTGTCACAGTGCAGTGGTCTCTGCTCTAAATCCCATCTTTAAAGGGGATTTTTAATCGAGTTTGGTCGTGCACGCTTAAGAAGGTACGATTTGCGAGCCTCAAACGTCCCCATCGTCTAGGGGCCTAGGACATCGCCCTTTCACGGCGGTAACAC
>RFSY01000022.1 GCA_009923805.1 Actinomycetota bacterium
GTTGCTGTAGTTGATCCTTGAAGTGGGCTGGCAAGGAAACACAGTGCGCGTGCAACTTCTTCGGCACTGACAAGACGACCAAGAGGTTGACGCGCTTCAAGTGCTTTGCGTTCTGCAGCGGGATCAGCTGCTTGTGCAAGAAGACGCTGAACCCATGGTGTATCTGCAGTTCCTGGATTTACACAGTTAACACGAACCCCATCAACAATATGGTCATTTGCCATTGCAAGAGTCAAAGAAAGTACTGCACCTTTTGTCGCACTGTAGAGAGCGCGCTTTGGAATTCCAGCAGTTGCTGCAACTGAGCAAACATTTGTGATGGACGCTGATTTGCTCTTGCGTAATAGTGGTAGCGCCGAACGCACTGTGCGAACAATTCCAACAACATTGATATTCATTACCTTGAGCCACTCTTCGGAAGGATTGGCTTCCACAGTTCCAACTGCGCTAATTGCTGCGCTATTTATCAAAATATCTAGTGCCGGGATTTTTGCGAAGGCGCTAGCTACTGATTCATCACTGCCAACATCGCATTGAATCCACGTGCCGACTCCAGCTAATGAACCTTCTGCGATATCAAGACCATAAACTGTTGCCCCACCTTCAGCTAATATCTTTGCGGTAGCTAATCCGATACCTGAACCTGCGCCAGTGACGGCCGCTGTCAACCCTTTGAATTCTGTGCTCATGCGTTAGCCCATTCTTTTCCGGTAGGGAATGTGAAATCTGCAATTGATTGTGCAAACATTTCTCCACCCGCACCTGGTTCGGTCGGTGGCATGTAATGTGCATTTTGAATATTTGTTGGAACTACAAAGTGCTCGTGCAAGTGATCAACGAATTCAACAACGCGGTCGGGATGGTGTCCTGAAACTGCCACCGCATCAAACATTGCCAGGTGCTGAACTAATTCACAGAGCCCAACGCCACCAGCGTGTGGGCACACTGGAATTCCGAACTTAGCCGCCATCAAAATATTGGCAATATTTTCATTCACTCCTGCAACACGAGTTGCATCAATTTGCATAAATGAAAATGACTTAGCCTGAAGCATCTGCTTGAAAAGAATGCGGTTCATGCCGTGCTCACCAGTTGCAACACGAACCGGCGCAATCGCTTTGGCAATTGCTGCATGACCTAAAACATCATCCGGATTCGTTGGTTCTTCAACCCAGTGCAGATTGACATCACCAATTCCTTTAATCCATTCAATTGCCTGATTAACATCCCAGACCTGGTTAGCATCAATTGAGATCTTGATATTTGGTCCTACGGCTTCTCGAGCAAGTTTTAATCTGCGCTTGTCATCCTCTAGCGAACCACCACACTTCAATTTGATGAGTGTGTAACCAGAGGCAACTGCTTCCTTTGCCAAGCGAACCATTTTCTCATCTGAATATCCCAACCACCCTGGAGTAGTTGTATATGCAGGTAGCCCTTCAGCGATCATCTTCGCTTCATTTGCTGCGCGCTGTGGTTGCGCTTTGCGCAAAATTTGAAGTGCTTCTTCTGGCGTCAGTGCATCAGTGATATATCTAAAGTCAACGAGCTCAACTATTTCCTCAGGTGAAAGATCAGATAAGAATTTCCACAGTGGCTTCTTTGCATGCTTCGTTACAAGATCCCATGCTGCGGTGATAACTGCACCAGCTGCCATCTGGGTTACACCTTTTTCAGGTCCTAACCATCTTATTTGCGAATCTCTTACAAGGCTTCGCGCGAAATCGCCCATGCTCTTTGATAGGTCAGCGATATCTCGGCCGACTGCATACGGTGCAAGTTGTGCAATCGCATCACATTGCAAATCATTTCCACGGCCGCAGGTGAAGACAAAGCCATGTCCCTGAAGATTAGGGTCATCTGTTTCAAGAATTACTAAGGCAGCTGAATAATCTGGTTCCTTATTCATTGCATCTGATCCGTCTAAACCTCGTGAGGTTGGGAAGCGGACATCAATAGTTTTGAAACCAGTAATCTTTGGCATGTACGTCCCTTGGGTAAAATTGACTCTATCGCTAGGCTGGAAAAATCATATAGGATGATTTTATGGCTCGATACAACGAAAAAGTTAAGTTAAAGCGCTCTGATTTACACGTAACTCGCATGAGTCTTGGAACTGCTGCGCTTGGAGGACTTTTTAAAGCTGTTACTGATGAAGATGGCGATGAGCTGGTCAATGCAGCACTCGAACTTGGAATTAATTACTTTGATACCGCTCCACAATATGGTCACGGTGTTGCTGAGGTTCGTTTAGGTCGCGTTCTCCAAAAAGCAAAGACTCCCTTTATTGTTGAGACAAAAGTTGGCCGCGTTCTGCGCCATGTTGAAGGTGTTAAACCTGAGCAATGGTTTCCCGATGCACCGATAGATATCGTCCCGGTCTACGACTATTCACGTGAAGGAATCAAGCGTTCATTCGAAGAGAGTTTGGAACGTTTAGGACTTGATCATATTGATATTGTCTTGATGCATGATGCTGAGGATTACATTCCTGAAGCAATCAATAATGCATTTCCAGTATTAGATGAATATAGAAGCCAAGGACTTATTAAAGCTATTGGACTTGGGATGAACTATGTGGATCCTGCTCTCGAAATTATGCGCAATACCGATCTTGATATCGCGCTGATTGCTGGCAGATACACACTGCTTGATCAGGTTGCACAAGATAATCTCTTCCCGTACGCACTTGCGCACAATATTGATATCTCAATGGGTGGGGTTCTTAATTCAGGCGTGCTCGCGAATCCAGTTGCGGGGGCGACCTACAACTACCTTCCAGCATCTGAGGAAATCATTGCTCGTGCGAAGAAGATCAGTGACTTCTTAAAGGCTCGCGGAATCCCACCAGTCGCAGCTGCCATGCAATTTCCTCTTCGCCATCCAGCTGTTACATCAGTTTTGACAGGTCCTCGCAACGCAGCTGAATTGAAAGCTAACGCCGATGACTTCAACTTCGAACTTCCAACAGACATTTGGGCCGAACTTGAAGATGCAGAACTCATCAAAAGGATTCCATAATGGCAATTAAGCGCATCGGACAAGTAATCGGTATTAAACCTTCAGAGATTGAAGAGTATGAACGCATTCACGCTGAAGTATGGCCTGCAGTTCTAGCAACCATTAAGAAGGCAAATATTCAGAATTACTCAATATTTCGTTATGAGCACCTTCTCTTTGCATATATGGAGTACACGGGTGATGATTACGAGAAAGATATGGCTTCTATTGCAGCCGATCCTGAAACACAACGCTGGTGGAAGATCACCGGTCCAATGCAGAGCCAAGTTCCTGAAGCTGGCGCTGACGAGTGGTGGCATACAATTCCTCAAAACTTCCACATCGACTAGACAGGGAAAAAATGAAATTCTCCGTACTGCACACCGCTCATGCACAATATCGTTTTGCTGTGACAGTCGATGGTCAACATCGCACGATTGATGGAGTACCCACTCTTACCGAAGCCCTGCAACTCTCTTTAGCTGAATTAAAAGATGCCTCAACCCAAGGCTTACATCAAATACAAGGCGAGCTTGCCCCACCGATTTCTCCAGAAGTCGAACTATGGGGCGCAGGGGTTACCTACCTTCGTTCACGTGATGCCCGTAAAGAGGAGAGCGGCGTTCCTGACGTTTATCAACTCGTCTATGAAGCAGATCGTCCTGAAATATTCTTTAAGTCAACTGGAGTACGTACACGCGGAGCCGATGATGCAATTGGTATCCGCTATGACAGTGAAGCATCCGTTCCAGAACCAGAAGTTGCAATCTATATAAATAAGCATCGCGAAATCATTGGATACGCAATCTGTAACGATGTCACTGCCCGCACCATCGAAGGTGAAAATCCGCTATATCTTTCACAAGCAAAGATTTATATCGGTTCCACTTCCCTTGGCCCGGATATCACTCCTGCCTGGTTAGTGCCCCCTGCCAAAGAGATGGCAATTAAGGCAAAGATTGTGCGCGGTAAGACAACTCCGTGGGAAGCAGAAACTTCATTTGGCATGCTCAATAGAACGCTAGAAGATCTCGTTGACTATCTCTTCCGTTGCCAAGATTTTCCTTACGGCGTGATTCTCTCTACCGGAACCGGAATTGTTCCACCGCTAGATGTCTCACTTCTCGCAGGCGACATAGTTGAAATCTCTGTTGCCGGTGTTGGAACCCTCAGCAATATCGTTGAGGTCATTCCGGAGAAGCGTAAATAATCACCAGCTAAGGAAAAGTACACCACCATCTTTGGGACCTTTCTATCCGCTCTCACGACTGGATGGTCGGTGACAAGATGGAATCGGTACGTCGAAACTTTGACGTCTCTGATCTCAAGCAAGCACTCGCAGGCACTGGGATCGAGAAGACAATCTTGGTGCACGCCACAACAACCTACGCTGAAACTTACGAGCTCCTTGAAATCGCCCAAGCAGACCAAACAATTATTGCCGTAGTTGGCTGGCTTCAGATTGATTCACCGGATGCAATAAAAGAGTGTGAAAAGTATTTGCAAGCACCGGGTGGCCAATACCTCAAAGGAATTCGTGATGTTGCTCAAGACCTTCCAGATTCGAATTATTTAGCGAAGCCACAATCAATTGCTACCGTGCAACAACTTGGAAAGATGGGGTTGTCATATGACATCCTCACCAAAACTCCTGAGCTACGAGCAGCTATCGAATTAGTTCGCGCTTGCCCTGATGTTCGATTTATTCTCGATCATATTTCTAAGCCATATATCGCGCGTCAAGAATTTGAGCCGTGGAAATCTCTCATTACTGAACTTGCAGCATTTGAAAATGTTTCGTGCAAAATTTCTGGAATGGTGACAGAAGCAAATTGGAATACTTGGAAAGTATCTGACTACACGCCATATGTCGATCACATCATTGAAAGTTTTACACCGCAACGATTAATGTTTGGATCTGATTGGCCAGTTGCTCTACTTTCTGCGCAAAGTTATGCAGATGTCGTCTCGCTTGCCTCATCCCTCACAGCCAAATTTAGTCAAGATGAAAATGAGCGATTTTGGGAATTAACGGCAATCGAGAAGTATCAGATAACGAATCTGTAACAATGGGGGTGAAAAGCCCTCAAATATGGCGTGGCGGCATGCCTAGCGCTTGCCCACCAACACCCTTCACAATTACATTACGCATACAGCAATTCGGCTGCTTTTGAAGGGAAACACATGAAGAAAGGTCTACTCACAGTAGCTGCAGTTGCAGCGCTGGCTCTAGTAGCTGGAACTAATACTCCAGTTGTAGCAGCAGATAAGACACTTAAGATCGAATTGATCTCTAAGGGTGAAACTCACCAATTTTGGCAGGCAGTAAAGCTAGGCGCTGAGACACAAGCAAAGAAGATGAATGCAACAATTCACTTCCAAGGTCCAGCAACAGAAACAATGATCGATAAGCAGATGGAAATGCTTGATGCAGCAATTGCACTTAAGCCAGATGCAATCGGTTACGCAGCACTTGGTACAACACAATCTGTGTCACACCTTCAGGCTGCAAACAAGGCAGGAATTCCTGTGTACATGTTCGACACAGCAGCAAGCTGCCCAGGTGGAGTGCCAGCACTCGGACCTAAGTCAGATTGCGCACTTGGCGTTGCATACACAGACAGCACAGGAGCAGGTCAACTTGCTGCAGATAAGATGGCTGCATTAATCGGAAACGCAGGAAAGGTACTGATGGTTGGTCACTCACAGACAAACCAGACAGGTATCGATCGCGCTAACGGCTTTATCAACCGCATCAAGGCTAAGTACCCACGCATTAAGGTAACGGCTGTTTACTCTGAAGGTGGAGATGCTCTTAAGGCTCAAGACCTCGTTGCAGCAGCACTTGTTTCAACTCCAGATCTTCGTGGTGTCTATGGCACAAACGAAGGTGTAGCAATCGGAGCAGGACAGGCATTCAAAGCAGCTGGTATCCGTAACGGAAAGATCAAGTTGATCGGTTTCGACTCAGGACAACAGCAGATTGCAAACATTAAGTCTGGTCTTCAGACTGGTGCAATCACACAGAGCCCAATGGGTATCGGTGCAAAGACTGTAGAAGCACTTGTGAACTATGTTCGCAGCGGAACAGTTCCAAAGAACCTTATCGATACTGGTTTCTACTACTACGATAAGAAGAACATCGCAAATCCAGAAATCGCTGGAAACCTTTACAACTAAGTCATTTAATTGACTCAATTGTAAAAAATTGAAGGTAATGGCCGAGAGCAATCTCGGCCATTACCCTTTAATATAGCGTTAGCTAGTTTGACAACAATTAATTGATGGGAAGAAAATGCCAACTGCACAGCTCCTAGCACTCACTGGTGTAAGCAAAGAATTCCCAGGAGTAAAGGCACTCAATAACGTTCACTTTGACCTCAATGAAGGTGAAGTCCACGCAATCGTGGGCGAGAACGGTGCAGGTAAATCCACACTGATGAAGATTCTTTCCGGTATTTACAAGAAAGATGCTGGAGATATCACCTACAAGGGCAAATCGGTTTCTATCCCCAGTCCACTTGAAGCGCAGAAACTTGGCATCAGCATCATCCACCAAGAACTTAACTTGATGCCTCACTTAACAGTTGCTGAGAATATTTTTATTGGACGTGAAGATCGCCGTCCTGGTGGGATCTTTCTTGATAATACAAAACTCAACGAGGCTGCTACAACGCTACTGAAAGAACTTGAACTGAATCTTGATCCAACAGCCATTGTCGGCGAACTCACCATCGCAAAGCAGCAGATGGTAGAGATTGCAAAAGCGGTTTCATACCGCGGCTCTGTCATCATCATGGATGAGCCAACTTCGTCTTTGACACCGGCTGAAACTGACGCTCTCTTCAAAATAATTCGAACCCTGAAGGCCTCTGGCAAAGGTGTTATTTATATTTCCCACAGACTTGAGGAACTCGCGAAGATTACTGACCGCATTACGGTTCTGCGTGATGGTGAATATGTCAAGACTCTAGATACAGCAGGCACACAAATTTCAGAGGTAATTTCATTAATGGTTGGCCGCACCGTCGAGCAAGATCAGCGTCCAACTAATCGCAATATCGGTAATGAGATAGTTCTCGAGGTACAAGGTCTCTCTGATATGCATTTACTGAAAGATGTCTCATTTAATTTGCGCCAAGGTGAAATCCTTGGCTTTGCCGGCCTGATGGGTGCCGGACGCACAGAACTTGCTCGTGCAATCATCGGCGCAGATCCAAAGACTGCCGGAAAAATTATTTTGCGCGGTAAAGAGTTAAAGATTCATCAGCCATCTGATGCTGTGGATGCAGGAATTGGATATCTATCTGAAGATCGTAAACGCTTTGGACTCATGCTTACTCAGAATGTAACTTTTAATATCATTCTCTCCTCTATCCCGAGGTTTGCTAATAAATTGGGTTTTCTTAAGATGAAGTCCGCCGATGGAATTGCTCGTGATTCCATCGCTCAGCTACGCGTTCGTACCCCATCTGAGCGTCAATATATAAAAAATCTTTCAGGTGGAAACCAGCAGAAGGTTGTTATTGCTAAATGGCTCACACGAAACTGTGATGTATTGATATTCGATGAACCGACTCGTGGAATCGATGTTGGAGCAAAGGATGAGATTTACCAGCTTCTCACCAAGCTATCTAATGAAGGCAAATCGATCATCATGATCTCATCGGAACTTCCCGAAGTTCTCCGTCTATCTGACCGCATTGCAGTCATGTGCAACGGTCGCCTGACAGGAGTTATTGACAATAAGGATGCAAATCAAGAAGTCATTATCGAACTTGCTACAAAATTCAGCGACGACTTAACGACAGTTAACTAAAAGGAAAAGAGAGAGATATGTCAGATGCAGTAAAGGCCGCAACTCAATCTGAAGGCGGAAGTAAGGTCTCAGCATTTATCCGCCGCGAGATTGGACGAGTCACAGCACTTGCAAGTCTCGTAGTTATCTTCGTCTTCTTCACCATCATGCGCCCTGTCTTTGCATCATGGGCCAACGTCTCCGGTGGAATTTTGATGTCCACAACGGTGATTGGTTTGATGGCTATCGGAGTCACCTTTGTAATTATCACTGGCGGTATCGATCTCTCAGTGGGAACTGCGCTGGCACTTGTTTCAGTCATCGTAGGAAAGACCGTCATGGCAATGCACCTGAATGTATGGGGCGGCATATTGGTTGGGCTAATCGTTGGTACGGTGTTGGGATCAATAAATGGAATCCTCATCACTGTTTTGAAATTACCACCGTTTATTGCAACCCTAGCCACAATGAAAGCTGCACAAGGTCTTGCCCTTATCACCTCAGATCTCAAGCCAGTTCTCTTTACAGGGGGCGTAAAAGGTTGGGATTCAATCGCCCAAGGACGATTCATTCCTAATTTTCCAAATGGAGTTCTTATCCTTGCTGTTGCAGCTGTTATCGCATCAATTATTCTTAATAAGACTGTGCTTGGCCGATATACATTCGCAATTGGTTCAAATGCAGAAGCGACAAGACTTTCTGGAGTCAAAGTTAATCGCTGGCTCATAGCGGTCTACGCACTCTGCGGAACTTTCGTTGGTCTTGCAGCTGTTGTGATGACATCACGTCTTGGTTCTGCTCAGCCAGATCTAGGTCTTGGTTACGAACTCGAAGCAATTGCAGCGGTAATCATCGGCGGTACATCACTTCTTGGCGGTAAGGGAACAATCAGCGGAACCATCATTGGTGCGCTAATCATGTCTGTTCTTATTAACGGACTTCGTATCCTTGAACTTCAACAAGAGTGGCAGTACGTAGTTGTTGGCGCAGTGATTCTCCTTGCAGTTTACGGAGATAACGTACGTCGACGTCGTGCCGGCGAGGTTTAGGCCTTCTCTTCTAAGTAAAGAGAGACAGAGTTGATACACCAGCGTTCATCAGTTGGTGTATCAAAGCCCTCGCCTGTAAATACATGCCCCAAGTGAGAATCACACTTTGCACAGCGAACTTCTGTGCGTACTCGCGGTGCTAAAGATCTGTCTTCAATAAGAGTTACTGCATCTGCCTCTGTGGGTGCATAGAAAGATGGCCAGCCACAACCAGAATGAAACTTTGTCTCTGAAGTGAAGAGCACGTTCTGGCAAACCTTGCACCGATAACTTCCAATAGTTTCTGTATCTGTGTATTCACCTGTAAAGGGACGTTCTGTAGCACCTTCGCGCAAAACTGCATAAGAAAGTGGATCAAGGCGTGCCTTAAGTTCGGCCTCGTTGAATTCGGTCATGTGCCAGAGAATAACCTATGAGGCTCCGCATCTATTCTCTGTGTAGGCAGCCCACCTGCTACTGCTATCGCTTTTGTCTTGCGGGCATTTCATACTGCCTTTACCCTTAGCCATCGAGACATGGGATGGTGGTCATGAAATACAAGTCAGTAAAGGGTTTACTTACAAGCGATGAGTCACTCATCCCTACGAATTTCATCGACAAACTTGAAGATGTACTTCACGGCTTTCTTGGAATAGTTCTCTTTATCATTTCGGTGTTAGCAGCTGGTTATACGCTGCAACGCCTCATTGAAACCCGCCCCTTCTTTCCATTGGGAATGATTCAAGGAATTAATGACATTCTCTTTGTTGTCATCATCCTTGAGATCATGCGAACTGTGATTGTTCGATTTACTGATGGAATTTTCCAACTTGATAACTTCTTGATCATCGGCGTCATTGCCGCAGTCCGACATATTCTGACTGTCGGAGCATCACTTACTATGGAGAAGAAGAAGACAACAGAATATTTCAACCGTGCACTCATGGAGATGGGCGTCAACACTGGAATTGTCTTGGCACTTGTCTTTGCCTTATTTCTAGCGCGTGCAGCGCGTGCAGCAGGTGCTAAGAAGTAGTTCTAGCTACACGCGCTCACTTCAATGAGCTCGATATGGTGGCGGGTGAAGGATTTGAACCTTCGAAGGCAGAGCCGGGGGATTTTGGCCGCTCGGGCAACCCGCCAGGGTCGTACAAGTCTTACGGCGCTTTGGTAGTGCGAGCGGCAAACGATACCTTAGGCGCTGGAACTTTAAAAATCACAAAGGAGCCGACCACAATGGCTGACAGCAGTTTCGATGTAGTCTCGAAAATCGACCGTATGGAGCTTGATAACGCTATAAATCAGGCGATTCGTGAAATTGATACACGATTCGATTTTAAGAACACTGGAGCAAAGATTGAACTATCTGGTGACAAGATCGCTATTGAGGCAGATACAGAAGAGCGCGCAAAGGCAACGCTAGATGTTGTCAAAGATAAGTTAATTAAGCGCGGAGTTTCACTGAAGCATCTTGATGCAGCTGAACCACAACTTTCTGGAAAAATCTACAAGATTGCATGTACGTTGAAAGAGGGAATTTCAACTGAGAATGCAAAGAAAATTGCCAAGTTCCTCAAGGATGAGGGTCCTAAGACGATTAAGACTCAGATCCAAGGTGATGAGCTTCGCGTTTCATCTAAGAGCCGTGATGATTTACAAGAGGCTATCGAGCAGATTAAGAATGGCAAATTTGAGTTTGCAGTTCAGTTTGTTAATTTCCGCTAAGTGGCAGGTAAACGCAGCGAGTATTCATTAGGGCTACTCTTTGGAATTAGCTCTTACGTTATATGGGGGCTTCTACCCTTGTATTGGCCACTTCTTCAACCCGCAAATTCGCTAGAGATAGTTGCACATCGAGCTGTCTGGACTCTGGTTTTCTGCCTCATAGTTCTGGCACTGACCAAACAGATTTACTCCACCTTACAAGTGGTGAAGAATCCAAAGGTAATGCTGGTCTTACTACTGAGCACAATCCTGATTTCCATCAACTGGATTACTTATATCTGGGCCGTTAATCACAAACAGGTAGTTGAGGCAGCTCTCGGTTATTACATCAGCCCACTCGTTATCATCGCATTCGGCATCATTATTCTGCGTGAAAAAATGCAACCACTGCAATGGTTTTCAGTCGCAGTAGGTGCCGTGGGTGTATTGGTTCTGACTATTGATTATGGAAGATTCCCTTGGATCGCAATCGCAATTGCGCTGTCATGGGGCAGCTATGGGTTAGTAAAGAAGAAACTCAACCTCGGGGCCCTGGACGGGCTCGCGATTGAAACTCTTATTTCACTGCTTCCTTACGCTGGATATTTAATCTATCTCGGCAAGCAAGGCACCGGACAATTTGGTCAATCCCCTGGACTGACGCTGCTCTTGATGAGCGCTGGAGCGGTGACAGCTATTCCGCTTCTCCTATTTAATGGATGTGCGACTCGTCTGCCATATAGCACTATCGGGCTCTTGCAATACATCACGCCGACAATTCTATTTTCTATCGGAGTCTGGGTGCGTCACGAAGATATGCCGACTGCGCGCTGGATCGGCTTCTTTCTTATCTGGTGCGCACTTATTGCACTTGGAATTGAGCTGGTGCGATCAAGCAGAACGATCGACAATCGCATCACACAGGGAAAATAACGCACCAGTCACATCATTAACCGGCAGTGGCCCCAAAGCCGTGCGAGCATCACGGGCTATGCCAAATAATTGTTCGCGAGATTGCGCTAACGCATCATGGCTTCGAAGAGTAGTTAATACTTGTTTGACAGTCTTTTCATCTTTAATTGGTGACTGCAGCAGTTTGATGAGATCTTTATCTTCGCGCTTATTTGATTTCATAACGTTGAGAGTGACAAGCGTTGGAACTCCCTCACGCAAATCCGTTCCTGGGGTTTTTCCGGATTCGAAGGATTCACTTGAAATATCAATGACATCATCGGCTAACTGAAAAGCGATGCCAACTTTCTCTCCGAAAATAGTAAGGGTCTCTTTGATATCTGTTGGAGCCCCTGAAGCCATCGCACCAAAGCGAGCACTCGCAGAGATAAGTGAGCCTGTCTTATCGGCAACTACTTGCATATAGTGATTTAAAGGATCTTCACCATTTCTTGGACCTTGAGTCTCCATAATCTGACCAATAACTAGACGTTCAAATGTAGAAGCTTGCAAGCGCACTGCTTCAGGGCCGATATCGGCAAGAAGTGCTGAAACTTTTGCAAAGAGATAATCACCGGTCAAAATCGCAACTGTATTGCCCCAACGATTATTGGCACTTTCAACTCCGCGACGAAGCGGGGCTTCATCCATCACATCATCGTGATACAAAGTTGCAACGTGTGTTAATTCGCAGACAACGGCAGATTCAATAATCCCAAATTTATTCTTATCTCCATAATGCGAAGCAAGTAGGGTCAATAATGGTCGTAATCTTTTTCCACCTGCAGCAACGAGGTGGCGGGCAGTTTCTTCAACGAGCGGGTAATCACCTTGGATATGGCTAAAGAGGAGGTTTTCAACCTTGTGCATTCCTTCTTGTAACTCGGCTTCGAGTTCGGGCGCTAAACCCGGGATTCCGAGCGTTGCCATCAGCGAAGGAAGAACGCGTTCGCGTTAATGAAATCAATCAGTGGAGCGGGGTAAATTCCAAGAATGAGGGTAATTACTGCAGATATAGAGATAGTAATCGTTGTCAGCGCTGATGGAATAAGAACGCTTGTGCCATCTTCTACTGGATCTTTAAAGAACATCAAGACAATGATGCGGATATAGAAGAAAGCTGCAATTGCAGATGAGAGAACACCGGCAATCAGAATCGCTGTGCTTCCTGATTCATATGCAGCTGAGAAGATTGAGAACTTTCCAATGAATCCTGAAGTGAGCGGGATACCTGCAAATGAAAGGAGGAAGAGCGCAAATGCTGAGGCGATGATTGGTGATCGTTTACCAAGTCCGCTCCAACGATTGAGATCGCCTACTTCACCTGCTGAATCGCAGACCAAAGTTACGATTCCAAATGCACCCAGAGTTGCGACGCCATAAACGAATAAGTAGAAGACTGATGCATCCAAGCCAGGCTTGCTCAAAGCGATAACTCCGGAGAGCAAGAAGCCTGCATGAGCGATTGAAGAATAAGCAAGTGTGCGCTTGATATCGCGCTGAGTGCTGGCAACTACTGAACCAAAGACCATCGTAATGATTGCGATGAGAATCAGTGCCGGCTTCCATTGCCATTCAGCATTTGCAAATGAGACATAGAAAATTCGAAGGATGGCGCCAAATGCTGCAACCTTTGTGGCTGCTGCCATAAATCCGGTAATCGCAGTTGGTGCACCTTGATATACATCGGGCGACCAGGCGTGGAATGGAACTGCGCCAACTTTGAAGAGCAGACCAACAGAGATAAATGCGATTCCTAGAAGAAGGAATACATCGTTACCAGCACCGCCTGTCACGCTCTCTTGAATACCTAAGAATGTGAGTGAGCCGGAATACCCATACAGGTATGCAATTCCAAGGAGGAAGAAGGCTGATGAGAATGCACCAAGTAAGAAATATTTAAGCGCAGCTTCTTGCGACATCAATCGGCGGCGGCGGGAAAGGCCAGCCATCAAATAGAGCGGTAGCGAGAGCATTTCCAGGGCTACAAAGAGCGTGATCAAATCACTTGAAACGGGAAAGAGCAGCATTCCAGCTACTGCAAAGAGAGTAAGTGGATATACCTCGGTGACGCGCAAATCTGTCTGCAGTGCCTGACGTTCTTCATCAGAGCCCGGAACAGAAGCAGCAAGTGCGGTGAAGTTTTCTTGATCTGCGATAAGAAATACAGAAAGTATCGCAATGATAAGCACAGATGCTTGAAGCAAGATTCCGGCGCCATCGAAAGATACTGAACCCATCGCCGCATCGATAGAGGTTTGATTTCGCATTCGCAGTAGTGCAACGAGAGCAGCTACTAACGAGAATAAAGCAATAAAAAGTTGAGAGGAATGACGTGAGTCGCGAGGTGCAAATGCCTCGATAAGCACGCCGATAAGTGCCCCGGCAAGGACAATCAACATCGGTGCCAATTGCGCATAATGGAGAATAGGTGCGAAGAATTGCATTTACTTCCCTGCGCTCTCTGAAGGAGTTGGATCGGTGAAACCCTGAACTTTCAGTACATGTGCTGAAGCAGGATTAATAACGTTGAGCAGAGGTGCCGGGTAGAAGCCCAGTGCAACGATGATTGCAATTACCGGAGCAATAGCAATCTTTTCTCGCAAGTTAAGGTCAGGAAGATTTTCATTTCCAGGAGTAGTCGGTCCGTGAAGTGCTTTCTGTACTGGAATCAAAATATAGAGAGCAGCTAATACGATTCCGAAGGTTGCAATGACTGCTGCCACTGGATAGCGCGTATATGTGCCAACAAGAACTAAGAACTCGCTGACGAAACTTGAAAGCCCAGGGAGTGCAAGAGATGACATACCGGCGATAAAGAATGACCAAGCCATAACTGGTGTGACGCGTTGAAGTCCACCGAAATCTGCAATCGTTGAAGAACCACGGCGCGAAATCATCCAACCAGCAACCAAGAAGAGAGCTGCTGTCGAGAAGCCGTGATTAAACATATACAACGTTGCTCCGCTGTGACCTTGTGTTGTCATAGCAAAAATTCCCATTGTGATAAATCCAAAGTGAGAGATCGAGGTGTAGGCAATCAAGCGCTTAATATCTTTTGCCCCGATAGCAAGGAATGCCCCGTAAATTATGGAGATAACCGCTAAAACCAGGATGAGTGGAGTAAATGTCTTACTTGCTTCTGGAAAGAGTGTCAGACAGAAACGAATCATTCCGTAGGTTCCGACTTTATCTAGAACACCGAGCAAGAGAACTGATGTGCCAGGTGATGCAGATGCTGCTGCATCCGGTAACCATGTGTGAAGTGGCCACACTGGAGCTTTAATCGCAAATGCAATGAAGAACCCTAAGAATAAGAAGTTTTGAGTAGTTGGACTCATCCAATTATGCAGATCAGATAAAGTGGCAAGATCGAAGGTATGCCCACCATTGGTTGCACTTAACACCCACAGCCCAATGATTGAGGCGAGCATCAATAATCCACCGAAGAGGCTGAAGAGCAGGAACTTCACCGCAGCTGCTGCACGCTCCCCCGAACCAAAACCACCTATAAGGAAATAGACAGGGATAAGCATGACTTCAAATATCACATAGAAAAGAAATACATCAGTGGCAGCAAAGACGCCGATTATCAGTGTTTCGAGGACAAGGATAAGAATGTAGAAAACTTTTGCAGACCAACGTCCACCTTCAGATTCATTCCATCCAGCAAGCACGACAATCGGTGCCAGAAGAACAGACATCAAAATGAGAACAATCGCTAATCCATCTACGCCAACTGAGTAGTTAATTCCGAAGGATGGAACCCAGCTAGCGGATTGCACAAATTGCATCGAAGTATTTGCAGAATCAAATTTAATCCAGGCAAGGATGCCAGAAATAGCAACCAAGAGAGTTGTGCCAAGCGCTGCCTGCTTAATACGCAAAACTTGATCAGTTGGAATAAGTGCAATTAACACACTGCCCAGTAGCGGCAGAAGCATCATCGTTGTTAGCGCGTTCATTGTGTAACCACCCAAATTCCAGCAATCAATAGAACCGCTCCGATAAGAATGAGCGCTGCATAGCTGCGAGCAAAACCTGTCTGAGTCTTTCGAAGAGT
>RFSY01000023.1 GCA_009923805.1 Actinomycetota bacterium
ACGGCGCGGATTAGACCGAGGTTTCCTTCTTGAATCAAGTCAAGGAAGAGCATTCCGCGGCCTGTGTAGCGCTTTGCAAGAGATACAACGAGACGAAGGTTCGCCTCGAGTAAATGATTCTTTGCGCGTTTTCCATCTTCGACAATCCACTCGAGCTCGCGCTTAAGTTTCTTATCAAGTTTTTTGGTGTGCTTCAACGCTTCATCAGCAAAGAGACCTGCTTCAACGCGTGTAGCAAGTTCTACTTCTAGCTCTGCATTCAGAAGTGCGACGCGGCCAATCTGCTTGAGGTAATCCTTTACTGGATCAGCGGTCGCACCAGCTGTAAGAACAGTCTGTTCTGGTGGCAGGCGCTTGATTTCAATCTGAATAAATCGCGCTTGTTCATTGAAGAAATATTGAAGATCTTCGAGGTTCTTCAGATGACCTTGGTTAACAGCTTCTGCGATGAGCTTGGATGACTTCTCATTAAATGTATTCATCGCAAACTGCTGTTGAATCTGCTTAAAAGTTAGGGCTTTAGCTTCAGCTTGATCAATATTGTGCTTAGGAGGGTGCTCAACGCCTTGAATCTTGCCGTTGATGGCTTCCAGAACAAGGTTTACATTCTTCAAATCTTTCTTATGCTTTTCGCGTTCGTTCTTATCTTCTTCTTCATCATCTGCATCAGAATCCAACAGGGTAAATGAGCCCGCTTCATTCTTCGTCTCATCTGAAAGCGTTACAACGCGCGGCTGATCTTTACCATCTGCTTCAGTATCAATAATCTCTGAAGCCTCTGCGATAAGGGTCTCAACATCTTCGAGATCAACTTCTTCGACAACAATCTCATTACCATCTTCATCAAGGACGATGGCAACTTTCGCAGCCTTACCTGATGCATCACCGCTCTCACTCTTCGCCTCTTCTTTCGGCGCAATGAGCGCTAACTGTGCCTTCGACAAGATACGACTTGGTGCGCCAAGTCCTGCTTTGCGGGCTTTTTCAGTTGCTGCTGGGATAACTTCATCGAGCTGGCGGGCTTCTAGTGCCATCGCCATAAATTCTTTCTTAACTGCCTTGCGGTAATTATCAATTCCACTAGCTGCCAGAGTTTCAATAATCTCTTTTTGACGAGCGATATCGCGCTTCAAATCAACAAGTTGCTGGATCTCTTTTACAGTAAGTTCTTTCTTCACTTCAATCTTGACTGGCTTCGCTGCAACTTTCTTGGCAGGGGCTTTCTTAGCAGCTACTTTCTTTGCTGGCGCAGCTTTCTTGGCTACAGCTTTCTTGGCAACTCCCTTTTTCGCAGGCGCTGCCTTTTTAGCAGTGGTCTTCTTGCCTTTTGCCTTGTTTTTGAGCGCACTAAATACAGCCACAATTGTCCTTTGCTTTTTCTTCAATGAAGAGAATCTTCAAAAACATCTTCCTCGAACTGCTCGAGGTAATACCTATATTGTACCCGCAACACCCAAGGCGTGCCGAATCGCATCGCCCATTGACTCGGCCTCGACCAAGAATCCGTCGTGTCCAAAGTCGGAGCTGATGACAATCGGCGCATCTGCAGTAGGCACCAGGTCAGATATCTCAACCTGAAGTCGAGGGACGAAGAGGCGATCTGTATCGATAGAAACCACAACAACTGGCACCGTGATGCCGGCGAGCGCCTTAGCAACGCCGCCACGGTCGCGTCCGATGTCATGTGAGTTCATCGCATCGGTGAGGGCAATATAGGTATTGGCATCGAAGCGCTTAGCCAGCTTTGACGCTTGATGGTCAAGGTAAGACTCAACGGCGTAGCGCCCTGTCTCATCGCCCTGCAATTGGCGTCCAAAGCGCACATCCATCTCGGATTCAGTGCGGTAGGTCAGATGGGCAATGCGCCGCGCAATTCCCATTCCTTCTACTGGTCCGCGCTCTTGCTCGTAATAATCGCCGCCATTGAAATATGGGTCGGATTTAATTGCACGAATTTGAATTGCGGCAGTGCCAATTTGATCACCGGTTGCCACGGCAGATGAGCCAATCGTGCAGATTGCGCCTACTCGGTGCGGTAACTGGACCGCCCATTCTAAAGAACGCATTCCACCAAGGGATGGACCAACTGCCAATAAGTATTTTTCGATTCCGAGTGCATCGCTAAAGAGAACTTCAGCGTTAACCATGTCGCGAATCGTGATGATGGGAAAACGTGAACCATAACGCTTGCCATCAGGTGCGATGCTCGATGGCCCAGTTGAACCTTGGCAACCACCAATAACATTAGGGCAGATGACGAAATATTTATCTGTATCAAAGGGAAGTCCCGGGCCCACCATTTGTGGCCACCACCCTGTGACATCAGACCAACCAGTCATCGCGTGGTTCACTAAAATTGCATTGGATTTATCCGCGTTGAGGGTTCCCCATGTTTGATAGGCGATAGTGATATCAGGAAGAGTCTCGCCATTTTCAAGAAGCAAGAAACCAATCTTTATAAATTTGCGATCACCGGGATCATCGCCCTCAAGCCACGCACCTGTGACATCAGTGTTGATTGTTCTGCTCATCTAAAAATCTCTCATAACTGAAAATCCTTCACGCACTTGCAGTTGCATATGAAACGCACCTGCCTGGTCGTCACCCGGAGCACCCCACCGCGGTGGAGGGTTGCCGTCTCATCAGCCGGGGCTTTCGATGAGAACTCGTGACCGGTGCAAATATTACCCGAAAATTCCGGCAACTACTTTGGGGTGAAGTTCCGTGCGCATTTTTCTCAGTGATTGTGGGGGCCAGCCGGCGGTAAATACTCGCCGCAGCAGAATTGCCAGTGAATATTTCTCATCATCTGCCAGGGCTCGATCAAGGGCCTTATGTGCCAGAGCGCCCTCACCGCGTTCAAAGGCGATAGCTGCAAAGACTGATGCAATCGGTGCCACATAACCACGAGGTGCAACAAGCAATAATTCCCGCCACATCTTCCAGTAGAAATCACTTGTCTCATCGCTATGGCTACCCAGTGCAAAATCGCGGACCTGGATATCACTCATGCGACCAATGACTCGAGCGGTGAGTTCGCGGTCTTCAGAGCCACGACCTGCTTGGTACTCCCCTGCTAAATCAATGACCGCAGTAGCACCATCTCGCTGTAGCTCATTAATTTCTTCGGTATCACTTGCAATCCAAAATGCATTGACTTCATTAAGCCATGCTTTCTCCTGCGCACTGGGAAGTGCTGCAATTGATCCGATGAGGTCATCTACGCATGCATAGGGCATGGGGTGTCCTGCAATCACATGTTCTGCTGCAATCCGTGAGGAATCTATTGCCGGTATTGGCGAACCATCTGGTGGACAACAAATTTCATCTGTGCAGAGCATCGAACGAAAACGCTCATGTTGAACTATCAGAGACTCCTTAATTTCAATGCCGGCGCGCATTAAGGCCGCACTGGCATTGATAAGAACTGTTTCGCCCGCCATAAATCCATCAGGTACATAAGCAACGAGGAATGCGCCATCGGCTTCTTCTCGAATGAAATGCGATGCAAGTAAGTCATAGCTTTCAACGGCGACTTCGACAGGTAGATCAACTCGCATAGCCATCCCGACCGAGTCAGCTTTGAGTGAGACTAGAACGAGCGAATCACTTGGGTGATAGCCGATGAGAAATGGGATTGCAGCAAGAAGATCGTGCGGTGAAGTGAGTGTGGACATGAATACGCCTTTCTTTATGAGGGAATTACTTACGAAGGAATTGCATGGGTGGTGTGAAACGAGTGGGCGCTGCCACGACAGTGATAGGCAAAATTGATACCGATTCGATTTTGCCGGCAATCCTGGAAGTTACGCCTTGCACTGTGAATTCACCATCCCAACTTGTAATCAGTTCTATTAAGTAGTGGCCTTGATTGGAATAGGTATGTTGAATTTCTCCATCGGGATACGGCCCACCAGCTTTTTGCGTGACAAAGATGACTCCATCTCCGTAATGCCAGATGAAGGTAGGTTTTAATGAAACTTCTACAAATTCACCAACGATCTCAATTTTTTTAGTGACAACCGGCGGAATATCGCACCAGAAGAAGACTGGAACTTTGATCAGAGGCTCAAAAGCTGGCGAATAAGCGATACCTGCAGTGGGAAGAATCTCTACCAACTTATCGCTTAAGGACTGTGCGCTCGCTGTAACTTTAGGAAGAACGCGCCTTTTTACTATCGGCTTCTTTCTTGCAATAACTATCTTTGGTTTTGCGATTCCTGTTGCTTTCGGTTTTGGCGGTGGCGCCACTTTCTTAACAACTGCTTTTCGGCTGATAGTTGGTGCTGGCGCCACCGCCTTCTTCTGTATTGGCCCTGTCCCTTTGCGGCCTTCAATCACGATCTTTCCATCTTGGGTATAGACATCGATGCATGCTTTTTCGATGCAATCGGCGGCCCGTGCAGGAGTTGCAAAATTCAATACACACATGCTGGCGATAAGGGCTAAGAAAAGGTATCTCTTCATGCGCGGGAGGCTAAAGGGGTGCGCACCTATAAAACGCGCTGATTGAAGTAACTGTGGATACTCTACGAGTATGGCTGCGCGCGATGGTGATGGATGGATTGAATGCGCATGCGGCTCTAAACATTGGGGTAAACACGGCGCAGCAGGTCTATTAATTATTCGAGATGGTGCAATCTTTCTCCAACACCGTGCACCATGGGTGCATAACGGTGACACATGGGGAATTCCGGGCGGTGCTCGCGATTCACACGAGTCGATTATTGAAGGTGCCATACGCGAAGCTGTAGAAGAGACCGGAATTAACCCTGCAGATCTCGAGCCCATGGATACATTTACTGATGATCACAATGGCTGGAGTTATTCAACTGTTATCGCCCGTGCGAATGAAAAACTAGAGGGTCACGAACTCAACGATGAATCTTATGAAGTGCGATGGGTGAAATTTGATGATGTGACGAGATTGCCACTACATCCAAGTTTTGCAAAGACCTGGCCGCAGATTTACCTGCTGATAAAAGAGTTAGAGAGTTTCTCGTAATCGTTTGAGTGAATCTCGTACAACTGCAGCATCACTGGTGCGCCAGAGCGGCGGCATTGAGTTCAGCAACACGCTTCCATATCTCTTTGTCACGATACGTGAATCAAGAATTGCGACCACACCGCGATCTTCGATACTGCGAATGAGGCGGCCAGTACCTTGCGCCAGCAACAGCGCAGCACGTGGAACTGATACCTGCATAAATCCACTTCCACCTGATGCATCTGCTAGCGATGATCGCGCAGACATCACAGGTTCATCCGGGCGTGGAAATGGAATGCGATCGATTGCAACAAGGATGCAAGAGTTTCCTGGAACATCAACGCCCTGCCATAACGACATCGTGCCAAGCAAAATAGAGGTCTCATCTTTTGCAAAACGTTCAACAAGTGGACCCACAGCATCGCCACGCTTCTGGGTAATAATAGAGATTGGCAGGTCTACTAATACTTTGCGTAAATGCGCATCAGCTGCCTCTACTCCGCGCCATGAACTAAAGAGCGCCAATGTCCGACCGCCGGCTGCGTCGATCAGTTCACCCAGTTCATCTAGTACTTCAGCACTTGGTCCGTCGCGCCCAGGTTCTGGAAGATGTTTAGGAAGATAGAGAACGCCTTGATTAGCAAAATCAAAGGGCGAGCCCACATCTAACATCTGCACATTGCCTGGATCTATCTCATCAGAACTGGTCTCAACATCGGCATCAGTGCCAACGACAAAACCAATACTGCGTGCCATGGCATCGAAGTTATTGCCAACAGTCAATGTTGCAGATGTTGCTATAACTGGTGTCTTAGTTAATAAATTACTGCGCAGAATATGTGAAACTGACAGTGGTGCTAAATGTAACGTTGAGAAAGTGGGTTCATACCAGAGCACATGCTCGTTGCCCATCTTGAGTAACTTTCCTGCAGTTGTTGCAATCTCTTGCACCGCACCTTTTACTCGCGCACGCTCTGCATTTTCATCTGGATCAATAATTTCATCATCTGCGCTGATGAGTTGAACGACCGCCGTCGCAGCTTCTTTCAACTTACGAATCGGAGCCTCCAGCGCACTTGGAATATCTTCCAGGCGACCTTGAGCTGCAAAATCTCCTTTTATCTGCTCGCCGTAATCGGCCATCGCATCGTGAAAACTATCTGCAGAATTGGTAAAGGCATCCGATGGTTTACCCGGTATATATTTTCGAGCCATCGCAGCTGCTCTTTGTACGCGACCCGATGTTAATTCCTCTGTCACCGCTTGTGTTGTGCGATCCATAAATTCATGAGCTTCATCCAAAATTACGGCATCTCGCTCGGGCAAAATCGGATGGGAATCAACAATTTCAATGGCGAGCAAGGTGTGATTAGTAACGACCACATCTGCCTCTTGTGCTCGAGCTTTAGCTTTTGCTGCAAAACATTGTGCGCCCCAGGCACAGACATCTGCGCCCACGCATTCACGTCCTGAAAGAGAATTTGCAGCCCAGACTCTGCGGTCTACTTCTGGCGCATCATCACGATCTCCCGATACACCAGGCGTCTTAGCCCATGCAATTAACCGCTTAGCATCTTTTTCTAGATAGGAAGATTCCAGTAGCAGCTCACCATCCGGATCAACATCATCTGCATTCATCTTCTGCAGACAGACATAGTTACCTACGCCCTTATAAATTCCGTATGTAATCTCGCGACCCAATACTTTTTCGAGTGCGGGAACGACTGCAGGTAAATCGCGTTCTACTAGTTGTCTTTGCAGCGCCAGAGTTGCAGTTGCCACCAATACTTTTCTGCCATGAACGAGAGCGGGAACAATATATGCAAGTGATTTGCCTGTGCCAGTACCGGCTTGCACCATCAAGTGGTGTCGATCCGTCAGTGCATTTGCAACCGCTTCAGCCATTTCAATCTGGCCTTCACGAGTTGAGCCACCGATTGCTTCTACTGCTGCATCGAGGGCTTTTCGCACCTGTGCAGATAGTTCACTCATGTGCGCACTCTACTGCGCCTTCGAATGTGGTCTCGCAGTATGAACATTTATTTACTTATATTCCTAAGCCGATACAATTCACCAAACTTTAGCCACAGCATATGACCAGAGATTGAAAGAGAGCTACTTTAGAATGAAGATTTGGACTCAATGGAACAACCTTTCGCTGCCTCAAGGCATCACTCATTTAGAAACCGATGGCTTCATACCTGCTGAGTCACAGTTCGATGAGATTGAGTTCTACTGTCCAAGCTATATGGGTGGAATTAAAACTCTTGAGATAATCCCCCGAATGAAAAATCTCAAGACTGTGCATTATTCACAAGCTGGCTATGAAGATATCTTGCCTCACATCCCTGAAGGTGTCGTTCTCTGCAATGGATCTGGATTACACGATGTCTCAACGTCTGAACTAGCGATCGGCTTAACGATTGCATCACGTCGCGGCTTTGCAGAATTTATGGATAACCAGAAAAAAGGTATCTGGAAGCGCACCAGACAACCAGCACTTGCAGATTCTCATGTTGGAATCGTCGGTTATGGACATATTGGTAAACATATCGCATCACTTTTAAGCCACTTTGAAACAAAGATAACGGCGTTTACACGAAGCGGCTCAGATGGTGCGGTAAAGATTTCAGAGTTTGATGACTACTTGCCTCAACTCGATGTCATCATCCTGATTTTGCCACTCACTAAGGATTCTAAGCATTTCATGAACGCAGATCGCTTCAAGAAGATGAAAGATGGAGCAACCCTAATCAACGTTGCTCGCGGCGCCATTGTTGATACCGATGCACTCGTTGCAGAACTACATACAGGAAGAATTACTGCAGGTTTAGATGTCACCGATCCTGAGCCATTGCCAGAAGGTCATCCACTGTGGTCGGCGCCAAATCTGATCATTACCCCACATGTTGGTGGAGATAGCGGTGCATTCGACCCTCGTGCACGCAAAATGGTTCAGGAGCAGTTATCTCGACTCGTCGAAAATAAACCACTCCGGAATCAAATTACCGGTTTGAATTAAACCTTCTCGTTCGACCCAGCTTTGAGGGCAACGATTACTTGAATACCCGCAAGTGCGATGATGAAGTAGAGGGCGCGATTCCAATTCTCTGTCATATCAAATAAGCGTCCAAGAATAATTGGAGAAGTCGTTGCCATGATGTATCCAACTGATTGCATCATGATGGATAGTGACTTGGTCTTTGAAGCATCCGCTGCACGGAATACAACAAGGAAAAGTGCGATTGAAAACGTTACATACACTCCGATATTTCCAAGGATGACCCAGAGCCACAATCTCATTCCTGAATCTACTGAGATTGCGAAGTAGGAAACTGCCAGGAAGATAGAGAAGACAACTAAGACCATGCGGAAGTCTTTTCGCTTGGAAGCAAAGTGAGGAACCGCAAGACTGAGGAGCGAGCCCACCAACGTTGCAACTGCGACAAGAATTCCAGCATTTACTAAGGTGAAACCTTTTGTTATCAAAATTGTTGGTAGCCATGTTGCAGATGCGTAATGGATCATATTGAGCAGACCAAAGAAGATTGTGATCGACCAAGCTGAACCGCTCTTGAAGAGTGGGTTGGCCCAGAAACTTTCCTTAGATTCAACTACATCAGAAACTGATGAGCTAGGAATCTTGATCCACCACCACAAAGCGGTGAGTGCGCCGATTACAAACCATGGCAACATGGCAAGGCGCCACCCGAATGAAGTTGCATCTGCAAGTGGCGCAGTAATTGCTAATGAGATTGCAGCACACGATCCCATGACAGATGCATAGATTCCTGTGAGTAAGCCAGCATTACCTGTGTTGTTCTCCTTGACCCAGACTGGCAGCATGTAATTGAGGACTGCAACTGAGATTCCGAGTGTGATGGAGAAAATGAGGATCGATGCGATATCAAATGTTGTGCGCAAAAATAGCGAGAGTGTAAGAAGAGTAATTGCGTAAGAAATAACGCGATTGGTATTTCCGAGACGGCTAATGCTGCGCATCAAAATTGCAGATAGCGAGAAGCAAAGAAGTGGGGTGGCAGCAAGAATTGATTCAGTAAATACACTGATTCCATATTCTGCTTTTAAAATTGGCAGCAATGGGCCAATAAGTATGAGTCCGGCTCTCATGTTGGATGAGATGGCAAAGATAGGTAGCCCCTGCTTCAAAGTATTTTTCATGTCAGGAAACTAACAGTCAGGCAGAGCAAAGAGAAGGGCTTACGAGGGTGTTGCTAGGGTGTTATTTGCCTTTAGCCATGCGGAAGAAGTAGTTGATGATGAAGGCAACTACATAACCGATGACACTATTTCCAATGATTGTTGTTGGGTGGATGCTTGGCCAAAAGAGAGTGAAACCAAGGGCAATAAGCGCGCCTAACCAGCCAAATTTCGCTGCCGCACGTTGTCGAGAGATTATTTTTTTAGCCATGTGAAAATCATAATCGAAAATCGCCCTGAAAGGTAGATTGTAAACGCTAGATAATTTTGGAGATATTCAGGTTATGGGATCCGCTCTTGGAAAAAATATACGCAGAGTCATCTTCTTCCAGGATACGCATCACGATTTCAGAAACTGGGTTGATCCATGGGCCCGGATAATCCCAACTGAGAATCTCAGGCCATGGTTCAGGACGGACTCGTGATTTAAAAAGTTCGACCACATCGTCTTCAAACTCTTCAGCAATAAACTCTGCGATGACTCTCACATCGTGAGAAATAATCTCCTCGCTGAACGCTTCGACAGTGGGCAAGGAGGCGTCTTTGCGACTCGTATGCACCTTGCGCCGAATCTCACTCAAGGCATCGGCGCTCAAGGTACATGTGACCATGCTCTCCATTGACCACCCCCTTACTTTGGAAATTCTGGCTGGACTCTACAACAGCTTTGAGAGTGCTGCGATGTGAGTTGACCCTTTTGAAAAACATGTAGTATCCCCCCATGCCTGCAACGACGCTGGTTTACCCGTTCACCTTCGGGGATCGCTCAATGGCCGATCTCCTTGGTGGAAAAGGTGCCAATTTATCGGAGATGACCCGCATGGGTCTTCCAGTGCCTCCCGGATTTACTATCACCACTCAAGCATGCAGAGAATTTTTAGCATCTGGAACTATCCCCGCAACACTCACTGGCGAAATCGAAGCTGCGCTGCGCGAACTCGAAAAAAGTCTTGGTAAAAAATTCGGTGATCCAAAGAATCCACTCTTAGTCTCAGTTCGTTCTGGTGCAAAATTTTCCATGCCGGGCATGATGGAGACAGTTCTTAACGTTGGCATGACTCCTGAAGTTGCTCAATCAATGGCTGAAGAAACTGGTGATCCTGAGTTTGCCTGGGATTCCTATCGTCGCTTCATCGATATGTTCGGCCGCATTGTCTGCGATATTCCACCTGCAGATTTCAAGAAAATTGAAGCCCGAATTTTTGACACATTCTCAGTTCACGCCATTCAAGAATTAAAAGTTGATGGCCTAAAAGCACTGTCACAGGCTCTTATTAGAGAGATCGAAGCTCAAACTGGAAAAGATTTCCCCACTGATCCACGTCAACATCTCATCAGTTCCGTGGAAGCGGTATTTCATTCATGGAACTCAGAGCGCGCTCAGATTTATCGTCAACGTGAGCGCATTCCTTCTGACTTGGGTACAGCAGTAAATATTCAATCAATGGTCTTCGGAAATCTCAGTGATGATTCCGGAACTGGTGTTGCCTTCACACGTAATCCTGCAACCGGTGAAAATGGAAGTTACGGTGATTACCTCAATCGTGCTCAAGGTGAAGATGTTGTGGCAGGTATCCGTAACACCATGTCACTTGTGGAAATGAATGAGCGCGAACCAAAAGCATTTGAAGAGCTAGAACGCGTGATGTCACTTCTTGAAAATCACTACAGAGATTTATGCGATATCGAATTTACTGTCGAACGTGGCAAACTCTGGATCTTGCAGACTCGTGTTGGAAAGCGAACAGCAGAAGCGGCATTTCGCATCGCACTGCAACTCGTTGATGAAGGCAAAATCTCGATGGATGAAGCGCTCTCTAGAATCACTGGTGAGCAGCTTGGTCATCTCATGTTCCCGCAATTTGATTTGTCAGGTCAGGTAACAGAGATTGCTCGCGGTATCCCGGCATCTGCTGGAGCTGCCGTGGGCGAAGTTGTCTTCGACTCTAGACGAGCCTTTGATTTAGCTCGCGCCGGACATAAAGTCATTCTGGTTCGCCGTGAAACAAGCCCTGATGACTTAGTTGGCATGGTTGCATCCGAGGGAATTCTTACTAGCCGCGGTGGAAAGACATCGCACGCAGCAGTAGTAGCCCGTGGAATGGGAAAGACTGCCATTTGTGGAACAGAGAGCATCTCTGTTGATGAGAGAGCTAATCTCTTCACAGTTGGTGCACGCACAGTGTATGAAGGTGAAGTCATCTCTATCGATGGCACAAGCGGAATTGTTTATCTTGGTGCACTTCCTACTATTGCATCTCCAGTAACTGCATACCTTGAGGGCAAACTTGATGCTAATTCGCAACAAGCAACCCCAGTCGTGAAGGCCGTAGATCGTGTTTTGCAGCATGCAGATTCTTCCCGTGTTCTTAAAATCAGAACCAATGCTGATACTCCAGAAGATGCCATTCGTGCCCGCATTCTGGGCGCTGAAGGCGTTGGACTCTGCCGCACAGAACATATGTTCCTCGGACCACGTCGTGCTTATGTAGAGAACTTGATTCTGGCTGAAAATGAAGAAGTACAGCGTGGAGTTATCGCCGAAATGGAACCACTGCAGCGCGGTGACTTCGTCGGCATCATGATGGCGATGTCGGGCCTTCCAGTAACTATTCGCCTTCTCGATCCCCCACTGCATGAATTCTTGCCAAATATCGCGGAGTTAAGTGCAGAGATGGCACGCGCCGAAGCGCTCGGTGAAGAGATTTCTCCACGTCAGCATGCAATCTTTACCGCAGTAAAGCGCCTGCATGAATCTAATCCGATGCTGGGCCTTCGTGGTGTGCGTCTAGGAATTTTAATTCCTGAACTATTTAAGATGCAGGTGCGCGCACTTGTCCATGCCTGCTTAGAAGTTCGCAAATTAGGTCATAATCCGATGCCAGAGATTATGGTTCCCCTCATTGCAACCCAACGCGAGCTCCTCTACCTTCGCAAAACTTTGGAAGAAGAAATTGCTCATACTCTTACCGGCACCGGCCAACACTTTGATATCCCAATCGGCAGCATGATTGAAACCCCACGTGCTGCAATGACTGCAGGAAAGATTGCTGACTATGCAGACTTCTTCTCATTTGGAACTAATGACCTGACACAGATGACCTGGGCATTTAGCCGCGATGATGTGGAGTCAAGCTTCTTGCCACGTTACCTCGATCTAGAACTACTTCCATTTAACCCATTTGAATCACTTGATCAAGATGGTGTGGGTCTTTTGGTACGTATTGCCACCGAACAAGCCCGTACACACACCTCTGATTTTAAGCTTGGTGTCTGCGGTGAACACGGCGGAGATCCGCGCAGTATCCACTTCTTCCATTCACTGAACCTTGATTATGTTTCATGCTCACCATTTAGAGTGCCGATAGCGCGCCTAGAGTCAGGTCGAGCAGTGGTCCTTGCCAATATGGCAGGTCCAGCAAGTTCTAGTACATAAATAAAGTAGCTAAAGAAATTAACCTGGCGGTTAACTCTTAATCAACGCGCTTATCCTCGAAGTGGTTAACCCAAAAGTAGGCGACGTCATATGTGCACCAGGAGCCGTAGAAATCGCGGACTCTGGTCTTCCAGCCACAGATGCATGCTTGGAAGATTTGTTTCTTTACATGATCAGCCTCCACATACCAATAATGTTGATCAGGCTCAGGCTTGAGGTATTGGATGTATTGCATGGGACAGACGCTAGCGGGGGGTGCTGACAAGTGGTGTGGAGCAATAAGGCAATTTACCTACTGCGTGATGGTGGTTGATTAAAGGCTGCCAGTATGTGAGGCGCTGCCTTCTTATATAACTCAGAGACCGACATACCCAGGGATGCCTGGATGTTGTCTTCAAAGGAATTGCCAGTCATCTGATTTTCAATGATCTTCTGATAGGCATCAAATCCGTATTCAGCTATGACCCACTCATATAGCAGTGAGCCAAGTGGGTAGGAAGCCTCATGGGCTTCCGAGAATGTGCGCCTATCTTCAATCTTCTTTAAGGCTTTTTCAACAGCCTTGGTTGAAGTAAGCGTTGCAATGAGCTTTAAATGGCTGTAACTCTTTAACTCTTGAATGAAATAGCTGTAGAGATCTAAATACTCTTTCTTTGTTTTTGATCCCATGGCAAAGGAGATGGTGTTCGCTGAGCCTTCTCGGAAGGTAGTTGGGAAGTGGAGCGTGTAAAAATCTAGGCCATCTAAACTCTTATCGGCTCTCTCTTGGAACTTATCTTCAAATTTAGGCTTGAAGTAGTAATCCTGAACTACATGCCAGTACTCATGCGGCATCACTTGAATTGCATACTTACGCATAGTTTTGGCAGTTGCCTTGCTCGAAGCTAAGACCCCGGTGTGGCCTTCCAGAACTCCAGGAGGGCCTTCTTTAAACCACGCTGCCAGACCGAGATTATGTTCTTGATCCTTGCCTTGGCGCCAAGCCTTAAACCAAGAAAGATGCTCATCCAGGAACTCAGCCAAAATCGGCTGAGTACGCAGGTAGGCCTCATCTTTCTCGGTATACATGTAGACATTGATTACCTCTTTTTTATTAAAAAGTGAGCCATAGAGTTTTGATGAATACTCAACTTGGGAGGTATAGAGCTTCTTAAGATCCTTTGGGAAGTAAGGGCTCACGTGATAAACGAGTGAGACGTTATCGAGATTTCCAGAGTCTGCTCTGGAGCGAATTTCGTTATAGGCCTTTAACTTAGTTAGCTCATAGCTCGCTGCGCTCGCACTCCAAGTGAGTTTGCCACCGCTTTTAACGCAGGTGAGCTTTGCGCCGGATGAGACCTTCTCTTGCGCCAACTTCTTGCAAGGGCTGCCAGGATTGATGGCGGCCGAAGCTGATGTCAGGCTTAGCGATAGCGCGATGCTTGCTGCTAGAGCTATTGCTAGGAGACGCTTCACATGGAAAAGGGTAGCAATGGGGATTGAAGGTGGATAGTCAGATGTGCCTATATGTCAGTGGCCACACCTAGGTTGGGGCCATGACCAAATCACTTGCCACCAAGTTCATTGCCTTCTACTTAAAATCTCGCTTCAAAGGATCAGAGACGGAGCCTATGCAGTGCCACTCAATCTCTTTATATAGCTTCTTCACATCACCGTTTAGTATCGCCGCCAATAACTGGGTGTGATTGGGGGCTTGTTCAGCAAGGACTGGGTGTGGGCCGACTCGATAAAGCTCTAAGCGAATCCGTGACATAACACTTTTCCATAAATGAAAAGTCTGCTGCGTAGCTGCAGTTTGCATCACTATCATGTGAAATTTCATATCAGCCTCATTTACTGAGTCAATATCTTTCTTTTTGGCACCTTTACGCATAATCTCAATTTGCTCATTTAGTGTTTCAATGACTTCTGGGGTGAACTTCTTCATCGCATTTTTCAAAGCAAATTTTTCCAAGACAACTCGGGCTGGCAATAACATCTCAAGATATTCTTCTTTAGTAATTTTAGTGACAAAGACGCCACGATTTGGAAAATGCTCAATAAGTCCTTCGCTCTCAAGATCGCGCATTGCTTCACGAACTGGGCCAGGGCTACATTGAAACTTCTTACTCACTTCATTTTGCTTTAGTTGGGTACCAGACTTTAGTTTTCCTGAAATAATTGCCTCACGCAACATATGAGCGACATGAGTGCGCTGAGATACAGTTTTGCCACTAGGTGATTTGAAGAAATCGGATGGCATTTTTTTACTCTATCAGGTTAACTAAGGAAATCACTTATTGCGCTGTATTTTTCAACTTTTTTGGCATCTAACTCAAACCCGATACCAGGAAGAGTTGGAATCTGTAAATAACCATCGGCATCCAATTCCCAAGGCTTAGCGCTCAGATCATCTACATACGCCGAAC
>RFSY01000024.1 GCA_009923805.1 Actinomycetota bacterium
GGAATCCATGAAGATTCCAACTGAGTATCGCCTCCAGCAAGTGCAATTGGCCATGTGGTCAGGTGCAACCATGGAGCAAGTGTATGCGGCAACAAAAATTGACCGGTGGTACTTACGTCAGATTGAAATCATCAATGAAACAGCGAAAGAAATTGCACTTCCAGGAGAACTGAACCAAGAGATTCTGCGCAGCGCAAAGAGCATGGGCTTTTCAGACCTGCAAATCGCTCGGTTGCGTTCAATAAGCGAAGAGGAAGTTCGCAAGGCGAGACATCATCTAAATATTCGTCCAGTGTATAAAACTGTTGACACTTGTGCTGCTGAGTTCGAGGCGTTTACTCCGTATCACTATTCAAGCTATGAAGAAGAGACAGAAGTGCGTCCGCGCACTAAACCTGCCGTCATTATTTTGGGAAGTGGTCCGAATAGAATTGGGCAAGGTATTGAATTCGATTACTCCTGTGTTCACGCATCATTTACATTGCGCGAAGCGGGATATGAGACGATTATGATTAATTGCAATCCCGAAACCGTCTCAACGGACTATGACACCAGCGATCGTCTCTATTTTGAGCCACTTACTTTGGAAGATGTTTTGGAAGTTGTTCAAGCAGAAACGATCGCAGGACCTGTACTGGGCGTCATCACCCAGTTAGGTGGTCAGACACCGCTAGGGCTCGCAGCAGGTCTAAAAGATGCTGGTGTGACAATCCTTGGAACAAGTCCTGATGCCATCAATCTCGCAGAAGAGCGCGGGGCTTTCGGTCAAGTCTTAGCTGATCAAGGTTTGACGGCGCCAGAGTTTGGAATGGCGGCCTCGCAGATGGAAGCTCTCGCAATTGCTCAGCGAATTGGATATCCAGTCTTAGTCAGACCAAGTTTTGTTTTAGGTGGTCGAGGCATGGAGATTGTTTATGACGATGAATCACTTGCGGGATTTATTTCGCGAGCAACTGATATCACTCCCGATCATCCTGTTCTCGTGGATCGATTCTTAGACTCTGCAATTGAACTTGATGTTGATGCGCTCTACGACGGCACAGAGTTATTTCTTGGTGGAATCATGGAGCATATTGAAGAGGCGGGTATTCACTCAGGTGATAGCGCTTGCGTGCTTCCAGCGATGACGATTTCACAAGAGCAGTGCACTGCGATACGTGAAGCGACCTTAAAGATAGCCCAAGGTGTTGGAGTTCGCGGGCTCATCAATATTCAATTTGCTATGGCGGAGAAGATTCTCTATGTATTAGAAGCCAATCCGCGAGCTTCGCGAACTGTCCCTTTTGTCAGTAAAGCAACCGGTGTTCCACTCGCGAAAGCAGCGGCTCGTATTTCATTGGGTGCAACAATCCAGGAACTTCGCGAACTAAGTATGCTTCCAAACACAGGAGATGCGATCGCTAAGGGGATTAGCGTTAAAGAAGCAGTTCTGCCGTGGAATAGATTTCGACGTCGTGATGGTCGTGGAGTAGATGCCGTGCTCGGGCCAGAGATGCGGTCAACAGGTGAAGTAATGGGAATAGCTGCAACATTCGGTGAGGCATACGCAAAATCTCAAATTAGTTCTTTTGGTCCGTTGCCTAAATCAGGGACGGTCTTTATCTCATTGGCAGATAAAGATAAGAATTCCGGGGTTAATCCAGCACGGGAACTTTCAGCGCTTGGATTTCGAATCCTTGCGACCGATGGAACTGCCAAATTCTTCGCAGATCATGGAATTCCGAATGTGGTTGTGCGTAAGAATTCGCAAGGCACCGGACCTATGGGCGAGAAAACTATTGTTGAAATGCTCAATAATGGAGATATTGCTCTGGTGATTAATACCCCTGTCGGACGCGGAACGAGAGCTGATGGATGGGCAATTAGAACCGCGTCGGTGCAACGATCTATTCCGATTATCACCACCACGGCGGGGTTTAGTGCAGCTGTAGAAGGAGTGAAAGCGCTCCAAGCTGGTGACTTAAGCGTGAGCCCAATCCAGGAATGGTTGAAGTTGTAATGGCAACTATCAATAAGAGCTCAGCTCAGCTAATGGCTACCTTAGTCTCGAATAAACGCGTGGGTGCATATCATCAACTACTTCTCAATGTTGGTGATTTGGTAAAGAGTTGCAAGCCAGGAAATTTTGTAGCCATTAAAGTCGGAGGCGATTCCTCCAAGATGATTCTCCGTAGAGCTTTTGCAATCTCTCGTGTATCAGATATCTCGCAGTACGGTGGAACGATGGAATTAATCGTTGCCCCGCATGGTTCAGGGTCCAAATGGTTATGTTCGCAGGTTGAAGGAACAGAAATCGATATTATTGCTCCGCTCGGCACAGCTTTTGGGATTCCAACGCAACCCATCAATGCACTATTGATTGGTGGAGGTTACGGTTCGGCGCCACTTTTTGGTCTTGCGGACGTTCTCAAAAGTCGCGGATGCAAAGTTGATATGTTGTTAGGTGCAAGTATCGGTTCAAAGATTTATGCTCCAATGGAAGGTAAGAGGTCCGTTAACTCTCTCAAGATTTACACTGAAGATGGTTCGATGGGGGAGACTGGCCGAGTTACTGAGCCACTATTAGACATCATCGCCCAAAGAAATATAGATGTCGTTTATTCGTGTGGACCTATGGGGATGCTTCGCGCAATTACAGAATTAGTTGCTGATTCGGATGTTATCCATCAGTGCGCGGTTGAAGAAGCTATGGCCTGTGGCGTTGGAATCTGTATGACGTGCGTGCTGCCAGTTAAGAATGATGATGGAACAACTTCAATGTTGCGATCATGTATTGATGGACCTGTTATGGATGGTTCGCGCGTTCGTTGGGACCTTGTCGGTAAAGTTCCGGAGGCCCAATGATGACGATGCCAGTAGATATGTCTACAACTCTGGGTAACGCCTGGTTTCCACATCCCATATTTACCGCAAGTGGGTGCGCGAGTAGCGGAAAAGAGTTGGCGCAGTTCTTTGATCTCAAGGATATTGGTGCGGTAGTCACGAAATCGGTGATGAATAAGCCTCGACATGGCCGTCCCACACCACGTATGGCTGAGACTCCATCTGGAATGTTGAACTCGATTGGTTTACAGGGTCCCGGAATTGATGCATTTTTAGCTACAGATGTTCCTTGGTTACTCGAACAGAAAGCTCGGGTAATTGTCTCTATTGCCGGCGAAACGATTGAAGAGTATTCAACGTTAGCTCGTAAATTGCGTTCGGTCTCTGGCATAAGTGCAGTCGAAGTAAATATTTCTTGTCCAAATGTCGAAAATCGTGGAATGGTTTTCGCTTGTGATCCGGATGCGTCACGAAGAGTGATAGATGGAGTTCGCAAAGCAATTGGAGGCGAATTACCCATCATTGCAAAGCTTTCGCCAGATGTAACAAATTTACCGGATATCGCTAAAGGTGTCGTGGATGCAGGCGCCGACGCACTTGCGCTCATCAATACCGTTCTTGGAATGGTCATCAATATCGACACAATGAGGACGCATTTAGGCGGAAAGACAGGTGGACTTTCAGGTCCGGCTATTCGGCCAATCGCTGTTCGCGCCATCTATCAAGTTCATGCCGCTCTTCCGCAAATTCCAATTCTAGGAATGGGTGGTGTTGCTTCCGGTCGAGACGCACTCGAACTGATACTTGCTGGCGCGTCAGGAGTATCGGTGGGTACAGCAAGTTTTGGAAATCCTAGTGCGCCAATTGCGATTCAAAACGAGTTACGTGATCTTTTGGCGCAGCGTGGATTTACGACTCTCAAAGATGCTGTCGGTTACGCCCATCGGGAGGCTTCAATATGAGAGCTCCTATTGTCTTAGCAGTTGACACACCTGATCTTGAGATTGCAAAACGTTGGATCGATGCGACTAAGGAATCAGTCAGCGTTTACAAGTTGGGTCTGGAATTTTTTCTCACCTTCGGTCACGCTGGAGTTCAATCAATTCGGAACATCACAGATGCAGATATTTTTCTCGACTTAAAACTGCACGATATTCCTCACACAGTTGCTGGCGCAGCACAGGCGATTGCCGCTCTGCAACCTCGCTTCCTGACTGTTCACGCATCTGGTGGTAAAGAGATGGTGAAGGCAGCTGTGAACGTGCTTGCGCACACGGAAGTAACAGCGGTAACGATTCTCACCTCTTTGTCAGAGGAGGATCTATTCGAGATTGGTTTCGTCAATCCAGCGCTGGAGAGTGCGGTAGCTCTTGCCAAGATGTCAGTAGATGCGGGAGCGAAAGCGATTGTCTGTTCGCCGCTAGAAATAGCAGCGATTCGCTCAGCTATCGGGCCGTTGCCCCACATCATTACTCCTGGTGTGAGACCACTCTCCGAGGTTGGTAGCGATGATCAGAGACGAACAATGACCCCGCAGGCGGCGATTGCAGCTGGGGCTTCCTATGTTGTTATTGGTAGACCTATAACGAATGCTTGGAACGAAGGTTTTGATGCGATGGCCGCAAAGGCTCGCAGCATCGCTGATGAGATTTTAAAGTAAATTACTCCTATGGGAGCCCCGCCGTTATTAACTGCTGAAGAGAGAGCGCGCGCCCTCGAGAAAGCGAAGATTTCAAGACAGCAGAGAGCTGTTGTTAAATTGAAAATCAAGAGCGGTGAATTAAGTATTGCCGATGTGATAAATCTTGCTAAGAGCGATGAGGCAGTCGCAAAGATGCGTGTACTTGAAATGATTGAGAGTAAGAGCGGTGTTGGAAAGATACGAGCAAAGGGGCTCTTAGAGAAGCTCGAGATCTCAGAAAGTCGCAGAGTGCAAGGACTCGGTAAACATCAGCTCAGAGCTTTACTCAAAGAGTTTGAAGGCCCTAGAGGTGTTATTCGCGGCACACTCGTTGTTCTTTCAGGTCCTGGTGGAGTAGGAAAAAGTACTGTTGCGAAGGCGTTGCGAGGTTCGACAACTTTTTTAGTGAGCATCTCCGCAACAACACGATCTCCTCGCTTCAATGAGTCCGAAGGCGTTGATTATCACTTCTATTCAAATTCGGATTTCGATCAGGCAATTAAGAATGGCGATTTTCTTGAGTGGGCTGAGTTTGCCGGAAATCGTTACGGAACTCCCCGACTACCGGTAGAAGTAGCACTCAATGAAGGTCACAACGTTTTATTAGAGATTGAGATTGAAGGAGCAAAACAAGTCAAAGCGAAAGTTCCGGAGGCCATTCTGGTCTTTCTGGAACCACCAACCTGGGAAGAGTTGGTTTCTCGCCTAGAAGGCAGAGGGACAGATAGCCCTGAAAGAAGGGCTGCTCGCCTTGCTCTGGCGCAGGAGGAGATGGCAGCTGCCTCATTCTTTGACAAGGTCCTGGTCAATGATCGGGTCGAGAAGGTGGTTGCAAGGCTGATAGAATTCGTAACTACCTAATAAGGTATTTTCACGCAGATGTAAATAATTTAGGAGCCAACAATGAGCGCACATATGGACGGTATTACTAACCCACCTATTGATGAGTTGTTGGATAAGGCTGGATCGAAGTACAGCTTGGTTCTCTACGCAGCAAAGCGCGCACGTCAGATCAATGCGTACTATTCCCAACTTGGTGAAGGCCTCCTGGAATATGTTGGTCCGCTAGTTGATACACACGTTCATGAGAAGCCATTGTCGATTGCACTTCGTGAAATTAACGAAGGACTTTTAACAATCGAAAACCTCGAACCAACTGCTTAATTCTTTTTAGATTTCCATGCAAGGTTTCAACCGCGAAGTAATCCTCGGGGTTGGCGGCGGCATTGCCGCATATAAATCGTGCGATTTATTGCGCAGACTCCAAGATCACGGTTTTGCTGTAACCGTTGTTCCTACGCCATCGAGTTTGAATTTTGTTGGGAAAGCCACATGGGAAGCCCTATCTGGCCGAGCGGTTACTGCGGATGTCTTTGAGAATGTGGAAGAAGTTCGCCATGTTTCACTGGCAAAGAAAGCTGATTTCATCATCATCGCACCAGCTACCGCAGATTTGATTGCGCGCATAGCTGCAGGTCGCGCCGATGATCTACTGACCAATGTTGTACTTGCAGCCGACGTTCCAATTTTGGTTGTTCCCGCGATGCACCCTCAGATGTGGAATGACCCAGCAACTCTTGCAAATGTTGAAACCTTACGCACCCGAGGTTTTATCGTTCTCGATCCTGAAATCGGAGCCCTCACTAGTGGAGATGTTGGCCAAGGTCGCTTCCCAGAGACGGCAACAATTCTTCAGGCACTATCTGAAATTTCAGATCGAACCTTTGATTTGTTGGGTAAGAAGATTCTTATCACCGCAGGTGGAACTCGTGAACCCATCGACTCGGTGCGTTTTATCGGTAATCAGTCATCCGGAAAACAAGGATTCGCTGTCGCACGCAGTGCACTTCGTAGGGGCGCTACAGTGACTTTGATCGCAGCCAATACAAATTTAAGCGATATTGATGGAGTAACTACTGTGCATGTGCAATCCGCTCAAGAGATGTTGGATGTACTCACCAAGGAATTTGAGCAATGTGATGTGTTGGTAATGGCAGCAGCCGTAGCAGATGCTCGGCCAGAATCTGTCGTCGTAGGCAAAATCAGGAAATCAGATTATGGTTCTATTAATTTGGTGGAGAACCCAGATTTGCTTAAAACAATTCTTGCAAATAAGTCGCATCAAGTGGTGATCGCATTTGCAGCGGAAGGTTCACACGATGTGGCAGCTGCTGAAGCAAAGCTCTCATCAAAGGGTGCAGATATTCTTTATCTCAATGACATCTCGCATGGTGATATCTTTAATAGCGAGACAACATATGGTGAGATTTTCATCAAGGATTGCGCGAGCGTAAAAGTGGCTAAGACCACCAAAGACACGCTAGCCAATCAACTTCTCGACCAAGCCCTTCTTAAGTTAGGTTAAGCCAATGTCAAAACGCCTATTTACCTCAGAGTCAGTGACCGAAGGTCATCCAGATAAGATTGCAGATCAAATCTCGGATGCCATTCTCGATTCGCTATTGGAACAAGATCCAGCAAGTCGCGTAGCTGTTGAAACGCTCATCACAACTGGTCAGGTTCACGTAGCTGGCGAAGTAACCACCAGTGGTTATGCCGATGTCATGGGTATCGTTCGTGACACAGTTATCGGTATTGGTTATGACTCATCTGTTAAAGGATTTGATGGAAATAGCTGTGGAGTCTCGATTTCTATCGGACAACAGTCACCAGATATTGCACAAGGCGTCAACGATGCATTTGAACATCGAGTTGCATCAGCTATCGACCCGCTCGATCTTCAAGGAGCTGGCGATCAGGGACTTATGTTCGGTTATGCCTGCGATGATACAAAAGAATTGATGCCGCTTCCGATTTGGTTGGCGCATGAATTAGCTCAACAACTTTCTGCAGTTCGTAAGTCGGGTCAATTGCCATACCTGCGTCCAGATGGAAAGACTCAAGTCACCATTGAATACGATGGCGATAAAGCAATAGCGCTCGACACTGTGGTTATTTCAAGCCAGCACGCAGAAGAAGTAGATGTGGCTAAGCAATTGACCCCCGAGATCATCAAATTTGTCATTGATCCAGTTCTGGCGAAAATTGATTTACCTCGTAAAGATTTGCGTACGCTCATAAATCCAACTGGTCGCTTTGTTATCGGTGGACCTATGGGAGATGCTGGTCTTACGGGTCGCAAAATTATTGTAGATACTTACGGTGGAATGGCTCGTCACGGCGGAGGAGCTTTCTCAGGCAAGGATCCATCGAAGGTGGATAGATCTGCAGCATATGCAATGCGATGGGTTGCCAAGAATGTTGTTGCGGCTGGATTAGCCCGTCGCTGCGAAGTTCAAGTCGCTTACGCAATCGGTAAGGCGCAACCAGTGGGCGTTTTTGTTGAGACTTTTGGAACTCACACAGTTGCGGAACAGAAGATTCAGGATGCTGTGACATCAGTATTCGATCTCAGACCGGCTGCAATCATCCGCGATCTCAATCTCAAGCGTCCTATCTACCGTCAAACAGCAGCCTATGGCCACTTCGGTCGCGAGCTTCCAAACTTTACTTGGGAAGCAACAAATCGCGTATCGCAGTTGCAGGCGGCTGTTAAATAGATTTAAGCGTTTAAAGTGGCACTTGTGCGGCCACTCCGTCTGAAATCTGAAGTGGTTCTTAAAGAGCGTCAGGCATCAACTAGTTCTTTACCTGTTGCACAAGTGTGGGTGGATAACGGGGTATTTCATTTAGATTCGCTCTTCGATTACTTGATTCCAGAAGAGTTCGACTCACTAATTCAAGTTGGAATCCGCATTGAAGTCCCATTTAATGGCAGAGCTGTTGAAGCTATTGTGCTCAACCGAATCTCCGCAAGTCATAGTGTGAGATTGAAAGTGATATCAAAGGTTTTATCTGCGATACCGGTTGCATCAGAGAAGTCATTGGCGCTGATAGATGCAGTCGCGCAACGTTGGGCCGCCCATCCCTATGACATCTTGCGTTCTGCCATTCCTGCGAAAGTCGCTAGTGTGGATAAAGAGCAATGGATTTTTCCTGATGTGCCTACCCAAAAAAACAAGAGCCTGAGGCAATATCTGCAGTTTCCTCCATATGAAGACCCCAACGAGCAACTATCGAGATTTATTCAAGGATTACTCTCTGGTGGCTCAGTTTTGGTGATTGTTCCTGATGGTCGCGCCATTGCAAGATTTTCCCAGAAGATGCCAGAGTCAATAATCTTGGATTCCGCACTTGATCGAGCGAGCAGATATAGAAATTTCTTACGTGCCAGAGCAGGAGGAAAAAGAGTTGTACTTGGAACGCGCAGTGCAATCTTCGCCGATATTCCAGATCTGATAGCGATAGTTGTTGTCGATGAAGGATCAGAAAATCTATATGAAGTGCGAACTCCAGGTTGGAATGCGAGGGATGTTGCGATTCTGAGGTCAAGTAAGGAAGATGTACAACTCTTTCTTGCAGGATATTCCCCGAGCTCAGAATGTTCACTCATGATTGAAGATGGGGAGTTAGATTTCAAGCCAGCTAAAGGTCGAGTCACTGTGAAAAGTTTTCAGCAAGAATTTTCTGAATTACTCCCAGGAAGAAGTATTGGCGAGATTCGTGCTGCGTTAAAGAACGGTCCGGTGCTCTTTATCGCCCCACGTAAGGGGTATGCACAAGCAATTACCTGTTCAAAGTGTCGCAACGTTGCACTGTGTACCTGCGGCGGACGACTAGAGAAGCAAAGTTCTTCACAACCAATTAACTGTTCACTCTGCGAAATTTCCCTCACCGACTGGCGATGTGCATGGTGTCAATCAGATCGACCGTTTCTGATGAGCAGAGGCAGTGCGCGCTTTACCCAAGAGATCGGCATGGCATTTCCAGGTATTGCAATACATCAATCTGAGGGCGAAAAGATATTAGAAGATGGACAAATCGAGGCTGGAATAATCGTATCGACACCAGGTTCAGCACCGCGTATGAAAAATGGCTATGCGGCAGTGGTAATCCTGGAAGCAGAACAACTTCTTACTCAATCCGATCTGCGTGCTCAAGAAAGATCCAGAGAGATTTTCTTTAGTAATTGTGCACTTCTTAATCCGAAGGGTGTCGCGATATTTATTCTTGCACACGCCAATCCCATTATTGGATCCGTTGCGGCCTGGAAACCATCACTCCTCTCCAGAGCAGAATTGCGAGAACGCAGTGAAGTCGCTTTACCTCCTTTTGTTCGAGCAATCACCATGGACATTAATAAGGGTGAATCTGCAGCGCTGCTGAGAGGGCTTGAGAAATCGCGTGAAGAGAATCGACTTCCAGAAAAGACCAGGCTCTTAGGTCCCTCCGTGCTAAAAAATGGTGAGCATCGCATTCTTCTTCTTGCACCCATCGAAGATGGGAGAAACTTGGTCTCCCTTATTCACGAGTTTCAACGTCGCAGGAGCGCTTCGAAGAAGAGCTTGGTCTCGATTCGCATAGATCCATATTCACTCTCGCGATAGGTAAGATTGGTCCATGTCCATTCAAGTAATTCGTCATTTCGGAGATCCGGTATTGGTCACTCCCGCAAATGAAGTTGTGGACTTCGACAAGGAGCTACGAACATTGGTGAAGGACCTAACTGAAACAATGTTAGATGCCCCGGGTGCTGGTTTAGCCGCTCCTCAAATTGGCGTACCTCTTCGTGTATTTGTTTGGGATGTCGATGAGGCTCTTGGTCACTTAGTAAACCCAACACTGGAATTAAGTGCAGAGATTCAAGAAGGTGATGAGGGGTGTTTAAGTTTTCCAGAATTGCTCTATCCCACCCCCCGAGCGTTTCGCGCAGTGGCAAGAGGTTTCACCATGCATGGAGAGCCGGTAACAATTGAAGGCACCGAACTACTTGCTCGCGCCTTACAACATGAAACAGATCACCTGAATGGAATTCTCTTTATCGATCGACTTTCAGATGAAGATAGAAAATTGGCCATGAAGGAGATTAGAGAGTCTGAGTGGTTTGGCTTAGCAAACCAAGATGGTAGAACTCCAAGTATTAAAGTTTCACCTCATAGTCCATTTGGTAAAGGTCTGTAGTTGATAATTGCAGTTGCCGCAACACCGAGCGTCGCAATACCAACTCTTGATGCGCTATTGAAATCAGAACATGTGCTTGACTTCGTTATCACCCAACCCGATCGTCCTGCGGGAAGAGGCAGAGCGCTGTCAGAATCTGAAGTATCGGTGTGGTGTCGTGAAAATGGAGTTACCTGTCATAAGCCCGAATCCAGTACCCAGACTCAAGCTTTGCTGACATCACTTGATGTCTTAATCACGATTGGTTACGGGGTTATCTTGGCTGAGGAAGTTTTTTCTACGCCGAGAATGGGATCGCTCAATCTTCACTTCTCACTGCTACCTCGCTGGCGCGGAGCTGCTCCCGTGCAGAGAGCGATTGAGTCAGGGGATGCAATCTCTGGTGTGACTGTATTTGCCTTAGATCGCGGAATGGATACCGGCCCTATATATATTCAGAAACGCTTTGCACTGGATCCCGATATTACAAGTGATGCACTGCTCACCGAGTTGGCACAGCTGGGACCAGAGGCAATCGTGGAATCTTTGGATGCTATGAATACTGGTGTGCGACCCACTCCGCAGGATGACTCACTTTCCACTCGCGCGCTGAAGTTAAGTAAAGATGAGGCAGAGATTGATTGGAATCAGAGCGCAGAAATCATCGAACGCAAAATTCGTGCATTCACCAGTAATCCAGGGGCGTGGACGCAATTTCGTGGCGCAATTCTCAAAATTGATACACCGCAATTAACGCAAATGAAAATTCCAGTAGGTGCGCTTAGAGTGATCGAAAAGGAGTTGCTCGTCGGAACAGGAACGCTCGCAATCTCTTTGGGCTTTCTCACACCATCCGGTAAAGGCCGGATGCAAGCGTTGTCATGGTCTCATGGAGCTCGTCTTACGGATGAAGATCACTTTGGTTAAGCCCCGCAGGGATAGTTTTAAATCTCCTAAACCAGATGCCACTCGCGTGCTTGTCTATGACATTCTCATCGAGGTCAATCGGCGCGGTGGTTACTCAAACTTGCTTCTCCCACAAGCTCTGACAGCCAGCAATTTTGAAACACGCGATAAGGGATTTGCAACCGAATTGCTCTATGGAACTCTGCGTATGCAGGGACGTCATGACTACATACTCCAACAAGTCTCTGATCGGCCATGGAGTGAAGTCGATGCTGGAATTGTTGATGTCTGCAGGATGGGAGTGCACCAACTTTTCGAAATGCGAGTGGCAACCCATGCCGCAGTCTCGGATACTGTCGAGTTAGCGCGAAAGGCACTGGGGGAGTCAAAAGCATCTTTCGTCAATGCCATCCTTCGTAAGGTCAGTGCCAAAGATCTTGAACAGTGGCTTGAACCCATTGAGCAAACTTCGGATCCAATAACCAGATTTGCCCTCAAGTATTCCCACCCCGAATGGATTGTCTCTGCCTATTTCGATCTTCTCAAAGATTACGAAAGAGTTGATGCGGAGTTGCAGATAAATAATGTTGCAGCTGTGCCAACTTTGGTTTCCTGGCCTGGGGATTCAACGCAAGAAGAATTGGTAGAACTTGGGGGAGTAGCAACGCAATTTTCTCCATACGGTGCTCGTTTTGCTGGAGCTCCTGGCTCATTAGAAGTTATACGCCACCGCAAAGCGGGAGTGCAGGATGAAGGCTCACAACTTGTTGCCTATGTTTTTGCGCAAGCGACACGGAGTGCGCAAACAATTTTGGATTTATGCGCCGGCCCTGGCGGTAAGGCGGCGCTCTTAGCGCATCTAGCAAATGTACAAGGCCAAGATTTTGTTGCCAATGAAATATCTGAACCTCGCGCAAAGTTAGTGAAGAACGTTATCGGAAAGTTTGAAGTGATAGTCGGTGATGGAAGAGAGATCGCGGCACACGGTCGGATATTTGACGCTATTTTGGCAGATGTGCCCTGCACAGGACTTGGCGCACTTCGTCGCAGGCCAGAGGTTCGTTGGCGACGAACAGTGCAAGATTTGCGAGAACTGACGCAATTGCAAGATGAACTCAGCAACGCAGCTATTGCAGTCTTAAATCCTGGAGGAATCTTTGGTTATGCGACCTGTAGTCCACATTTCGCTGAGACCACTGGTGAATGTTTGCGAATTCTTAAGGAACATCCCGAACTAGAGCAGATTGATGTCGCCGCCTACCTACCCACTAATTTGCACGGGGCAACTCGTGGGTTGGCCCTCTCTTTGTGGACCAGCGTTCACGACACGGATGCAATGTTCTTAGCCCTCTTTAAGAAGAAGGGATAACCTTCCGACTGTGGTTCGTGAAATCAGAATAACGCCAAGTATCCTCAATGCAGATTTCACGAAGCTAGATTCTGAGATTGCGAAAATATCCTCAGTAAGTGATTTGATTCATTTAGATGTCATGGACAATGTCTTCGTCCCAAACTTTACATTCGATTTCGCTCAAGCATCGAACATCATAAGGAACTGCCCGATACCAGTTGACGCTCATCTAATGGTGGCTGATGTTGATGAGATAGCGATCGCTTATGCCGAAATTGGCTGCGCTAGTGTTTCAATACACGTCGAGGCGACCAAGGATATTGCAGCAACAATCAAAGGAATCAAATCTCACGGGGCAAGGGCTTCGCTCGCTCTCAAACCTGGTACTGATATCGAGGATTATTCTGACTATGTAAATGATGTAGATATGTTTCTGATTATGACTGTAGAACCAGGCTTTGGTGGACAGAAGTTTATGGAAGATATGATGCAGAAAGTCCGTAAGACCAGGACCTTGATTGGCAATCGTCCTATTTGGTTGCAAATCGATGGTGGAGTTTCCTTAGAAACAATTGAGATTGCTTGTGCAGCTGGCGCTGACACATTCGTTGCTGGTAGCGCTGTTTTCAAGGCGGAAGACCCAGCACTCATGGTTTCGAAACTCCGCGAAGTTGCTCAAAATTCCGTTATCTGAAGCCGTTCACTGAGCGCTCGATATTGTCAGCGAGGCGCGGTTGTCTCTAGTAAAGTTAAGACATGAAATCATTTGATTCGCTCTGGATTGAATTAGCAGAGAAAGTCGCCGCAGGAGATCCAGAATCGGGAACTGTGCAAGCGGTTAACGCTGGAGTTCACTCTATTGGGAAGAAGATTTTGGAAGAGGCGGGCGAAGTCTGGTTAGCCGCCGAACATGAATCAGATGCGGCTTTAGCCGAGGAAATTAGCCAACTTATCTATCACCTGCAAACTCTGATGCTGGCAAGGGGACTTACTCCCGATGACATCAATAAGTATTTGTAAATGAAGAATTTTCGAGGAGCGTCATGTTAAGAATTGCAGTCCCGAATAAGGGTTCATTAGCCGACTCATCTATTCAGATTTTGAAAGAGGCCGGGTACCGCCAACGCACAGACTCTCGCGATCTAGTACTCATTGATTCATCCAATGGAGTTGAGTTCTATTATTTGCGTCCGCGCGATATAGCAATTTATGTTGGTTCGGGTGAACTCGAAGCGGGAATCACTGGTCGTGACTTACTCATCGACTCTGCCGCTTTAGCCGAGGAAATTTTGCCGCTAGATTTTGGTGCTTCCACGTTTAGGTTTGCGGGCCCAGCAAGTGAATCATTTTCTGTAGCATCAATATCGGGCAAGAGAGTTGCAACTGCATATCCAGGGTTGGTAGAAAAGCACCTGGCAGATTTGAAGATTTCAGCAAGTGTGGTGCGCTTAGATGGCGCTGTCGAAAGTAGCGTGCGTTTGGGAGTTGCTGATCTGATTGCAGATGTTGTGAGTACCGGTAACACCTTAAAGCAAGCAGGTTTAGCGATATTTGGTGAGCCAATTTTGATTTCGGAAGCTATCTTAATTAAACGCACAGGAACCACCTTGGCACCAGAGCTTGAAATTTTAATGCGACGCCTTCAAGGAGTGGTCACTGCTCGTCAATATGTTCTCCTGGATTACGACGTACCAACAGATCGCATCGACGCAGCGTGCGCAATCACACCTGGATTGGAATCCCCAACAATTTCTCCACTTCAGAAAGCGAATTGGGTTGCGGTGCGAGCGATGGTGCTTCGCAAGGATACAAATCGTTTGATGGATGAACTCTGGGCACTTGGCGCTCGTGGGATTCTTGTTACCGACATTCACGCATGCAGACTCTAAATTTTTCTTGAAGCCCCAGCTTCTTCTACCTCTTCTCGAGTAATCCCGAGTAAGTAGAGAACCGAATCAAGGTAAGGCGCACTAACGGAACTATCTGCAGCCGCCTTGACAGCAGGTTTTGCATTGAAAGCTATTCCCAGTCCTGCAATCGCAATCATGTCTAGGTCATTTGCGCCATCACCAATAGCAACA
>RFSY01000025.1 GCA_009923805.1 Actinomycetota bacterium
GAGTTCGCGCATTGTTACAACTGCCATGACGGCACGCTCCTTCTTAGGTTTTTGTGCACAGCACAAGAAACCTGCTCGGTTAATGTCTTAACAATTTGCTAAGACCGTCGCACCTACAACGCCGACCGCTAATTTCTATGCGGACCGAAGTGGCTTGTATTCCCTGCGATGCAGTTCATACATAGATGCTGAGATGTCACCCGTTTTGCAACTGGTGCGGGGCAAATCTTACCTGCCACCGGGGGGTGCAAAATCCACACCCGTTTTCGCTATTAGGCGCGAGGATGTGCTTGCTTAAAGGCTTTTTGAAGTCTTTCAGTCGATACGTGGGTGTAAATCTGAGTAGTTGCAAGAGAGGCATGGCCCAAGATTTCCTGAACTGTGCGCAGATCTGCTCCCCCTTCAAGAAGATGGGTAGCAGCTGTGTGACGAAGTGCGTGTGGTCCCATCTTCTCAATACCTTCGAGAGCAGATAAGGCCTCATAGACAACGGTACGAACTGTGCGCTGATCAATGCGTTTTCCTCGTGAGCCGAGAAAGACAGCTCGTCCTGAGGCGCTCGTTGCCACTTCATTACGAGCGTTTTTCAACCACGCTTCAACTGCTTTCATTGCTGGGTTTCCCAGCGGAATCGTGCGCTCTTTATTACCTTTTCCAAGCACGCGAATAGTGTTGCGCTGGTAATCAATATCATCAAGATCAAGGCCGCAGAGTTCTGAAACACGTGCACCTGTTGCATAAAGCAGTTCAAGAATCGCGCAATCCCTCATTGAAAGTGGTGTCTCTTCTTCAGCAACACGAGTGGCTAGGGAATCCATAGCCAGTGTTGCATCTGCAATAGAGAGAACTTCTGGCAACTTTCGCTGACCTTTAGGAGTGGCAAGGGTTGCCCCCACATCTTTTGAGAGGTAGCCCTTTTTACTTGCCCACTTTGTAAAGAGTCGTATCGAAACTGCGCGGCGCGACAATGTTGTGCGCGCACCACCTTTAACCTGTTGAGTAGCAAGCCACGACCGAATATGTGCAATTGTTACGACAGAAATGTCATCAATCTTTTGTATCTGAAGATTCTCTACAAAACTCTCGAGATCACCTAGGTATGCCCTGATGGTGTGCGCTGAAAGATTGCGTTCTTTTTCGAGATGGTGAGCGTACTCACTCATTATTTTCTCGAAATGTGACATGCATAAAGAATATATCTTGCCTAGTAATATCCCAGTCATTAAATGATGCGGATAAGCACCAATGGCGTTACAGTTGCCGTGTGCGCATACGAGTAACCGAATCCATCGCCGTCCCGGCTATAAACCGATTAGCGGACGGGCGCACCGAGCTGGTCATCAACACTGATCTATCTTTCGAAGATATCAGGAGCTTTCTCGGCGATAACCTGAGCGAAGATGAGATTGCACAATTTTACACTCTCTGGGCTGATGATGAAGCCGATAGAAAATTCATACCTATCGAAGGATCAACTGATTTCTATATTGAAGAGCGATAACTCTTAACGCTTATCTAAAGCCCCTAGAACTATCAGTAATGTTTCAGGTGAAACTTGAAGAACTTCGCATAGCGGTGCAACGACATCAATAGATGGTCTGCGTTCATGTCTAAAATAACGAGAAATCGTTCCGCGATCAATGCCAACGAGATATGCAAACTCTTCATAGGTGTGAATTTCAAGTTTCGCTAAACGCTGGGTAAGCCATTCGGATGATTCGACTTCGGTATACCGTTTACCAAGTGTCTTTTTCATAGTGGGATAAAAATACGCTACTACCCCCGACTAGAAATATATGCCCCGCCGGATGTAAAGGGGAAATTATGAGGATTTGCGACCTTGTCGCAATAAACCAAAGGTAAGAGCATCTTCTAGCGCCATGGCAGAAGCTGCAATCACATTCTCGTGAACACCGACTGTATTCCATTCGCCTTTGCCATCAGAGGTCTCAATCAGAACTCGCGTGATTGCACCCGTACCTAAACGACCTTCCAGGATACGAACTTTGTAATCGGTAAGTTCTAAGACAGCTAGTTCTGGATACAACTGATTAAGTCCATCGCGCAATGCAGTATCAAATGCATTCACCGGACCATTTCCAGCGCCACTGCAAGTAATTTCTTTTCCTTGGGCAGTAACAGTCACTTCAGCTTTTGTAATAATCGAATCTTTCGCACCGCGTTCAGTTGTTGTGAGCCAATGATCGATAGTAAAAAACGATGGACGCTTCCCAGTTGCCTCTTCCCGAAGAAGTAATTCAAAGGAAGCATCTGCTGCTTCAAAGGTAAAGCCGCGTGACTCCATCTCTTTAACGCGGTCTACTACACGACCAATAAGTTCACGATCTCCTTTGAGGTCAACACCTAACTCCATTGATTTCAATTCAATCGATGCACGACCGGCCATATCAGAGACGAGCATGCGCATATCGTTTCCAACGGAGACGGGATCTTCATGTTGATAGAGGGCAGGGTCCACCTTGATTGCCGATGCATGCAATCCAGCTTTATGAGCAAATGCAGAGACACCGGTATATGGCTGACGTGGAGATGGAGAAATATTTGTTACTTCAGCAACTGCGTGAGAAATACGGAATGCTTCACGAAGTGCGTTATGGGGAAGAACTTCCTTCTTCTTTTTCAGCTCTAGATTGGCAATGATGGTGACAAGGTCAGCGTTACCGGTTCGCTCGCCGTAGCCATTGAGAGTTCCTTGAACATGAGTTGCACCTGCTGCAACTGCAGCCATTGAGTTTGCAACTGCGCATCCTGTGTCGTTGTGACAGTGAATTCCAAGACGAGCAGATGAAGCGCCAAGAATGTCGTGCACAACATCTGCAATTTCATCCGGCAACATTCCACCGTTGGTGTCGCAGAGGGCAACCACATCAGCGCCAGCTTCTGCTGCAACGCGAATAACTTCTAGGGCATATGCACGATTGGCGCGGTAGCCATCGAAGAAGTGTTCCGCATCAAGAAATACTCGTTGACCTTCTTGGCGAAGGTGCGTGATGGAATCACGGATCATCTCGAGGTTCTCAGCAAGAGTTGTTTTCAGCGCAAGATCAACGTGGCGGTCATATGCCTTTGCCACAAGTGTTACTGCAGGCGCACCTGAATCACGAAGTGCGCCAAGAAGAACATCATCTGCAGCTTTCACATGAGGGCGTCGGGTTGCACCAAATGCCACGAAGGTAGCGTTCTTTAGTTTTAACTCTTTCTTTGCCAATGCAAAGAACTCAGTATCTTTTGGATTTGCCCCTGGCCATCCACCTTCAATAAAGCCAACACCTAAATCATCAAGGTGGCGAGCAATTACTAATTTGTCATGAACAGAGAGATTTAAGCCCTCTTGCTGGGCACCATCACGCAAGGTGGTGTCATAGATATGAAATGAATCGTTGATGCTCACAGCGAAACTTTCTTCATCCAACCATGCTTATCGGCAGCTGTGCCATGTTGGATTGCCAATAAGTGGTTACGAATCTGCATGGTAATTGCACCTGGCTGACCATCTCCTGTGACCCATGTACCCATGGCAGATTTAGCTTGCCCAACAGGAGAGACAACAGCTGCTGTACCACAGGCAAAGATTTCAGAGATCTCGCCAGATGAAACTCCATCTCGCCAATCATCGATAGAGAACATCACTTCTTCAGTCTTATAACCGAGATCTTTAGCAACAGAGAGAATGGAGTCGCGAGTAATGCCCGGCAGCAAAGTTCCAGTTAACTGTGGTGTAAATACAGTTGTATCAGCGCCTTTACCTTTAACGAAGTAAAGGTTCATGCCGCCCATCTCTTCTACCCATTTACGTTCTTTGGCATCGATCCAGACAACTTGATCGCAACCTTCTTGTGCTGCTGCTTTCTGTGCAATCAGGGATGCTGCATAGTTTCCGCCACATTTAGCTTCACCAGTTCCGCCTTGAGCTGCGCGCACATATTCAGTTGAGATCCATACGGAAACTGCCTTACTTGGATCAAAGTAAGCACCTGCTGGCGTTGCAATAAGTAAGTACGTTGCCTTATTTGATGGGCGAACCCCAAGTCCAACTTCAGTTGCAATCATAAATGGGCGAATATAGAGAGCTTCCCCAACTTTTCCAGGAGTCCAACCCGCATCTTGCTTTACCAAAGTGTGAATTGTTTCTAGAAATAACTCTTCCGGCATCTCAGGAAGTGCCAAGCGCTTTGCTGACTTTGCAAAACGTCGCGCATTTGCCTCTGGACGAAAGAGTGAAATTCCACCATCTGGTTGGCGATATGCCTTCATTCCTTCAAAGATTTCTTGGCCATAATGAAATACTGCAGTTGCAGGATCAAGTGAGATTGGGCCGTAAGGCTTTAACTCTGGCTCTTGCCAACCACCGGCTTCAGTCCACTCGCACACCACCATATGGTCGGTGTAATACTTTCCAAAACCGCAGTTAGCAACTTTTTCATCGCGCTCTGCTGTTGGAACTGCATGTGGATTGAGAGTGATCTTCATTTACTTAACCAACTCTGCTAACGCTGCACCGATTTGGGTTGTGCCACGTTTTGAATCCCCACGTGACAGCAAATCTGCAGCAACTGCGCGCTCAACATCTCGGGCAGCATCGCCAAGTCCTAAATGATCAAGCATCATCGCAACAGACATCACTGTCGCTGTTGGGTCAGCTAAATTCTTTCCCGCAATATCTGGAGCAGAACCATGAACGGGTTCAAACATCGATGGGAAGGCACCAGTTGGATTGATATTTCCAGAAGCAGCAAGACCAATGCCACCGCAGATAGCTGCAGCGATATCAGTCAAGATATCTCCGAATAGGTTATCGGTAACAACAACATCAAAGCGTTCTGGGTTTGTCACAAAGAACATTGATGCTGCATCTACATGCAGGTAATCAGTTGTTACTTGCGGGAATTCTTTTGCAACGTGATTGAAGGTACGAGTCCAGAGCGAACCTGCACGAGTAAGAACATTGTTCTTATGTACCAGAGTCAACTTCTTACGATCACGGACTGCAGCGCGGGCAAATGCATCGCGGATTACGCGCTCTGCACCGCGACGAGTATTCAGTGATTCCTCAGTTGCAATTTCTGCATCGGTGCCTTCAGCAAGTACTCCCCCAGCGCCAACATACGGTCCTTCAGTTCCTTCACGTACAACGATGAAATCAATTGGAGCTTTAGTTGCAAGCGGACCTGTCACACCTGGCATTAACTTTGCCGGGCGCAAATTAATGTAGTGATCAAAGGCGAAACGTAATTTAAGAAGTAATCCGCGCTCGAGCACTCCGCTCGGGACAGTGGGATCTCCCACTGCGCCAAGCAAGATGACATCAGACTTCGCAAGTTCGGCCAGAACTGAATCTGGAAGAACTTCACCGGTGCGATGCCAATATCCGGCGCCTAAGTCATAGTGGGTCTTATTAAATGTCACGCCATATTTGGCAGCAACAACATCTAAAACCTTAAGACCTTCGGCAACAACTTCGGTACCGATTCCATCGCCAGGAATAACTGCAAGATTGATTGTGCGTGACATTAGTTCACCAAAGTCACTGAACGAACGAGGTCTGCGCCAATTTCTTTCTTCACAGTTTCAGTAACCGCATCAGTGACAGCTGAATCAACAGTCAAAGCCATCAGAGCTTTTCCACCTGCTGATTCACGAGCAACCTGCATTCCGGCAATGTTGATCTTGGCAGTGCCTAGTGCGTTACCAACTGCGCCAACAACTCCTGGCTTATCTACATAACGTAAGAAAAGTAAGTTATCTGTTGGAGGTAAATCAAGATCAAAGCCATCAATAGCAATAATCTTCTCAACTTTGCGGATACCCATAAGAGTTCCATCAACCTTGATTGATTTACCGTTGCTCAAAGCTGCATGCAAAGAGATCATGCTGCGGTATTCCGGACTATCTGGTGTTGTAGTAACAGAAGATGTGACTCCACGTTCTGTCGCAAGTCCTGGTGCATTAACGTATGTAACATCTTCACAACCTGATGCAACGAGTGCGCCTTTCAGTGCGCTGATTGCAAGAATAGAAGAGTCATGGCCTGAGATATCACCTTTGACAGTGATCTCCATTGAAACCGGAGTCTCTCCTGCGATAGCTGTAGCGATTTGCGCCATCTTTTCGACAAGTGGAAGTGATGGACGAATCTCATCGTGGATTGCTCCACCTTTAACGTTGACCGCATCAGGTACGAGTTCTCCAGCAAGTGCTTTACGAACTGAGACTGCAACAGCAATTCCAGCGCGTTCTTGTGCTTCATCTGTTGATGCACCTAAGTGAGGTGTTGCAACAACTTGATCAAGTTGGAAGAGCGGTGAGTCAGTACATGGCTCAGTGACATAGACATCAAGACCAGCACCAGCAACGCGTCCTTCAACGATTGCGTCGTAAAGGGCTGCTTCATCAAGTACACCACCACGTGCAGCATTGATAATGCGAACTTCCTTCTTCACCTTTTTCAGCGCTTCAACGCCAATGAGGTTTGCTGTCTCTTTCGTCTTTGGAAGGTGAATTGTGATGAAGTCACTTCGCTTAAGAAGTTCATCTAATTCAACTAGCTCAACACCTAACTGCGCAGCCTTAGCAGGTTGCAAGTAAGGATCGTAGGCAACAACGTTCATGCCAAATGCCTGCATGCGATGAGCAACTAATTGCCCAATCCTGCCAAAGCCAACGACTCCGAGTGTCTTTTCGAAAAGTTCGGCGCCTGTGTACTTAGAACGCGCCCACTTTCCGGCCTTGAGAGCCGCATGAGCTGGTGAGATAAAACGAGCAGATGCCAGCAATAACGAGATTGCAAGTTCTGCTGCAGAGACAATATTTGAAGTTGGTGCATTAACAACCATGACGCCAGCAGCAGTTGCTGCTGGAATGTCGACGTTATCTAAACCAACACCTGCACGTGCAATTACTTTCAAACCTTTAGCTGCGCCAATCGCTTCTGCATCCATCTTTGTAGCAGAGCGAATCAGAACTGCATCCACACCTTTACCTAGGGCTGCAAGAAGTTCGTCACGGTTAGCACCGTCACAATTGCGAACTTCAAAGTCAGGTCCTAGGGCATCAAGTGTTGCAGAGCTGAGTTCTTCAGCAATCAGAACGACAGGTTTAGCCACGCGCCGCACTTCCCTCTTTGTAATCGTCTTTGTTGGAGTTCTTCATCCAGCTAAACATCTTGCGAAGTTCGCGGCCAACAGTTTCGATTGGGTGAGATTCACCCTTTGCGCGTAGTGCCGTAAATTCCTTAGCACCACTTTCCAAGTCATCAACAAAGCGCTTAGCAAATGCACCAGATTGAATATCAGCAAGTACTGCCTTCATATTCTCTTTCACGTGTGGATCGATAACACGAGGACCTGATACGTAGTCACCGAATTCAGCTGTGTCAGATACTGACCAGCGCTGCTTTGCGATTCCACCTTCGTACATGAGATCGACGATTAATTTAAGTTCGTGCAAGCACTCAAAGTAAGCAACTTCTGGTTGGTATCCAGCTTCAACAAGTACTTCAAAGCCGTACATAACCAACTGTGATGCTCCACCACAGAGAACTGACTGCTCACCAAATAGGTCAGTCTCGGTCTCTTCTGTAAATGTTGTCAGGATTCCGCCAGCGCGAAGTCCACCAATTGCTTTTCCATATGAAAGTGTCAATGGCCATGCGTTGCCTGTTGCATCTTGCTCAACCGCAACGATTACTGGAACTCCGCGTCCTGCTGCATATTCGCGGCGAACTAGGTGTCCTGGTCCCTTTGGAGCAACCATGCAAACATCAACATCTGCAGTTGGCTTGATGTAACCGAAACGAATATTAAATCCGTGACCGAAGAAGAGTGCATCACCCTTCTTGAGGTTAGGCAAAATTGAATCTGTGTAGATATGGCGCTGTAAGTGATCTGGCGCCAAAATCATGATGACAGTTGCTTCCTTAACTGCTTCAGCAACGCTGGTAACGCGAAGGCCTTCTGCCTCTGCCTTTGCACGTGATGGTGAACCTTCCTTAAGACCAACGCGAACATCAACACCTGAGTCGCGAAGGTTCAGTGCATGTGCATGGCCTTGTGAGCCGTAACCGATGATCGCGACCTTGCGACCCTGGATGATTGAGAGATCTGCATCCTCTTCGTGATACATCGTTGCCACGGTATTTCTCCTTTTTCTTGTTTCTTGCTAGTTCGTTGGTTGGTTAGTTCTGGTAATCCGGTTGTGTGTCTTGTGCTGATTTTTTACCTTCAGCTGCAATTTCTTTAATCGAAATTACATTGATTAATTTATCGAGCTGAGCAATAACTTGCTCTAGTGAGTGACCTTCGACTCCCACAACAATCATCATCTTTGAGATTGCTGGGTTTTCCGTTGGTCCAACATTGAGTGAATCAATGTTGAAAGCGCGCCGCGAGAAAAGCCCCGCAACGCGTGCCAGAACTCCGGGTGAGTTCTCAACTAAAACTTCGAGTGTGTGCTGACGGCGGGATGCTGTTGTCATTAGAGCTCCTGTGAATCCCAGTCAGGCGCAGTTGCGCGGGCGATCATGATTTCATCGTTAGAAGTTCCGGCTGCAACCATCGGCCACACCATGGCATCGCGATGAACACGGAAATCAACAACGACTGGTTGATCATTGATGGACATTGCTTTTTCGATTGTCTTATCAAGATCTTCTGGGCGTTCGCATGAAAGTCCAACACAGCCCATAGATTCCGCGAGCATTGGAAAATTAGGAACGCGCTTTGACTCAAGTGAGGTATTTGAATATCGACCGTCATAGAAGAGGGTCTGCCACTGGCGAACCATTCCGAGAGATTCGTTATTAATAATCGCAACCTTGATTGGAATATTGTTCAGCGCACATGTCACTAACTCTTGGTTAGTCATTTGGAAACAACCATCGCCATCGATAGCCCACACAGTTGTCTCAGGTGCGCCAACTTTTGCACCCATTGCAGCAGGAACTCCATAGCCCATAGTTCCGGCGCCGCCTGAGTTAAGCCACGTGCGCGGCTTCTCATAAGAAATAAATTGAGATGCCCACATCTGATGTTGTCCAACACCTGAAGTAAAGATTGTGTCGGTTCCAGAAATCTGTCCAATGCGTTGAATGACATGCTGCGGTGACAGTGAACCATCAGCTGGTGTGTCATAACCAAGTGGATATGTGGATTTCAGTGAATTCATCTGACGAAGCCATGCTGAAAGATCTGGCTGGTTCTTTGCAAGCGCGGCCTTGAGCGCAGGAATCAGTGCACTGATTGTCTCTTTCACATCGCCAACAACAGCCACATCTGCATGGCGATTCTTACCGATTTCAGCAGGGTCAATATCTGCGTGCAGAATCTTGGCATTAACAGCAAAAGTAGAGAGCTTGCCTGTTACGCGGTCATCAAAACGTGCACCTAAAGTAATAAGTAAATCAGCTTTTTGCAGTGCTGTAACAGCGGCAACTGTTCCGTGCATTCCAGGCATACCCATATGTAATGGATGTGAATCAGGGAAAGCACCACGTGCCATCAGTGTTGTAACAACAGGAGCACCAAGAAGTTCGACAAGTTTGCGAAGTTCACCACTGGCATCTGCCTTAATGACTCCGCCACCAACATAGAAGACCGGCTTAGATGATTGCGCGATAAGGGCAGCCGCATCAGCAATAGATTGTGCGTTAGGAGTTCTTTGCGGTTGATATCCCGCTAAATTAATTGACGTTGGCCAATTGAACTTTGTCATCTTCTGCAAAGCATCTTTTGCAACGTCGACAAGTACAGGACCTGGACGACCACTGGTGGCGATATGGAATGCCTCGGCGAAGGCACGAGGAATTTCATCGGGATCTGTAATCAAATAACTATGCTTCGTAAACGGCATTGTGATTCCGCGAATGTCAGCTTCTTGGAATGCATCTGTGCCGATTGCGGCAGAAGGAACTTGACCTGTGATTGCAACGAGTGGAACTGAATCCATGGCTGCATCCATCAGTGGCGTTACAAGGTTTGTTGCACCTGGACCAGATGTTGCAATACAGACACCTGCGCGACCGGTAACTTGCGCGTAACCAGTTGCAGCGTGGCCCGCACCTTGTTCATGTCGGACCAAGATGTGGCGAATTGTTGAATCAAAGATTGGATCGTAAGCAGGAAGAATCGCGCCACCTGGAAGTCCAAACATCACTTCAACGCCGGCTGCTTCTAAGCTCTTCACAAGCGCAGTTGCTCCTGTCATTTCTGTACCGTTCGCTGTTGGAACATGTTTCGCCATCTTCTTACTCCTCTCTCTTCTCGTTATACAAAGCTACTTTTCTAAATGAAAAAACCCTCAGATATCTGAGGGCGCGCGTGACATGAAGGCACGCGCTATCGAATCACCACCACTGAAACTACTGCTGAAGAACGTGTTGATTGCATGGCGCCATTCTCCAACGGAGTACACCGCTGAGTCAAGAGTTGAGATACAGGTCTCATTTTCTGAGACGCATCAAACTAGTCGCAGACTGCACCCTTGGATGCCGAGCCCACAAGCTTTGAATATTTGTTCAGAACTCCCCTGGTGTATTTATGGGGAATTGGCTTCCAGCCGGCTTTGCGAGATTCCAGTTCTGCCGGGTCGACAAGCAGATCAAGAGTTCGAGTTGCGATATCGATGCGAATCCTGTCTCCATCTTTTACAAATGCAATAGGGCCACCATCGACAGCTTCAGGTGCAACGTGACCAACACATAATCCAGTTGATCCACCTGAGAATCGACCATCGGTGAGAAGTAAAGTTTTCTTTCCAAGTCCTGCGCCTTTTATCGCTCCGGTAATCATCAACATCTCGCGCATTCCTGGTCCACCCTTAGGACCTTCATAGCGAATGACAACAACGTCGCCCTCTTTAATAGTTCCATTTTCTAGTGCTTCCATCGCAGCTTGTTCGCGTTCAAAGACACGAGCAGGTCCTTCGAAAGAATCAATTCCGATTCCAGCAGTTTTGCTGACGGCGCCCTCTGGGGCAAGTGAGCCGCCAAGAATCGTGATTCCAACATCGGTTGAAAGTGGCTTATCGATTGCGCGAAGTACTTCGCCATCTGCCAATGGTGGATTGATATCGGCTAAGTTTTCGGCCATGGTTTTACCAGTTACGGTCAAGCAATCTCCATGCAGATAGCCTGCATCAAGAAGAATACGTAGGACCACTGGAATACCACCAACGCGATCGACATCGGTCATAACAAATCGACCAAATGGCTTGAGATCTCCGAGTAGTGGGACCTTTGAGCCGATGCGATGGAAGTCTTCTAGAGTCAGATCAACTTCAGCCTCGTGAGCGATTGCAAGAAGATGCAGAACTGCATTTGTTGAACCACCGAGTGCCATCACGACTGTGATGGCATTTTCAAATGCCTTCTTCGTCAAAATGTCGCGAGTAGTAATTCCTTTGGCAATCAGATTCACTACTGCGGCGCCGGCAAGTTCTGCAGATGCATCACGACGACGATCTACTGCAGGAGGTGCTGCAGATCCTGGAAGTGAAAGTCCGATAGCTTCTCCGACAGCAGCCATTGTGTTTGCTGTGTACATACCGCCACAAGCACCTTCACCTGGACAGATTGCGCGTTCAATTTGATCGACACGATCTTGAGAAATCAGCCCGCGTGCACAAGCACCCACTGCTTCAAAGGCGTCGATGATGGTGACATCTTTACCATCAACATTTCCTGGCAGAGTTGAACCAGCGTAGACAAATACTGATGCCACATCGATACGAGCTGCGGCCATCATCATTCCTGGCAGAGATTTATCGCAACCTGCGAATGTAACCATTCCATCAAGTCGTTCTGCCTGCATCACAGTCTCAACAGAGTCTGCAATAACTTCGCGAGAAACTAATGAGAAGTGCATTCCTTCATGGCCCATTGAGATTCCATCAGAGACCGAGATAGTTCCAAATTGCATAGGAAATCCGCCAGCATCGATAATTCCTTTACGTGATGCCTTTGCTAAACGATCAAGTGAGAGATTGCATGGAGTGATTTCATTCCAGGAAGATGCGATACCTATCTGAGGTTTCACCCAATCCTCATCACCCATTCCCACTGCACGGAGCATTCCGCGTGCGGGTGCACGTTCCATTCCATCGGTGACAAGTCCAGAGCGGGGTTTCATCTTTGACATGGCGCAATCTTAATACTGAAGACGAGAAGTTGTCGCCTCTCGGGTAGACTGCACTTATTCAAGATTCTCTTGATCTATTTGCTCAAGAATACTTAAGCCCCATCTTTAGGAGACACCTGTGCCCAATCAATTACGCGATGCCCAAGGCCACGTAAAAGGAACTGCCCCAGACCGCTGGAGAACACTTTTTGTGGTTGCGATTTCGCAGCTGATGCTCGTTCTCGATAGTTCAATTATGAATATTGCAATCCCTAGCGCAAAGGTTGACCTACATATCTCCGATGCAAACCAACAATGGGTAATTACCGCCTATACATTGGCATTTGGTTCGCTCCTGCTTCTCGGTGGGCGTATCGGTGATTTCATGGGGCGTAAGAAGATTTTTATCATCGGCCTTCTGGGTTTTGCAGCAGCATCAGCACTAGGTGGAATTGCATCAACCCAAGGACTTCTCTTTGGGGCACGTGCACTTCAAGGTGTCTTTGGTGCACTTCTTGCACCTGCTGCTCTTGCAATTATTTCTGAAACTTTTACCGTTCCGAAGGAGCGCGCAAAAGCGTTCGGAGTATTCGGTGCAATTTCTGGTGGCGGCGCAGCAATTGGCCTCATCGTTGGTGGAACTCTTACGCAGTACACATCATGGCGCTGGTGCCTCGGTGTAAATACACCCATCGCAATCATTGCCTCACTTCTGGCGTTTAAATTTGTGCACGAGTCAAAGGCTGCAGGAGATAACAAATACGACATTCCTGGTGTGGTCACTGCAACTCTTGGACTCTTCTCACTTACCTATGGCTTTAATGAAGCAGCACGTAAGGGATGGTCAAATACAACGACACTCTCATTCTTCGCTGCCGCAATCATTCTCTTGGTGACATTCATCCTCATCGAACGTCGGGTTGCTAATCCTTTGATGCCTCTTCGTGTTATCACCGAGCGCAACCGTGGTGGTTCTTATCTTGGATCACTTGTTGTTGGTGCTGGCTTATTCTCAATGTTCTTATTCCTTGGTCTCTACCTTCAAGTAATCCTAGGATTTAGTCCACTGAAATCTGGCTTCGCATTCCTTCCATTTACAGCAGGCATCATCATCTTTGCAGGTGTTGCATCGCAATTGTTGCCAAAGTTTGGACCAAAGCCACTCATGGTTCCTGGTTTGATTGCAGCGGGAATCGGGTTGCTTCTACTTACCCGCATCACTCCAGAAACTGCATATCTGACACATGTTGTACCTTCGCTATTCATTATGTCTAGCGGAATGGCATTGGTGTTCATTCCACTTACTTCCACATCACTTCATGGAATTTCAGGCCATGACACCGGTGTTGCAAGTGCGATGCTCAATACTGCCCAACAGATTGGTGGATCACTTGGAACTGCGCTGCTCAACACAGTGGCTGCGACAGCTACAGCTGCATACGCAACCGCTCATTCTGATCTTGGCAAGATGACCCAGTCATTTGCAATGACGCATGGATTTGTCACTGCATTTAAGTGCAGCGCTGGATTGTTATTTGCTGGTGCGATATTGCTCTTCTTCTTCATCAATATCGGTAAAGAGTCACTCGTTGAAACAGAAGGCGTAATAGGACACTAAGTATTTAAGCTTGACCTAAGTGGCCAAGTAGAAGTTCGCGCACACGCGCAGCATCTGCTTGGCCCTTTGTCTCTTTCATGACTGCGCCAATCAGTGCACCTGCTGCAGGTAGGTGTCCCCCACGAACTTTCTCAGCAGTCTCCGCTTGTTCAGCACATACCTTCTCAATCGCAGCCATCAACGCATCATCATCGTTAACAACTTTGATTCCACGCTTTGTAACAACTTCAGATGGCTTGCCTTCTCCAGCGATAACACCTTCAACAACTTGACGTGCAAGTTTGTCGGTAAGTTCTCCGCTTGCAACGAGTGCAATAAGTTCTGCGACATCAGCAGGAGTAATAGCAAGATCTGCAACAGCAACGCTCTGATCATTTGCAATACGTGAAATCTCACCAAGCCACCAGGTGCGAGCTTTTGTTGGATCTGCACCCAACAGGACTGTTGCTTCAACAATATCTAGGACATCAGCATTAATCATCGCTGCCATCTCTTTATCTGGCACGTTCCACTCTTCTTTGATGCGCTTGCGGCGCAGTGATGGACGTTCTGGCAAAGTTGCACGCAGCTCTTCAATCCAAGTAGCCGCTGGTGTTACTGGCACTAAATCTGGATCTGGGAAGTAACGATAATCCTCTGCTTGTTCCTTCGAGCGACCAGAGCGAGTAAGGCCTGTATCTTCTTGGAAGTGACGAGTCTCTTGCTT
>RFSY01000026.1 GCA_009923805.1 Actinomycetota bacterium
TTCCGTTACCAGCGCACCCACTTCTTCCGATGTTTCGCCCTTCGCTTTCAGGGCGAGCAGGAACTCCTTAATGCCTTCGGTATTTGCGGAGCCAGATAAAATTTCACGCATCACACTTTGAATCTCGAAAGGTTCAAGATCAAGGCCGGACTGAATCTTGCTGATGCAGGCACTCCAAGTTGGAGTATTTTCAGCCATCGCTTAAATTTCCGAGACTTATTGTGTAGATAACGAAGATGTACGAGCGCGCAATAAATCAGCGACAGTATGAGCAAGTGTGAAGGGATCAACCGGGTGAAGCACATTTGCTTCAGCACGTGACCATGCAGCAAGCCACGCATCAGCTTTTCGTCCCGTCATGACGAGAACAGGAGGACAGTTAAAGACTTCATCTTTTAATTGACGAGCAATTCCGAGCCCGCCTTCAGGCACGGATTCTCCATCGAGGATAAAAAGATCGATAGGTGAATCAGTTCCAATCTTCTTGGAATCTACAAATAATCGCAGGGCTGCACCGGTGGCAAATTCATGAATCTGATGTTCGGCCATCTCAGGGGCTACTCGATTTCCGAGGGCCCCAATAACTGCTTCGCGGACAGATGAATCATCTGAGTAGAGAACTATTGAAAACTTGCGTTCGCGGCCACCTGAAGCTTCTGACATAGGAGGCAGTCTAATCTGGATAAATGCAGTGTCGACTCTGATTTTCGGGTGACCCTTTTCACCTCATTTAGGCGCGAATTCGGACTCTGGAACTCCCTTCTAAATAGGCCGACTCGCCTCTTTTCGGGAATAATGACGCCCATGACTAGCACCAGCTTGAGCGCGCATCACAAAATCACTCGCCCCAATATGGTGGCTGTCGGAACCATTGTCTGGTTATCCAGTGAGCTGATGTTCTTTGCAGCGCTCTTCGCAATGTATTTCACAACGCGTGCTGTGCAGGGGCCAAAAATTTGGTTGGAGTCAACGCAAGTTCTCAACATTCCATTTGCTGCGATTAACACAACTGTTCTGGTTCTCTCATCGGTGACATGTCAGTTCGGAGTCTTTGCTGCAGAGCGTTACCAAGCACGACGAACAGGTTCAATGTTTAAGATCACATCATGGGGCATGCGCGAATGGTTCTCTCTGACTTTCTTGATGGGCGCATTCTTTATTGCAGGTCAAATCTACGAGTACGCATCCTTAGTGACAGAAGGACTCACACTTTCATCAGTTGCCTACGGTTCAGTTTTTTATATCGCTACAGGTTTCCACGGACTTCACGTAACTGGTGGTCTCATCGCATTTCTCATTGTGATGGTCCGTGTAGCTAAAGCGCGACGATTTACACAGGGACAAGCAACTACCGCAATTGTTGTTTCGTACTACTGGCACTTTGTTGACGTTGTTTGGATCGCACTTTTCTCGGCTATTTACCTCATCAAATAATTTTCCACTAACTGAAAGGAAGACAGTGAAGCGTCTCTCTCGTCTACGCAGACACCGGGCAGCAGCACCGCTGCTTTTGGTCTTTGCACTCTTCACCATAGGCACAACTTTTCAGGTCGCTAGTGCTGTTAACTCAGAGCCCACAACTGTTGCAGATCGATCAGCTACAGTCGAAGAAGGAAGACAAATCTTTTTAAAGGGCTGTTCCTCATGCCATGGAATCAATGCTGAAGGTGGCGGCATCGCCCCTTCACTCATCGGCGTTGGTGCCGCTTCTGTAGATTTCCAAGTCGGCACAGGGCGTATGCCTATGGCTGATATGAGCGTTCAAGCGATGCGAAAGACCCCGCTTTACAATCCTGAAGAAGTGAATGCACTCGCCATGTATGTTGCCACTCTCGCACCTGGACCTGCTATTCCTGGTGATGAAGTTCTGAACTACGAACGTGACGGATCAGTTGCAGATGGTGGCGAGTTATTCCGCACCAACTGCGCAATGTGTCACAACTTTGCTGCTCAAGGTGGCGCACTGACTCAAGGTAAGTATGCGCCAACACTGATGGGCGTTGAACCAAAACATATTTACGAAGCTTTGATTACCGGACCTCAATCAATGCCAGTATTTAGCGATAAGACAATCACTCCTGCAGAAAAACTTTCCATTATCAAATGGATTAAAGCCGCAGAAGCAGAACCTCAATTAGGTGGAGTTGCACTTGGCCGCGTAGGTCCTGTGACAGAAGGTTTGCTTGTCTGGACACTAGGAATCGGATTGCTCATTGGTGTAGCAGTCTGGTTAGCGATGAAAGCGAGATAAGGCTATGTCTAACGAGATTGAGTTAATCAAGGATCCTGGACTTCCAGCTCACGTTCATCGTCGCGCAGATTCTGACCCGGCCGCAGCTGCACGCGCTGAGCGACAGGTAGCGATACTTTTCATGCTCTCAGCCGCTGGAACACTTCTTCTCATCTACTCCTATATTTTTGTTGCAGATGACAAATTTGTATTCATCCCCGTTCTCGGCCAGACCAATGTCCATCAATTAGGTCTCGGCATGGGAATGGCGATTGCACTCTTCTGCATAGGCGCCGGTGCAATTCACTGGGCTAAAACTTTGATGCCTGATGAAGAAGTGATCGCGCATCGTCATGAATTTAGATCAGATGATGAAGATCGTGCAGAATTTATCAAAACAGTAAAGGCAGGAGCCGGTGCTGCGGGACTTGGTCGCCGTCCTCTCATTAAGCGCACACTTGGCGCAGCACTTGGTCTATCGGCTCTGACTCCACTATTACTTCTTCGTGATCTGGGTCCACTTCCAAAAGATGAGTTGAGCAAGACGTCATGGAAAAAGGGAACTCGTCTGGTAACAGATCCCGGTGATCGTCCAATCAAAGCCGAAGATCTCGAAGTTGGGGCAGTTGCGCAGACTCTGCCAGAACTTGCTCAAGGTGAAGAGCGAACTCTAAATAACATTGGTAAAGATGCTGTTCTACTGATTCGCTTGCGTCCAGAGGAATTCAATTTAGATGCAGAGCGTCTCTCCTGGACCTACCAAGGCATCATCGCCTTCTCAAAGATTTGCTCACATATGGGATGCGCAGTTGCCCTCTATGAACAACAGACTAAGCACCTGCTCTGTCCATGTCACCAATCAACATTTGATGTCACACGTGCTGCAAAAGTTATCTTTGGTCCAGCCGCTCGCCCACTACCGCAGTTGGCAATCACGGTTGATGCCGAAGGTTACTTAGTTGCACAACAACCATTCACTGAACCTGTTGGACCTAGTTTCTGGGAGAGATCATCATGACCGCACGCGAACGAATTGCCGGCAATGTCGCAGGATATGTAGACGATCGCACAGGCGCCGCCAAATGGATGAAGAAGAACCTCACCAAGGTCTTCCCCGACCATTGGTCATTCTTGCTCGGCGAAATATGTCTCTATTCATTCGTCATCCTGCTTCTCTCTGGAACTTTTCTCACTTTCTGGTTTGATCCTTCACAGCGTGAAGTTATCTACGATGGTGGGTATCAACCGCTTTCTGGATTGAAGATGTCTGCGGCCTACGCATCAACTCTTCACATCTCATTTGAAGTTCGCGGTGGACTATTGATGCGTCAGATTCACCACTGGGCAGCATTGATTTTTATGGTGGGAATCGTTGTGCACTTGCTGCGCGTTTACTTCACTGGCGCATTTCGCAAGCCACGCGAATTCAACTGGATTATCGGAGTTGGTCTTCTTACGCTCGGAATCGTAGAAGGATTCTTGGGTTACTCACTTCCTGACGATTTACTATCGGGAACTGGTATCCGTATCGCTGAAGCAATTATTCAAGCCCTGCCATTGGTTGGTTCCTACATTGCATTCTTTGCATTTGGTGGAGCATTCCCAGGTGAGGCATTTATTCCACGTATCTACACCGTGCACGTACTTCTCTTGCCGGGAATCTTCCTGGCCCTCATCACTGTGCACCTCATGCTTGTTTGGTATCAGAAGCACACTCAATTCCCTGGTCCGGGTCGCACAGAGAAGAATGTTGTTGGTTATCCGCTAATGCCGGTCTACATGGCTAAAGCTGGCGGGTTCTTCTTTATAGTTTTCGGTGTCACCGCATTTCTTGGTGCAGTTGCATCCATTAACCCCATTTGGTTATACGGTCCTTATACGCCGGGACAAATTTCTGCCGGTTCACAACCCGATTGGTATATGGGATGGCTTGATGGTTTGGTGCGAATGGCGCCGCCGTTAGAGACTCATGCCTTTGGCCACACAATCTCGTGGAACATTCTTATACCTGGACTTATCTTGCCGGGAATTATGTTTACCGGACTTGCCTTGTATCCATTTATCGAGAGTTGGGCTACTGGAGATAAGCGCGAGCATCATCTGCTCGATCGTCCACGCAATGCTCCGAACCGCACAGCTATCGGTGCCATGGCCCTTACCTTCACACTGGTTGGTCTCATCAATGGTGGAAATGACATTATTGCAACGACATTCCATCTGACAATCAATCAAATGATGTGGTTCTCACGAATCGGCATCATCGTCTTGCCTCCTATCGCTTTCGTCATCACGAAGCGTCTCTGTCTCTCGCTTCAGCGCGCAGATCGTGATCTTGTTTTGCATGGTCGCGAGACAGGTCGATTGGTCCGTATGCCTAACGGTGAATTTACAGAGATTCATGAACCAATCTCACCTGAGAAGGCCTGGCTTCTTACCTCGCACGAACAGATTGCTCCGCTTGAACTTGCAGAGCTAGATGAAGCGGGCGTACGTCGACCAAGTGCAATTAAGAATAAGATTCGCAATCGAATCTCTCGCGCGACAGCAGTTGCTGTTCCTAAGGCGAGTGAAACAGAACGTAGAGAGTTAGAGGAACATCACTAACTTAGTCACGCAGAACTAAGGCAACGCCCAGTGCGGTCATCGCAATTCCGATGATCTCCTGGGCGTTTACCTTTTCCCCAAATAAAATAAAGGTCTGAACCACGGCAAGTGGTGGAACAAGATAGAACAAGCTAGAAACCTTGGCAGCAGACCCATTATTTAAGAGCCAGAGCAGCAAGAGAATGGCCATGATGGAGGTGACAACTACAGCCCAAAACATGGCGAATGCCCCACTTGGGGTGAAATGTAGATGCGTTTTGCCAATGATGATAGAAATCAAGAGAAGTGCAACGCCTGAGATTGCGAATTGATAGGTAGTGCCAATCAAGAGCGGAATTGAATGGCCAATTTTCTTCTGCAATAAAGTGGCAGCAGTACTTCCTAAAAGAGCAAGAATCAATAACCCGAGTGAAGTGGCTGTGAATCCAGAGGATTGAGACAATTTAGGAAGCACAACGAGAATTACCCCAATAAATCCCAACACCAATCCCACCGTTTGTTTCCGAGATAAAGTTTCATTCAGCAGACTGACAGCGAAAATTGATACAAGGACAGGTTGCAAACTGGTGATGACCGAGGATAAACCGGCAGGCGCGCCCTGATGGATGGCATACCAAACCCCTGCTAAATACAATCCATGCAGACAGATGCCAATAGCTAGCGATGAGAGGAGATCTTGTCGAGATAATTTGATTGGCGCGTGTGTGGCAAGTGTGATTGAAAAGAGAATAAGCGCTGCGAGGATTAATCTGATTGCTAAGAAATAGAGTGGATCACCTGATGGGAATGCGAACTTTGAAACTGCAAAGCCTGAACTCCAAATGAGAGTAAAAAACCAAGGAGCTAGCGATATAGCTCTCTTCATATAGTTAGTGGTTTGAGATAGCGACTGGCTTTTCGTACTCGGTCACCATGCCGACGATGCTGATGATTAAGGTGCCGAGTGCAATGAGCGTCAGCCACCAACCAATAATCAGACCAAGTCCCATTGCTGTTGCACTGAGTGCAACTGGAAGTGGCCACCAAGAATGAGGGCTGTAAAAACCAAGTTCACCTGCATCATCTTCGATTTCAGCGAAATCATTATCTGAAGGGATTGCCTCACCGATACGCTTTTGGGTAAACCAAAGATAGAAACCGACCATTCCTGCAAGACATGCAGCTAGAGTCATTCCAGTAATTCCTACTGCTTCTCCCCCAACGTAGTAATAGACAACAGCCATAATGATGTAAAAGACGGCAAGACCCGTAAAGAGTTTCCAATTAGCCTTCATTGTTAGTGGCCTTCTGTCGTGATGTGTGGATGGTGCAGATCAAATGCTGGACGCTCTGAGCGGATGCGCGGCATCGATGTGAAGTTGTGTCGAGGCGGTGGGCATGATGTCGCCCATTCGAGTGATGCTCCATAACCCCAAGGATCATCTACTTCGACCAGCGGTGACTTACTAGTGATCCAAACATTGATAAAGAATGGAATCATTGACAGAGCTAATAAGAATGAACCAATTGTTGAAATCGTATTCATTCCGGTGAATCCATCAGTTGATAAGTAATCGGCATAGCGACGTGGGAAGCCCTTAATGCCGAGCCAGTGCTGGATGAGGAAGGTAAGGTGGAAACCGAAGAAGAGAGTCCAGAAGTGGATTTTTCCAAGGCGTTCATTGAGCATGCGCCCTGTCATCTTTGGCCACCAGAAATAGAAGCCGGCAAACATGGCAAAGACCACAGTTCCAAAGAGTACGTAATGGAAGTGTGCAACCACGAAGTAGGAAGCAGAGACTGCAAAATCAAGTGGCGGTGAAGCCAAAATAATTCCGGTTAAACCACCGAAGAGGAAGGTAACGAGGAATCCCATTACCCAGAGCATTGGTGTTTCGAAAGTGACATGGCCACGCCACATGGTGCCAATCCAGTTAAAGAATTTAACACCGGTAGGAACGCCGATGAGGAATGTCATGAAGGAGAAGAAGGGCAGCAGTACCTTGCCGCTGGCAAACATGTGGTGGGCCCACACTGCAACAGATAAAGCTGAAATTGCAATCGTTGCAGCAATCAAGCCTTTGTAACCAAAGATTGGCTTACGGCTAAATACTGGCAAGATTTCAGTGGCGATTCCAAAGAATGGCAGAGCCAAGATATAAACCTCGGGGTGGCCAAAGAACCAGAACAAGTGTTGCCACAACATAGCTCCGCCATTAGCCGGGTCAAAGAGATGTGTCCCGAAGAGACGATCCGATTCCAAACCAAAGAGCGCTGCAGCTAGTGGTGGGAAGGCAAGCAAAACTAAAATTGAGGTAAGCAGAACGTTCCAAGAGAAGATAGACATGCGGAACATCGTCATACCCGGTGCACGCATTGTGAATATCGTTGTTATGAAGTTCACGCCACCGAGAATTGTTCCAAGTCCTGATATCGCAAGACCCATAACCCAGAGATCTCCACCAATACCCGGTGAGTATGTCGAGTTAGCAAGTGGTGCGTAGGCAGTCCAACCAAATGATGCAGCTCCACCTGGCGTTAAAAATCCTGCTACAGCTTGGATGGAGCCGAAGAGAAAGAGCCAGTAAGAGAGCATGTTAAGTCGTGGGAATGCAACATCTGCTGCACCAATTTGTAGCGGCATGATGACGTTGGCAAAACCAACAAAGAGCGGCGTTGCAAACATCAGCAACATAATCGTTCCGTGCATAGTGAAAATCTGGTTGTACTGCTCAACGCTAAGGAATTGCAGGCCAGGGCGCGCTAATTCAACACGGAGCAGAAGAGCTAGGACTCCGGCGAAGAGAAACCAGAAAAATGAAGTGGCGAGGTAGAGATACCCAATGCGCTTGTGATCTGTTGAGGTGATGGTCTTAACAAATTGCGAACCACGAGAAGTCTTTTGCACTCCTTGGCGCGGAGCCGAAATAGTGGGACGTTCTGCAAATGTTGTCATGCTGCGCTCGCCTTCAGTGAGTCAAGATATTGTTGATAACGCTCGGGAGTTACGACTTTTACTTTGAAGAGCATTTGTGAGTGGTTGCGACCGCACAGGATGTTGCAACGACCAGGGAATTCCCCCAACTTATTGGCGGTGAACTGGAGGTGGTTAGTTTCACCAGGCAGGTTCTGCATTTGAATCATGAAAGCTGGAATCCAGAATCCATGTATTACATCATTTGAAGTAAGTGTGAAGCGAACGCTCTCACCTTGCGGAACATAGAGAGTCGGTGGATTCGCGGTAGTCCCTGTTACGAGCGCTTTATCACCAGCTTCTGGATAACCGAATTGCCATGACCACTGAAAGCCCACAACTGAAATCTCATGCTTTACCGGAGTTGTCTTATCGGTAATTTTATTCTCTTTTACCGCTGTGAAGTAGAAGAGCACAGCTACGATTATTAACGGAATAATCGTGTAGAGAACCTCTACAGGAATGTTGTACTGAGTCTGTTTCGGGAATTCACCTTTGCTTGCGTGAGCGCGGTGAAATACAGCAGGCCATAGAATCAAGATCAGCGTGAAGACACCGACTACACCAGCTGCAATCCATGACCATTGCCATAGCGAGAGGGAGATATCGTTAACACTGGAAACTCCTTTAGGAAATCCCATCCCAGATATATTTTTCGCATCAAGTGAACAACCGCTCAGCAACAATATGACTGGTGCAATGAGGGCAGCGACTCGGATTGGGCGCCAATTACGCGGTGCGTGAGAATCCATGGCCTAAGGATACTGGTGCGATGTGCAAGTGCCCATCTGAGCGAGTAGCGTGCATCCGGTGGTTCGTGTCACAGGAAACTTCACCTCTGAAAGCCCCTTATCTCCGGAGCTCTATCAGAATCTTTCTGCTGCCTTCGAGCAAGGGTGGGCAGATCCAAAAAAACTCTCGCAATCAGCGGCAAAAGCCGCGATTTTGCGAAATCAAAGTCTAGAAAATATCGGAAACAGATTAGGCATTCGCCCAGATTGCATCGAAGTCCTTGGAGAACCCGCCCTTGGATATTACTTAGCAATAGGCGGCCTGCTCAGAACCGAATCTCATTTCCTGTATTCAGCTATCGATAAAGGCAAAGTCAGAGCAATCTCACGATCGCATACTGGCGACTGTAAAGAACTCCCGGTCTCGACTGATGGATTGATTCAGATGGGAGAAACTGCACCAAAAGATTCCGTCCTCTGTCTCCAACTGGCAAATGGCGAAACTGGAGTTATGCAAGATGGCGCGAAGTTAATAAACAATTTGATACACAACGAGGCACTCATCGCCGTTGATGCCACAACATCTGGTCCCCGTGTTGAACTTCCTGAACGTTGGGACACAGCGCTCTTCGATGCACGTTCCTGGAATGGACCTGCTGGCCTTGCGATATTGGCAATTAACAACGATGCTGCATATACATATCCCCTGCCAAGAATCGCTCCCATAAAATCACCGGGTACGTACTCACTTCCATTGCTCATTACCGCAGCGATGGCACTTGAAAGCTTCGCTGAGATTAATCCTGGACTTCGTCAATACTTGATTTCCAAACTTTCACAAGTCGAAGGCGTTGCGGTCATCGCACCTCACTCACGCGCAATCAATAACGTTCTCTCCTTTATCGTGAGCGGCTTTAGCGGTGAATATCTCGTCCGTGAACTTGCAGCACAGGGGATCGATATCGACTCTGGTTCAGCCTGTAATCCTGCAGATCTGCAACCCAGCCACGTATTAGCTGCGATGGGATATCCAACTGAGGGTCATCTGCGCGCAACTTTGCATCATGGAATGACTGAAGCAGATATCGATTCTCTTGTTAATGCGCTAACGAAAGCAACTCACTCTTCACGCAACTAGATGCGCTGCAATCTCTAATGCAGCCTCTTCTCCATACGCTTCTTTAAAGCGAGCAATGAATTCTTCTGAGGTAAACCTGTACTCCTGAGTTCCGGTGGTCTCAATGACATATGTGGCAATCATTGAACCCAATTGTGCGCAGCGTTCATGCGATAGTCCCCACGCTAAACCAGCAACAAATCCTGATCTAAATGAATCTCCAACACCGGTTGGATCAACCTTGGCTTTCTCTTTCGCACAACCCACTTTGATAAAAACGCCATCAATGCTTTCCACGCGAGCACCATCTGAACCAAGTGTGATGATTCGATACTGAACTTTCTCCAAGATTTCGCGATCACTCCATCCGGTTTTCTGGATGGCAAGAGCCAATTCATATTCATTCATAAAGAGATAGGTGGCCCCTGCAATCAATCTCTTGATTTCATCTCCACTCATTCGCGCCATCTGCTGTGAAGGGTCGGCCGCAACAGCGATTCCCATATCCAAGGCGACTTCTGTATGTCGAAGCATTGCTTCTGGATCATCAGGTGAAATAACTAAAATATCTAGTGAGCCAACTTTATCGATGATGGGTTTAAGTTCAATATTTCGAGCTTCAGACATTGCTCCAGGAAAGAAGGATGCAATCTGATTAAGTTCTGTATCAGTTGTTACTGTGAAGTGAGCTGTGTGCTGCGTCGATGAAACAAGTGCGTGTGATGTATCAACTCCGTGACGGCTCAGCCAGGCGTCATAATCTGCAAAATCTTTCCCAACAGCAGCAATCAGAATTGGGTTGAGCCCAAGTACTCCGAGCCCAAAAGCAATATTTGCAGCGCATCCCCCACGTCGAACCTCAAGACCATCAACAAGAAATGAGAGAGAGACTTTTTCTAGCGAGCCAGCAACCAGGGAATCTGTGAACTTTCCAGGGAAAGTCATTAAGTGATCTAAACCAACTGAACCTGCAACCCCGATTTTCATGGGCGCAATCTATCTTTTTACTGGAGCGAAGTCAGAGTTTTAGTTAAATGAATCGCCGCAAGCACATGAACCTTGTGCATTGGGGTTATCAATTGTGAAGCCTTGCTTCTCGATAGTGTCTACGAAATCGATTGACGCTCCCATTAAATATGGATCACTCATCTTGTCGACGACAACCTTTACGGAACCGAATTCGCGGGCCACATCGCCATCTTGTGCGCGGTCATCGAAGTAGAGCTGATACTTAAGTCCTGAGCAACCTCCAGGTTGAACTGCAACGCGAAGATAGAGATCATCGCGACCTTCTTGAGCAAGGAGTGCAGAAACCTTTGCAGCGGCAACATCTGTTAACACGATGCCAGTTGTAATCTCGACGGGAGTTGTAGTATCAGTTGTCATGTGGCAAAGAATACCCGCGCCAGGTTGCCATGGCTAACCGAAACACATGAGAATAGTCCTATGTCGATATCCCTGGGTGAACTCTTGGTGCTCGGCCAAGGCAAGGACCTCGCCTCTGAACGAGGAGTCTCCTGTGCTGGCGAACTTCCTCCCGCGAGTGACCCGCAACTAGTAGAGCGCGCTATCGCTGCTCGCGCGGCACTTGGGAAAAGAGCTTTGATTCTTGGACATCACTACCAGCGCGATGAAGTGATTCGTTTCGCCGATATCACTGGTGACTCATTCAAACTTGCGCAATCTGCAGCCGAACAATCATCGGCTGAATTCATTTTCTTCTGCGGGGTTCATTTCATGGCAGAGAGTGCCGACATCCTCACCTCAGCCAAGCAACGGGTAATACTTCCCGACCTTGCAGCCGGTTGTTCTATGGCAGATATGGCAACGGCAAATCAAGTCAATGAATGTTGGAGCCAACTTGAGCGCATTGGTGTGGCCTCCCAAACAACACCTGTTACATATATGAATTCTTCAGCTGCAATCAAAAGTTTCACTGGCGAACACGGCGGAACAATCTGCACATCCTCAAATGCGCAGAAGACTCTTGAATGGGCTTTTGCAAAATCAGAGAAGGTTCTCTTCTTGCCCGATCAACATTTGGGGCGAAACACTGCAGTTCTTTCGTTGGGACTCACCCTTGATGATTGTGTTTTATGGAATCCCTGGAAACCGATGGGTGGATTAACTGAAGCAGAGATAAAGAAGGCCAAGATGATTTTGTGGCGCGGACATTGCTCTGTGCACGGTCGCTTTACTTGTGAATCAATCGATGATGTTCGAAAGCGTATTGCCGGCGTGCAGATCATTGTTCATCCCGAATGCCAGCACGAGGTTGTCACAGCTGCCGATGTCGTTGGAAGTACGGAGAAAATTATTCAAACTATTCAAGCATCTGCACCCGGAAGTAAATGGGCGGTTGGCACCGAACTTAATTTGGTATCCCGACTTGCCACTAATAATCCAGATAAGGAGATTGTCTTTCTCGATAAGGCTGTCTGCTACTGCTCGACAATGAATAGAATCGACCTGCCCCACCTGGTTTGGGCAATGGAGTCGGTTCTTGCGGGTCATGTAGTCAATGAAATTAAGGTTGAGCCCACTGTGGCGCGATATTCCAAGATAGCCCTCGACCAGATGCTCGCTCTATAGTTCTACCCATGACTTCATCGCCTTCAGAAAATACTTCAGCCGAGAAAAAAGGCCGCCCAACTCCAAAACGTAAAGACGCGCAAGCGGCTCGTAAAATTTCATCGTTAGCTCCTGCAGTGAGCAAAGAAGAGAAGAAGCGAGCAAAAGATGCTGCCCGCGCTAATCGAGTAAATTCTCGTGCGGCCTATATGCGCGGAGACGAAAGCGCTTTGCCTATGCGTGACAAAGGTCCAGTTAAAAAGTTTGTTCGCAATTACGTAGATTCTCGTAGATCAATCGGCGAGTATTTCTTACCGATTATTTTCATAGTCCTCGCATTCACCCTGATTCCTTCTCCTATATTCCAAGTAGGCAGTATCTTCCTCATGTACTCAGTCCTGCTGGCATCCGTCATTAGCGGAATCATTTTGAGCAGAAAATTAAAGAAAGAAGTACTGCAAAAATTCCCGGGTGCAGACATCAAGGGAATCGGAATGTATGGCTGGCTACGCTCCACTCAAATGCGACGCATGCGCGCACCTAAGCCATCGATTCAGCGCGGAGAAACTTTTTAGACTCTGGTTTTTTAAGCTCTGGGCCTTGGGGTCGCATCGTGATCTGTCTTCTTCTCTGGAAGATTGCCGAGTACCACATCAATTGATTTCATCACATCTGCGCTGAGTTTGACGCCAGAAGCTTTCACATTCTCTTTCACTTGTGACGGTTTTGTAGCGCCCATAATTGCAGATGAAACATTCTCGTTCTGTAAAACCCAGGCCAGGGCTAGTTGAGACAGCGATAGGTCGTGCGCATCTGCGATTGGCTTCAACTGTTGAACCGCATTGAGAACTTCATCGCGCATCCAGCCAGAGATGAATTTGGCTCCGCTTTTCTTATCAGTCGCGCGAGAGCCAGCAGGTGGTTTTTTACCAGGTAAATATTTTCCGGTAAGGACTCCTTGGGCCATGGGGGACCAAACGATCTGGCCAATTCCCTCTTTCATCGAAAGTGGCACGACATTGGCTTCGATAACACGCCAGAGCGCTGAGTATTGCGGTTGGCTTGAAACAAAGCGGTTATATCCGCGAGCATCTTGAATCTTGAGCGCTTGCGAAATTTGGTCTGCCGTCCATTCAGAGAAACCGATGTAATGAACTTTTCCTTGGCGAATAAGGTCATCGAATGCGCTGAGAGTTTCTTCAAGAGGAGTTTCGACATCAAAACGATGGGCTTGATATAAATCAATATGGTCTGTGTTCAGCCGCTTTAATGAAGCATTGCACGATTCCATAATGTGTTTGCGAGAAAGACCCCGATCATTTTTTCCTGTGCCTGTTGGGAAGTAGACCTTCGTGAAGAGCTCATACGATTCGCGACGAACGCCTTTCAGAGCCTTTGCCAAGACAACTTCGGCTTTTGTTCCTGCATAAACGTCGGCGGTATCAAATGTTGTTATTCCAACATCGAGAGCGGCTCGGACACATTTAGCTGCAGCTTCCGTCTCCATCTGAGAGCCATGGGTAATCCAATTTCCGTACGCAATCTCTGATACATACATTCCTGAGTTGCCAAGGCGTCTATATTCCATGTGACGCACCTTAAGTCACGCGTGGCTGATTGCCAATAAGCAGACGGTGTGGTTTGGTTCGCACACAACTTAATAGATATTCATATGGGGGAAGTTCGGTGCAAATCCGACGCTGACCCGCAACCGTAAGACAGTTCACCAGTGAACTGATCAAGTCGGATTACCCATATAGATATTTGCAACTGACCAACACCCGCCGAGGTTTGCGGGGTGTAGTCCAAAGGTAATTGCTGCGGATTCCGCACCGACCTACTAGCGAGCTACCCCTGTGAGACTCTTCAAACAGGAGACTCCAGTATATGAAAAAGAAATTAACAATAGTTTCAATAGCAAT
>RFSY01000027.1 GCA_009923805.1 Actinomycetota bacterium
GCGCGCCGCCCTGTCACGGCGGAGGTCGCGGGTTCAAGTCCCGTCCGGGTCGCGGAAAGAGGAAGGTGTCCACACGCCTTCTTCTTTTTTAACTACAGAAGCAGAACAGTTACATTAAAAATTAAATATTGGCTCGGTAGCTCAGTTGGTACGAGCGCGCGACTGAAAATCGTGAGGTCGACAGTTCGATCCTGTCCCGAGCCACTTTAAAAGTAAGCAGAGATTAATTTAACCTGCAGAACCTGAACCAGATGGACCAGCTTTGCGCTGTACTTGAGGCGCACCACCACTGCGTTGTCCGCCGCGAATCTTTGATCCTGTTTCAGAGTGTGTCTGAGTTCCAGGAGCGCCCTTCTTATTCTTCTTAGCTTCAAGGGCAGCAAGCATTCTTGCTTTCACATCATCATTTTTATCGGCCATGTGAGCAGTCTACCCCTCAGATGGAATTCGTAAGAAATAAACTAGTTGCACTAGCCACGCCAGTAATCCCAATGCGATGAGTTGGTTTCCGAGTGAATCGGGCCAGGTGTAGAGAGCAAGTGCGATAAATCCATAAAAGCCGGCAAATCCCCACAAAGTAAATGCGGTGATTCGACGATTTAATCCTTTTCGCATCAAACGGTGCGAGAGATGATCTCTGCCGCCTTGGAATGGTGAGATGCCGCGATAGAGGCGTGAAATAACTGCAACGGTCGTATCAAGAATCGGAGTCGCCAATAAGAGAACTGGAATTGCAAGTGATTTATATGAAGGAACAACTCCAGGACTTAGGCGAATAGTTAATACAGAGATGATAATTCCAAGAAAAAGAGAGCCGGCATCGCCCATATAAATCTTTGCAGGATGGCGGTTCCAAATGAGAAAACCAGCAGTGGCACCTGCTGTCACGATAGCAAGGGCGCTGACAAGGATTTGTTGGCGGTCATAAGCAATAAAGAATAGAAAGAAGGTGATCACGGCAACGGTGCCAGCGGCCCCACCATCGTGGTTATCAAAGAAGTTAATGGAATTACAGACTCCAACAATCCAGAGCACGGTGATTGCGTAATTGATGAGATGGTTACTAAAAGCAAATCCCATTGTGTCTGTGACTGTCAAAATTACCGCAACGATTATTCCTGTGAATGTTTGGGCAAGTAGTCGAGGCCATGGTTCGAGGCCACGTAAGTCATCCCACAATCCCATTGCTGAGATTGCGATAGCTGGGACCAGAACAAAACTTGCCAACTTAAAAGTTTGTAATGAGAAATCAACAACAAGAAGTGATCCATAGGAAGCAGCAACGATGCCCACCGCAATTGCAACACCACCCAGATAGGGAACTGGTTCTTTCTGAATTTTGCGAGCTAAGTTTGGGGCATCAACTGCCCCAGAACGTAGGGCAAAGTTTCTGATGGGTTGAGTTATCAGGCCGACAAATACAAAAGTGGCAAGACCTAGTAAGAAAAATTGCGGGATTGAATAATTCATATTGCTAAATAATATTTAATTCTGTGCCTTGAAGTAATTCTGGCGAAGATCATCGACTTCAGATTTGCGATAGCGACGATGCCCACCGAGTGTTCTAATCGAAGTGAGCTTTCCTGCCTTTGCCCACCGTGTAACAGTCTTTGGATCTACTCCAAATAGTTCAGCAACCTCGCGTGGGGTCAGAAGCACTTCTGCATCAGGCAGACGATTCATAAACTCCCCCAAAAAACTCAACAACCACGAGTGTCCGTTTTACCCCGTTATGTCGGGAAGTATTCCCCACTGGCACGCTTGTTGCAATACTCGCTTTGTACTCAATTGTCGCGTATTCGCCGCTTAATTACATTGTTGATTCGATGCCTTGCACCGCTCTCCAGCGCGAAACCAGCCGTTCATAGCCTTCGCCCGCAAGTGATCCATCACCTGCAGCCAACCCTGACAGACTATGTGCGACATCTTCGATTGAAGTATCGGCATCTAACCCATCTTCACCTCGTGCACGAAGTGCCGAATCGAGATAGCTGGCAAGTCCACCATAATCAAGTTCTACCAATGATTCTGGATGAAACATTTCTAACCAATCCAACATATTCTCGATCTCTTGCTCCACAGGTCCCTGGCCAAATGCACCTAAAACTATTTCATGCGATGACGTTGCTCGTTCGCGAGCTTTCGACATGGTTGTGCGGGCAAATGAAAATGGACCATCATCATCTTCTCCGCGAACTCTTTCAGCTGGTGTGAAGAGTGAGAACCACCGTGGTGGAATTATCCAATTTTCCGTAATGATATGTGGAACTCGGTCTTCTAATAAATCAACACCTGTTTTGATTACCTCTTCAAGAGAAGGCGGAACAAAAAATCCGGTGATTGAGGATGGCAGTGACTCTTTGAAATCATCGAGCGCCGCCCAACAACGCGTTGCAGTTGACCAGGGCGATACATATCGAATTCCATTGATATCTAAAACATGAGCGCCATCTGGTCGCACTGCAGGTGGCTCAGGAAAAACTAGACGGCGAAGTGCGAGCGCCTGTTCTTCTTTTCGCGTATCGGCAGATGCCAAAATATTTTGCCAACGAATTCGATCCACGGGTTCAAATGCTGATAGCGGTTCATAAATTCGAAGCGCAGCAACATACGGAGTTGGTCTCACGTACGAGAGTCTATGTAATGAATGCGCTTATGCGCGAGGGATGTAATTGCCTTCAGCAAAAGGATCGTCATCTTCCTGATTTTGCTGATTTGGAACATCGCCATGTAGTTCTTTAGCCAAGCGATCGAGATCCATCTCTTGAGAGTTGTATTTAAGGTCTCGAGCTACCTTGGTTTGCTTTGCTTTTGCACGGCCGCGACCCATGGGCGACCTCCTTACGAATAGCTAATGTGTCAGACGCGAAGGTTATCGCGCCTTGCCGCCGGACTCCAAAGCAACGGCAAATGAGCGCGTTTTAGCCTTATGGCGAAGGGCGAAGTAGCCCATAACCTGCAGGAAGACGCTCAGTGACATCGTTGGGATACGGAATCGGTGGTCGCCAATCGTGGCCATTGAGACGAGCCACGAGATAACAACGGGAAGGAAGGCTGCCCATGCCAGGTTGGCGTAGATGCCCTTCATGGAACGCAGCCAGAAGAATCCAATAAAGAAGAGGGAGATGCAGCCAACTACCCAGAAGAATGAAATTCCCTTACCCACTGATTTATAGACCAAATCATTTCCCGATTGGCTTCCTTTTCCAATATTAATAATTGGATCAATTTTCAGCCAAGGGTTGCGCGCCATCGTTCCGTTTCCAAGTGGTCCTGACCATGGACTCCAGTAATACCAACCCTTATTTATGAAGAGGTGCATTGCTTTTACTGGGTTGGTTGCATACCACTTGATAATGCACTTAACGACATCATTATCGGAAACTGTTGTTGCGGGTGGAACGGGTTCACATGGAACATTTGGACCGGTGTGCTTATATCCACCTGCTGTTTCTGGTCCTGCACCAAGATTCATCGTGACGCCCAGGTTTGTTGAAATTACTGACTTATCAATCGCTTTCATATTTCGCTGAATCAATATGGCTGGAGCAATAGCCATGATGCCAATAACTCCAACGAGAATAAGTGCTTGTACTTTGCGGCTTTTATACATTAACGCCCACACGACGGCAATAACTATTGAGGTGAGAATCCAACGGGGCTGCATAAATGATGCCAGTGCTGAAAATCCACCGGCTGCAATTACACGAAGGATGAGTCTGCGATCATTCGGGCTCTGCTTAGATTTAATAATGAGGCCAACGACCATTAACATGCATGCAGCAATAGGGCTCTCATATCCAACAGCCATTGAACTAAGTGAAAGCGTTGGGTTGAAGGCAAGTGCAACGCCGATAAGAAATAGGTAGGGGCGCAACTTAGTGTTCTGTAATTGCTTGACGAAGTAATAACTGGCATATGCATAGAAAATTGTCTGTGTGAATGAAATCAGCCAGAGAATGTTTGACAGTGAAATCTTTGTCAGAATCCAAATAAGGATGGGATATCCGGCAGGCCAGTACGAAAGAATGCTTTTATCTGAAAAATAGCCTTGTGCGAGTAGCCCATCGACACCACTGAGGTAATTCTCGCCGTCGGCACCAAGCCATCCACCATGCGGTGTATTAATCATGGTGATGAGTTTGATGAGAAAACCAAGTACAGGAATAGCAATGATGTAAAAGTTAACGTTCTGATTCTTCTTCGTCTGCGCTTGACGAGCTAACTTCGACTTACTTGCCATCTTTTTATCCTCCGTATTGAGAAACCAAGTATGAACGCGGGGCCTCTAAATCTCCAGAAGGCTCAACGACACCAGCAATCCAAGCTTTCATGCCGCGGGCTGCCAGCGAGCGAATTACTAAATCTGCAACAGCAGAATCAACAACGGCGCTCATCCCAATACCGCAATTCCATGTGCGCTCCATATCTGCTTGTGGCACTGATGCAACACCGGCTAAGAACTGTGTAGCTGCCGGAAGTGACCATGTTGATCGGTCGTATTTAGCGGTTAGCCCTGCAGGTATTACGCGCGCAGTGTTATCGGCAAGCCCACCACCTGTGATGTGGCTAAATGTGCGAAGTTTTTCACCTTGAGCTTTGATGAGTGCCAAACAATCGAGTGTATAGATCTCTGTCGGAGTTAGAAGTGCTTCACCTAGGGTGCAATCAAGTCCTTCATATTTCTTAAATAAATCCAACTTCTGCGTTGCAAGAATATGGCGAATAAGTGAGTACCCATTTGCATGGAAACCACTTGCAGGCATTGCGATGATGAGATCACCTGCGCGTACTTTCTCTGCGCTCAATTGTTTATCTGCATCAACTACACCAGTTGCAGCCCCTGCAATATCAAATTCATCTTCGCCAAGTAGCCCTGGGTGTTCGGCCGTTTCTCCACCAACGAGGGCAGTTCCCGCCTTTTCACAGCCACGTGCAATACCACCAACAATTTCAGCGATGCGCTCTGGAATCACTTTTCCTACTGCAATGTAATCAGTCATAAAGAGCGGTTCTGCGCCACAGACGACTAAATCATCGACAACCATTGCTACAAGATCTTCACCGATGGTGTCGTATTTTCCCAATTGACGAGCAATTTCAGTTTTAGTTCCCACACCATCTGTGGAAGTTGCAAGAAGTGGGCGCTTCATATTTTTGAGTGCAGATGCATCAAAGAGCCCAGCGAAACCGCCGATACCACCCATTACCTCGGGTCTGGATGCCCGAGCAATCGAAGCTTTCATTAATTCAACTGCGCGATCTCCTGCATCAATATCAACGCCAGAATCTTTATATGTTGCCACTAGTGCTGAACCTCGGTGATTTCCAATCTCATCTTTCCTTCAGACATATCTGTTGGAATTGCAATTGGATACTGGCCTGAGAAACATGCTGTGCAGAGCTTTTCCTTAGCAACCTTGGTCGCTTCAATCAAGCCTTCTTCTGAAACATAGGCGAGTGAATCTGCGCCGATAGATCTGCGAATCTCTTCTACTTCTAAGCCACTGGCAATGAGTTCAGCGCGTGTAGCAAAATCGATTCCGTAGAAGCAAGGCCACTTAACAGGAGGTGAGGAGATTCGCACGTGAATCTCAAGAGCGCCAGCTTCGCGCAACATGCGAACTAGTGCGCGCTGGGTATTGCCGCGGACAATCGAATCGTCAACGATGATGATGCGTTTTCCTTCAATGATTTCACGCAACGGATTGAGCTTTAAGCGAATACCGAGTTGGCGGATAGTTTGTGATGGCTGAATAAATGTACGACCAACATATGAATTCTTCACAAGCCCAAGACCATATGGAATACCTGATTGCTTTGCATAACCAATGGCAGCGGGCGTTCCAGATTCCGGAACTGGGATTACCAAATCTGCATCCACGGGTGCTTCAATTGCTAATCGCTGACCAATACGTCCACGTACTGCGTGAATTCCTTGTCCGGCAATAGTTGTATCTGGACGAGCAAGATAAACATATTCAAAGACACAACCTTTTGGTTCTGGTGTGGCCCACATCTGAGAACGAATTCCATCTTCGTTAATTGCTAAGAATTCGCCAGGCTCAACTTCGCGCACAAAAGCTGCACCGACAATATCAAGGGCGGCAGATTCAGAGGCAACCACCCAGCCGCGATCAAGTTTTCCAATCACAAGTGGTCGAACACCGTGGCGATCGCGCGCTGCATACAAAGTATGTTCATCCATAAAGACAAGTGAGAAGGCACCTTCAAGTTTTGGCAGGACAGCAAGTGCGCTTGCTTCCACATTCTTCTCATCTTGCAGACCAATTAGTGCGGTCATAATTTCGGTATCAGTTGTTGCTCCGCGATCATTCTTTGGTAAATCTACTTCTAACTTTTGGACTATCTCTGCCAGCGATCCTGTATTTGTCAGGTTTCCGTTATGAGCAAGTGCCAACGTTCCATATTTTGTTGGACGTAGAGTTGGTTGAGCATTCACCCAGGTACTTGATCCAGTTGTGCTGTAGCGACAATGGCCGATAGCTAAATTGCCAACGAGTGACGCTAAATCTGTTTCAGTAAAGACCTGTGAAACAAGGCCCATATCCTTATAAACAAGGATGCGCTCTCCATCAGATGTTGCAATTCCTGCTGACTCTTGTCCGCGATGTTGTAACGCATACAGTCCATAAAAAGTTAACTTTGCGACCTCTTCACCCGGTGCCCACACACCAAATACACCACACGCATCTTGAGGACCTTTATCTGCATCAAGAATATTGTGATTTAACAATCCATCCGGGCGACGGCTCATGGGTGCATCCTAAGCGGTAGTAGTGAGGTGAGGTCAGCTCGAATTCCTGAGGCAATAATCAAACCTTGATCCATCGCATCAGCCCAACTCTGTTTTCCATCTGCAAGAGCTAACCACGTCTGGGCATCCATCTCAATGACATTGGCTGGAGTTCCGCGAGTATGTGTTGGGCCATCTCCACATTGCACTGCTGCGTAAGGCGGGATCCGCACTTCAATAGCGCGACCCGGAGATCGTTCAGTAAGCAGTGCAAGAGTTGCCTTCACTTCTTCTAGTACTTTCGGATCGCGCATTGTTTTATCCAAACAACTTCTGGAAAGTTTGAGTATGAGCTTCCCGAAGTTCTTTCAGTGAGATAGTTGCATCGTTAATCACAAGTGCATCTCCACCAGTTACACCAATTTTCGTAAGAGCAATCTTCTGTACTGCTGCTTCTTGTGTAAGTGCTGCAGATTGAGAAGGATCGATAGCAACAACTACTCGACCAGGAGTTTCACTGAGCAATGAGATTCCAACATTTTCAAGTTGGATTGTGGCACCTGTGTTGTATCGAAGAACCATTTCAGTCAGAGTTGCAGATAAACCACCCTGACTTAAATCGTGCGCAGCAGTGAAGATCTTCTTTGTCCGCCCTGCAACAAGTAAATCAATTAAACGCATTTCACGTTGCAGGTCTGCAATAGGTGCTATGCCACCACGTTGCTTATGCATATACGCCCATTCACTTCCTGCAAGATCGTCAAAAGTTTCACCCAGTAGATAGAGGTCAAGACCTGCGCGATTAAATGACATCGGTGTTCGTGTGCGAACATCGTCAATCACCCCAAGTACGCCAATAACAGGGGTCGGAAGGATTGCAACAGATCCTGTTTGGTTATAGAAGGAGACGTTTCCGCCAGTAACAGGAAGTCCCATCTCAAGGCATCCATCTGCAAGTCCACGAACTGATTCAGCAAATTGCCACATCACACCTGGATCTTCTGGAGACCCAAAGTTCAGACAGTTGGTAACTGCAAGTGGCTTTGCACCAGCTGTTGCAATATTGCGGGCTGCTTCTGAAAGAGCCAACTTGGCACCTTCGTAAGGGTTTAAATATGACCAGTTGGCATTTGCATCCGTTGCAACTGCTACACCTAAATGAGTCTTCTCATCTATTCGAACCATTCCAGAATCATCTGGTTGTGACTGAATGGAATTTCCTTGCACATAACGGTCGTATTGATCGGTGACCCAAGACTTATCCGCAAGGTTAGGAGTAGCTGCCAATTGCAGAACTGTCGATTTAATTTCATCTGCAGTAGATGGAATTGGAAGATCCAATATTTCTTTCGCGACAATATCGATGTAAGCAGGTTGTGCAAGTGGGCGGTTATAGACAGGACCATCATGGGCCACAGTGCGAGGTGGAACATCAACAATTAATTCGCCATGCCAAGTAATTTCAAGATGTTTGCCATCTGTAACTTCGCCAATGACACTGACTGTGACATCCCATTTTTCGCAGATTTCAAGGAAACGTGCGATCTTGCTAGGTTCAACAATTGCGCACATGCGCTCTTGTGATTCTGACATCAGAATTTCTTCCGGAGATAAAGAAGGGTCACGTAAAGGCACTTTATCCAGTTGCACTTTCATTCCACCGGAGCCACCAGATGCAAGCTCCGATGTTGCACAGGAAAGACCAGCACCGCCTAAATCTTGAATTCCCACAACGAGATCTTCAGCAAAAATCTCTAGCGAGCATTCGATAAGAACTTTCTCAACAAAAGGATCACCCACCTGCACTGCTGGACGTTTTGCTGGTCCCTTGGATTCAAATGTCTCTGATGCAAGTACGGAGACTCCACCAATTCCATCTCCGCCAGTCTTTGCTCCGTATAGAACAACGAGATTGCCTGCTCCGGCAGCCTTTGCAAGCTTGATATCGCTATGTTTCATCACGCCGACACAGAGTGCGTTGACCAGTGGATTACCTAAATAGGTTTCGTCAAATACAACTTCGCCGCCAATATTTGGTAATCCCAGACAGTTTCCATATCCACCAACACCAGCAACAATGCCAGGCAATACTCGACGAGTGTCTGGTGCATCCGCTGGTCCAAAGCGAAGTGGATCCATCACTGCAATGGGACGAGCACCCATCGTTAAAATATCGCGAACGATTCCACCAACACCTGTTGCAGCACCTTGATAAGGCTCGATAAATGATGGGTGGTTATGAGATTCAATTTTAAAAGTAACTGCATATCCCTGACCAACATCAACAACTCCAGCATTTTCACCAATGCCAACAAGGAGTGCATCTGTTTTGACGGCCTTATCGCCAAATTGTTTTAAATGAACTTTGGAAGATTTGTAGGAACAATGCTCAGACCACATCACCGAATACATGGCTAGCTCAGATGATGTTGGACGTCTGCCAAGAATTTCTTTAATACGCGCATACTCATCAGGCTTTAAGCCAAGTTCAGCAAAAGGCTGCGTCGCATCTGGATTGGCTTGCGCAAGTACAACTGTATCCAGCGCCATTACTTCACCAACGCTTTTAATACAGATGTGAAGAAGCCAAGTCCGTCAGCAGATGGTCCTGTCAAAGAATCAATTGCATGCTCTGGGTGTGGCATAAGTCCAACAACATTTCCGCGCTCATTGGTAATGCCAGCAATCAGATTGCGGGAACCATTTGGATTCTCACCGACGTAGCGAGCGATGATGCGACCTTCACCTTCAAGCATTTTAAGAGTCTCGTCATCGCACATATATGCACCTTCACCATTTTTCAATGGAATCAAAATCTCTTGACCTTGTGAATACGAAGATGTCCACGATGTATTTGTATTTTCAATTGTTAAATTCTGGTCACGACATAAGAAGTGAAGTTCGTGATTACGGGTAAGTGCACCAGGAATGAGATGGGCTTCAGCAAGTACCTGAAAGCCGTTACAGATACCGAGTAGCGGCATACCGCCATGAGCTGCATCGATGATTGGTTCCATCACAGGAGAGAATCGTGAAATCGCACCGCAACGAAGATAGTCACCATATGAAAAGCCGCCAGGGAGAATGACAGCATCTACGCCGTGCAAATCTGCATCGTTATGCCACAGGGCAACAGCTTCACCTCCAGCGTGACGCACAGCGCGAGCTGCATCTCGATCATCGAGAGTTCCAGGAAAAGTTACGACACCAATTTTCATCTAATTACTTCTCCACTCGAACTGTGAAATTTTCGATGACTGGATTAGAGAGGAGTTTTTCAGCCGCCTTTTCCACTTCAGCAAGCTGTGCCGGAGTTGGATCTCCATCTACCTCAATTTCAAAACGTTTTCCTTGACGGACATCCTTAGCAAAGGTGAAGCCAAGGCGAGGTAGCGCAGCTGCTACTGCCTTTCCTTGCGGGTCGAGGATTTCAGGCTTTAACATCACATCAACCACGATTTTGGCCATTTTTATCTCCCTAGTGTCTAATTTAAAATTTGCTGCCGGTAATTCGTTCATATGCATCTTGATATCGCTGCGCAGTTTTCTCAACGATTTCTGCCGGCAATTCTGGGGGTGTGGACTCTTTATCCCATCCACTTGATGTCAGCCAATCACGGACAAATTGTTTATCAAAAGATGGTTGTGATTTTCCTGGTGCCCAACCATCTAACTCCCAAAAGCGAGAAGAGTCGGGGGTAAGCGCTTCATCACCAAGTGTGATTTCACCTGCCATATTAATCCCAAATTCAAATTTTGTATCAGCCAAAATGATTCCTCGGCCTCGTGCAAAGTCAGCAGCGGTGTCATAAAGCTTCAGAGTTAAGTCACGAAGTTCGCTAGCTCGATCTGCACCCACAATCTTTGCCGCACTTTCAAAATCGATATTTATATCGTGATCACCGATTTCCGCTTTGGTAGCAGGTGTAAAGATGCTGGCAGGAAGTTCTGATCCATCTACTAACCCTGCCGGTAAAGGGTTTGCACACACTGCTTGGTTCTTCTGATATTCAACAAGGCCGCTACCGGTCAGATATCCGCGAGCCACACATTCGATGGCAAACATTTCAAGCGGTTGAACAATGACTGCGCAATCTGCGACTTCATTTGGTACTTCATCAGTAATGATGTGATTGGGGACGATATCTGCAAGAAGCTCAAACCAGAAAAGGGATAACTGGGTAAGAATTGCGCCTTTATTAGGAATGGTTGTTGGTAATACCCAATCAAATGCAGAGATCCGATCAGATGCTACGAGAAGAATTTCACCAGATTCATTTGTATAAAGGTCACGTACTTTCCCTGTACGCAGGTGTTGCCAACCTGTTATCGATGGTGCTGGCGGCGCGCCAGCTACACCGAAGCCGCTCACCGAATAGAGCCAGGCTTGTACTGCGCAGCGGCAGGGTGCGCGGATGTAATCGCTTCGATGCGACTGACAACTCGAGCAACTTGTTGGCGAGCATCGCCAGTAAATTCAAGTGGATTACCAATTAGCGCATCTAGCTCTGCCCGCTTAAATGGAATGCGATCATCAGATGCGATTGCATCAAGGAAATTATTCGCTTTTCCTTCACGCATTCCAAGGGCGGCAGCAACTGCATGTTCCTTGATAACTTCATGCGCTACTTCGCGCCCAACACCTGCTTTAACTGATGCCATCAAAATCTTTGTTGTTGCCAAGAATGGCAAGTAACGCTCGAGCTCTGCTGCAATGACTGCAGGAAATGCCCCAAACTCATTGAGGACTGTAAGCATTGTTTCAAGCAAGCCATCCATCGCATAAAAAGCATCGGGCAGCGCAACGCGGCGAACAACGCTGCATGAAACATCACCTTCATTCCATTGATCGCCGGCAAGTTCAGAGACCATTGATGCATATCCGCGCAAAATAACTGAGAGACCATTTACACGTTCGCAGGAACGAGTATTCATCTTGTGAGGCATTGCAGATGAACCAACTTGACCCGCTTTAAAACCTTCTGTGACAAGTTCTGCGCCAGCCATCAATCGAATAGAAGTAGCAAGTGATGATGGAGCAGCTGCCAGTTGAACAAGTGTGGTCACAACGTCGTAATCAAGTGAACGGGGATAAACCTGACCCGTTGAATCAAGCACGCGATCAAAACCGAGTTCTTTCGCTATTGATGATTCAAGGCTCTGATGAGCTTTCGTTGAACCCAGCAAATCGATTGAATCTTGCGCGGTACCTACCGGCCCTTTGATTCCACGCATTGGATATCGGTTCTGAAGTGAAGCCAGGCGCTCATATGCATAAAGAAGTTCTTCAGCAGCCGAAGCAAATCGTTTTCCAAGTGTGGTGATTTGAGCAGGAACGTTATGTGAACGCCCCGCAATTGGTTGATCTGAATACTGTGCAGCTTTTGCTGCAAGAGTTGCAAGAAGTGCAACAGTTTTATTGTGAACGATGGCAAGGCCATTTCGAACTTGTAGCGCCTCAATATTTTCAGTCAAATCGCGGCTTGTCATTCCCGCGTGAATAGCTTCATGGCCTGCCAGTGCATTAAATTCTTCAATACGAGCTTTCACATCGTGGCGAGTAACTTTCTCGCGGGCATCGATAGATGCAAGATCAACGTTAGTAATTACTTTTTCATAATCTGCAATTACAGAATCTGGGATTGCATGTCCAAGCTTTGCTTGAGCGCGTGCTACTGCAACCCATAATTTACGCTCGGCAATGATTTTTTCTTCAGGCGCAAAGACTTCACGCATCTCGCGAGATGCATATCGATCAGCTAATACGCTCACTGGTGCATTCTCCCCCATTTAATTGCCCTTCTCTGCGACCGACGCATTGAGTGCGATATCAGAGCGATAGAAGGAGCCCTCGAGTTCAATCTGTGAGATTGCTCGGTATGCGCGGTCACGTGCTTCGGTGAGATCTGCGCCAGTGCCAGTAACAGTCAAGACTCGACCACCACTTGATAGCAGTGATCCACCATTATTTGCTGTACCTGCGTGAAAAATCTTAGCGTTATCGATTGTTGGAACTTTTGAAATGACTGAACCAGTCTTCGGTGATTCTGGATAACCAGATGCGGCAAGAACTACTGACACTGCACTTTCATCTCGCCATTGCAGAACTTCGTCATCAAGTGAATCAGTTGCTGCTTTGAAGAGCAGAGATGCAAGCGGCGTCATCAGACGCGGAATAAGAACTTGTGTCTCAGGATCGCCAAATCGTGCATTGAACTCGATGACTTTAATTCCGTCATCGGTGAGTGCTAATCCCGCATAGAGCAAACCTACGAATGGAGTGCCACGAGCAGCCATCTCGGCAATCATCGGTGCTAACACTTTTTCATAAGTCTCTTCAACGATGTCATCTGGTGCCCACGGTAGTGGCGAGTACGCACCCATGCCCCCAGTATTTGGTCCTTCATCGTTGTCATAGGCGCGTTTGAAATCTTGCGCCGGTTGCATGGGCAAGACGTTGCGTCCATCGGAAATTCCAAAGAGTGAAATTTCTGGACCTGCTAAATACTCTTCAATAACAACTCGCGCGCATGCAAGTCCATGATCAAGTGCTACCTGGCGATCATGTGTGACAACTACACCTTTACCGGCCGCAAGCCCATCATCTTTAACAACATAAGGAGCACCAAATGTATCGAGCGCTTTTTCAATTTCGGTTTTTTCAGTGCATGTAAAGCTGCGTGCAGTTGGAACTCCCGCATCTCGCATAACGCCTTTTGCAAAGTCTTTTGAACCTTCTAATTGAGCTGCTGCCTTCGATGGACCAAAAACTGCAAATCCCGCGCTTCTCAAGAGATCTGCAACTCCATTGACTAGAGGGACCTCTGGACCAACAACAACGAGATCAACTACTAATTTCTTTGCTAGCTCGCAAATCGCATTGTTATCAGTGATTGCAACTGGATGTAGCGTTGCAAATTCTGCAATTCCCGGATT
>RFSY01000028.1 GCA_009923805.1 Actinomycetota bacterium
AAGAATTCAGTTCAAGCAATCGTTAAGGGGCTACGAGCAGTAACAGACTTTGATTATGAACTTCAAATGGCACAGGTACACACACAAGCATCTGGTGTTGAAACAATGTTTATGGCTACCTCGCCTACTCACTCATTTTTATCCTCATCAATTGTGAAAGAACTTGCTTTCTTTGGTGGCGATGTCTCTTCAATGGTTCCAGCAAATGTAAACACAGCACTTAAGGCACGGGCGGGAGTACAAGAATGACAATGGATTCAATCGAAAAACTAAACACAGCAATCGCTGTTGTCGAAGAAGCACGAGGAGTTCCACTTTCAGCATCATGCGTTGTCCACCGTGGCGAGATGCTGGAACTTCTTGAGGGTGCTCGCGAGCATCTGCCGGCAGATCTCTTCTCTGCTGAGAACCTTCTTGCCGAAAGAGATCGAATTATTGACGAGGGACGTTCTAGTGCAGAATCTATGATTGCAACTGCTCGTGAAGATGTGGCTCGCATGATTGAGCAGGCTGCCATCGTTCAAGCAGCACGCGATGAAGCAAAGCGTATTCTTGATGAGGCTCGCGATATTGCTGAAGATGAGCGTCGCGAAGTTGAGACATATATCGATGGTCGCTTAGCAACCTTGGAAGTTATTTTGAATAAGACGTTAGACGCTGTTGCGCGAGGTCGCGAACGTCTTGAAGGTGCGGATGATAAAGATGTCTTATCTCAGTTGCACACCGATAACTGATTAGAAAATTGCGTTAGAAATGATAAGAAAAGCTAACCCTTTCATGCTCAATACCTTTGAGCTCCCACGTCGCGCCGGCGAACTCAAGGAGTATCAATTAGATATTGAAGTGGCTACTCGTATTGGTGTCCCATTAATTGCAGTTCAAGAAGGGGATGTCATTGAAGTCGATGCTCGTCTTGAATCAGTTACTGAGGGAGTCTTGCTCAGCGCTGAAATTTATGCTGTTGCGAAAGGTGAATGTATTCGCTGTCTTGATGCGGTTGAAGTGGTCGTAGATCGCAAAATACAAGAGCTCTACCGCTACGAACCTACAAATGAAAAAGGTCGCAAGAAACGTCGTGATGACGAAGATATTGATTTAGATGGTGAAGAAGAGTTGCAGATGGAGGGCGATCTCATGAACCTTGAGATCCCAATCATCGATGCCATTATTTTGACTCTGCCGGTCAATCCTTTATGCAGTCAGGAATGCCTTGGGCTCTGCCCTGATTGCGGCGAGAAGTGGGCCAACCTGCCTGAAGGACATATCCACGAGGTTATTGATGCTCGCTGGTCTGGCCTAGAAGGCCTGGATTTTGGCAAATCTGAGAAATAGGCGATACTTAGCCATCGCAACACCAGCAACAAATTAAGTTTTGTAGCTCCAAGATTAAGGACGATTACCGTGCCAGTACCAAAGCGAAAAATGTCTCGTTCAAAGACACGTTCACGCCGAAGCATGTGGAAGACAACTGCTGCTGCAATCTCAGCTTGCCCACAGTGCCAGCAACCAAAGCTCAACCACGTAGCGTGCCCAACGTGCGGTACTTATAACCGCCGTCAGGTTCTCGAGGTCTGATCTGTTCTCAAATCTTCTTAAGCAACTCGGCGTTGAACTATCTCCCGAACTGCTTGAGTTAGCTTTTACCCATCGTTCCTTTGCATATGAAACTGGGATTTCAACAACTAACGAGCGCCTAGAATTTTTAGGGGACTCTATTCTGGGTTTGATTGTTACAGAAGAGCTCTATCTCAAGTACCCAGATCTCGATGAAAGTCGCTTATCTCCACTGCGTTCGGGCATAGTCAATATGCGCGCTCTGGCCGATATTGCTCGCACACTGGAATTAGGTAAATATATTCGACTTGGTAAAGGCGAAGAAGTCACCAATGGCCGCGATAAAAACTCACTTCTTGCAGATGCTCTAGAAGCTCTGATCGGCGCTATTTATTTAGAGTGTGGATTTGAAAAAAGCACTGCAGTAGTTCGCGGGCTTATTAAAGATACTCTCGAAAATGCAATGGCTAAAGGTGCAGGACTTGATGGCAAAACTGCACTCCAAGAATTGGTAGCCGCGCAAGGTAAAGGTTCTCCCGAATATCTCGTCAGCGAATCGGGCCCAGATCACGATAAGAATTTCATCGCTGTTGCAATGGTTGCAGGAAGTGCGATTTCTGAAGGCAGTGGAAAAAGTAAGCGAGAGGCCGAACAATCTGCTGCCAGAAGTGCCTTTGAATTACTTTCTCAATCTAATTCGTAAACCCTCAAGTTCAACTTGAACTGAGTCGCTTTTATACCAATGGCGCGTAGAACGATAGGTTTACTGCGTGTATTTGAAGAGTCTGACCCTTAAAGGATTTAAGTCCTTTGCTTCGGCGACCACTCTCAGACTTGAACCCGGAATCACCTGCGTGGTCGGACCCAATGGATCTGGAAAATCAAACGTTGTAGATGCCCTCACCTGGGTAATGGGCGAGCAAGGCGCAAAGTCTCTTCGTGGCGGAAAGATGGAAGATGTCATCTTCGCTGGAACATCTGGCCGCGCACCACTTGGTCGCGCCGAAGTTGCAGTAACTATTGATAACACTGATGGCGCGCTTCCAATCGAATATACAGAAGTAACAATCTCTCGCATCCTCTTTCGTAATGGTCAAAGTGAATATCAAATAAATGGCGAGGCTTCTCGTTTACTAGATATTCAAGAGTTGTTGAGTGATTCAGGTATTGGTCGCGAGATGCACGTCATTGTTGGCCAAGGTCAACTTGATGCGATTTTGATGGCTACCCCCGAAGAGCGGCGCGGATTTATCGAAGAGGCAGCAGGTGTTCTTAAACATCGTAAGCGCAAAGAGAAAGCAATTCGCAAACTCGATTCGATGCAGGCAAATCTCGCACGAATTAATGACCTTACTGTTGAACTTCGTCGTCAATTACGCCCGCTGGGTAAGCAAGCTGAAGTTGCCAAGAAAGCAGCCACTATTCAGGCTGATCTACGTGATGCAAAACTGCGATTGCTGGCAGATGATTACATTGGTTTATCTAAGACTCTGGATGCAGAAGTTGCAGATGAGAATGCGCTGCGTGAACGACGCTCCGAAGTGGAAGGTGAACTCGATACTGTCAGACGCCGAGAAGAAGAACTTGATGCAACATCGGCGCTGGAAAGCCCACTTCTGATAAAAGCGCAGGAAAATTTCTACTCCCTCAGCGCGTTACGTGAAAAATTCCGCGGTACACAATCACTTGCACAGGAACGTTCACGATTCTTAGCCGAAGAAGCTGAAGAAGCGCGTAGTGCTGGCCGTGATCCAGAAGCCCTCGATCTTGAAGCAGCAGCCTTGCGCGCAGAAGAATCGCAACTTCGTACCGATGTTCACAATGCACAGAGTGCACTTGCCGCAGCAACAGCATCTCTTGCAGTTGCTGAGGCATCGCTGAAAGCTGAGGAAGACACGATTGCCGCCTCATTGCGTGCAATTGCAGATCAACGCGAAGGAACAGCTCGTCAAGAAGGTCACATCAAATCTCTGGCAGCTCGCATCGAAGCGATTACTGAAGAAATTTCTAGACTTGATTCTGCACGCGTCGAGGCACAATCTCGCGTTGATAATGCGAAGAGTGATTACTCCAAATTTGAAATGGAGATTGGTAACGCTGATGCCGGTGAACAAGGCTTAGATTCACAATTTGATGGAGCAAAGAAATCTTTAGAAGCAGCTAAGAAGGTTCACGCCGACCTCATTGATGCAGAGCGCGCGGCAGATCGTGAGCGAAATTCAACAGAGTCCAAACTTGAAGCGATGAAACTTACCTCCTCAACGCGTGATGGAGCATCAGCTCTGATTCGTGACTCTCGAGGTGTTCAGATTCTGGGAAGCATCGCATCACTGATTCGAATTGATAATGGATGGGAAGCTGCAGCTGCGGCAGCGCTAGGATCATTGGCAGATGCAGTAGTCGTAAAAGACCTTTCATCTGCAGTAAGTGCGCTAACAACACTTCGCAATGAGAATCTTGGCCAAGCAGATGTATTGGTCTATCAAGCGGGAGAAAAGCCAGCTGGAGTTCTGCCAAGTGGCCTGACATCAATCCTTAACTATGTACATTCATCGGAAATCTCCGAACTCCTTGAATCACTTCTGGCGACAACTTCTGTCGCTCAAAACGCTCGAGAAGCAGAAGCAATCTTGCAGCAACATCGCAGCATCACAGTTGTAACTCGCGACGGTGATGTCATAACATCACAGCGAGCACGTGGTGGTTCTGCATCATCGACATCACTCATTGAGATCAAGGCACTCATTGAAGATCTCTCCAAAAAGCTTGAAGAACTGAACCACAATTGCGATCGACTTAAATTTGAAATTTCATCCGCAGCAACTGATGTTGATGCAAAACAGGCTGATTTTGATCTTGCCCTAAGTAAGCTCAACGAATCTGATGCGCGCATCGCAGCTCTGACAGAACAATTGGCAGTATCAGGACAGAATATTAAATCTGCGTCGGCCGAAGTTGACCGACTCACAGTTGCCATGAATGAAGCAACCTCGGCTAAATCCCGAGATGAGAATGAACTCACAATCGCACAAAATCAGATGCAACATCCCGGAGATCTTGCAGAACCAGATCACTCCAAAGCTGAAGCTTTACGGAACGACGTATCGCAAGCGCGTACTGCAGAAGTCGAGGCACGTCTAGCAGTTCGTACATCGGAAGAGCGCGTTGGATCAATTGGTGCTCGCGCGAAAGTGCTGGAAGATTCTGCACGAGCAGAACGTGACGCATCAGAGCGAGCAGTTTCTCGCCGTGGCGCTCGTGCTCGCGGAGCAGTAATTTCCCAAGCAATTGCAGAAGCGGCATACGAGGCACTTATTCATATCGAACGCTCAATTGCTAAGGCGCAGACCGAACGTTCGCGTCTTGAAACCAATCGCTCCGATCGTGAGGGTGAAACGCTTACAGTTCGTGCACGTAGTCGCGAACTCACAACTGAACTTGAAAAACTTACCTCCAGTGTTCACCGCGATGAAATTGCACGTGCAGAACAACGTATGCGCGTTGAAGCGCTAGAAACCAAAGCGGTCGAGGAACTCGGAATCGATATTCCTACACTGATTAGTGAGTACGGTCCTGACAAAGATGTTCCTACCTTTATTGAGACTGAAACAGGCGAAATCGTTGCAACTGAACTCATTCCTTACCGCCGCGATCAACAAGAGAAGCGGTTAGCAGCTACAGAGCGCTCATTAACTCTGCTCGGAAAAATTAATCCACTCGCACTAGAGGAATACAACGCACTTGAAGAGCGGTTGAAGTTCTTGGCCGAACAGTTAGAGGATCTGAAAAAGACCAAGAAGGATCTCCTGGATATTATTAAAGAAGTTGACGATCGCGTGCAGCAAATCTTCATGGAAGCTTTTGAAGATGTAGCAGAGCATTTCAAAGATATTTTCTCAAGACTCTTCCCTGGCGGAGATGGCCGACTATTTCTTACCAATCCAGATGATCCACTGAATACTGGTGTGGATGTGGAAGCCCGTCCACCGGGCAAGCGCGTAAAGCGACTCTCACTACTTTCGGGTGGAGAAAAATCACTTACCGCAGTTGCGATGCTCGTAGCGATTTTTAAATCGCGTCCAAGTCCGTTCTATGTACTAGATGAAGTTGAGGCTGCACTCGATGATGTGAACTTAGGGCGCCTACTAACAATTTTTGAAGAGCTTCGCGAGAGCTCACAATTAATCATCATTACTCACCAGAAGCGCACCATGGAGATTGCCGATGCCCTATACGGCGTCACTATGCGCGGTGATGGCGTCACCGAAGTAATCTCGCAACGTCTTCGCGAATCTGAAACTGCTTAACCCAGCAACGAATTCCCATGGGCCTTTTTAGCAGGTTAGTCTCTAAAGTTCGCGGCACATCTACAGCGTCAACTCTTGACTGGGTTGAGATCGAGACCGAATTACTCGCATCAGATTTAGGTCCGAATCTAGTTACAGAGCTATTAGATGCAGCGAAGAAGATGCGGGGTGATGATGCCGAGGTTTCAATCAAGGAAATCTTACGTTCTAAGCTCTCTTCACAATCTCGAGAGCTAGCATTAACGCAATCACCGTGCGTAGTACTTGTAGTCGGAGTAAATGGAACAGGCAAAACCACATCAGTAGCCAAACTTGCAAAGTTTTTAACTAGTTCACAGAAGAAAGTTCTCTTAGGCGCCGCCGATACTTTTAGAGCAGCCGCAGTCGAGCAGCTTCAAACGTGGGGCGATCGTCTCGGCATTGAAACTATTAGCGGAAAAGAGAGCGCCGAGCCTGCCTCTGTTGCTTTTGATAGTGTGCAAAGAGCTGTTGCAGTACAGAGCGATTACCTTTTGATAGATACCGCAGGGCGACTACACAATAAGAATGATTTGATGGCGGAACTGGGTAAAGTAAAGAGAGTAGTTGAAAAAGTTAAGCCAGTATCTGAAGTTCTACTTGTAATCGATGCCACCACCGGTCAGAACGGACTTTCTCAGGCGAAAATATTTAGTGAAGCTGTCGTCGTTACCGGGATCATTTTGACCAAACTAGATGGCTCAGCCCGAGGGGGAGTAGCCCTGGCAATCGAGAACGCCCTTGATATCCCCATCAAATTTATTGGTACCGGTGAGGGCAGCGACGATTTCGCGGCCTTTGATGCCGAAAGCTATCTAGATGGGCTGCTCGCGTAACTCCGCTGTAACAATCGGGGCGAATTTGTGACGTCCCCTTAACCTGCCACACCATTGCATGTAACTCGATGGGTGCATCTTTGCCCCATCTCAACGACGAGAAACTCTCTATCCTCGAATGGACCTGAAAATGGATCAAGTAGTTCTTAATGGCGGTGATACCGCGTGGATGTTGGCAAGTACAGCACTGGTACTTCTCATGACTCCCGGATTGGCATTCTTCTACGGAGGAATGGTTCGCACTAAGAGTGTTCTCAATATGATGATGATGTCGATGGTGACAATCGGAATCGTGAGTGTTCTCTGGGTGATTTACGGATTCGAATTAGCTTTTGGACATAAATCTGATTCACCGTGGATCGGTGGCATCGGATTGAGTGGACTTGGTGGAGCAGTAAATGATCTCACCAACAATGGTGGCATCTATCCAATTCCTGTGCTCGTATTCGCAGCATTTCAATTGATGTTTGCAATCATTACCCCAGCACTTATTTCAGGAGCTATCGCAGATCGTACCAAGTTCACATCATGGGCAATCTTCGTTGCAATCTGGTCAACAGTTGTTTACTTCCCGGTCGCACACTGGGTATTCGCATTTGGAAATAAAGTTGGCGACACCGTTACTGGTGTTGGATATCTTGCCGGTAAGGGTCTTGAAGACTTTGCAGGCGGAACTGCTGTTCATATCAACGCAGGTGCTGCAGGACTAGCTCTTGCAATTGTGCTTGGTAAGCGAATTGGATGGCGCAAAGAATCTATGCGACCACACTCATTGCCACTGGTAATGCTTGGATCAGGGCTCTTGTGGTTTGGTTGGTTCGGATTTAACGCTGGATCAGCGCTAGCTGCAAACGGTATTGCTGGACTTGCATTTATGAATACACAAGTTGCAACTGCTGGTGCACTTCTTGGTTGGTTATTAGTTGAAAAAGTTCGTAATGGACATGCAACTTCATTAGGCGCCGCATCCGGTGCTGTCGCAGGATTAGTTGCCATCACCCCAGCATGCGCATTCGTAGCTCCGTGGGCTGCAGTTGTTATCGGTCTCATCGCCGGAATTCTCTGTTCACTTGCCGTGAGCTTGAAGTACAAGCTTGGTTTTGATGACTCACTAGACGTAGTCGGAGTTCACCTTGTGGGTGGAATCTGGGGATCACTTTCTATTGGAATCTTCGGTACACATGTTGTTAACAGCATCGGACTCGATGGAATCCTTTACGGTGGTGGAGCTGCACTACTTGGCAAGCAAGCACTAGGTGTTGGCCTGGTTCTTGGATATTCATTCATTGCAACTCTCATTATTGGTTTTGCTATTGAAAAGACAATCGGCTTCCGAGTTTCTCGCGAAGTTGAAATCGAAGGCATCGACCTCAAGGAACATGCTGAATCTGCATATGAATTAGCTAGCTCATCACGTGGAGGTGCATCACTATGAAGTTGATTACCGCAATTCTCAAGCCATTTAAGTTAGATGAAGTAAAAGATGCTCTGCAAGCTGCAGGCATTACTGGTATGACTGTCTCTGAAGCAAGTGGCTTCGGTCGCCAGCGAGGTCATACCGAGGTTTACCGTGGAGCCGAATACACGGTAGATCTAGTACCAAAAGTCCGTCTCGAGGTACTTGTCGATGATAAAGATGCTGCATCAGTTGTTGATGTGATCGTTAAGGCAGCATCAACAGGTTCAATCGGTGATGGAAAGGTTTGGACAACTCCAGTAGAACAGGTCGTACGCGTTCGCACGGGAGAGCGTGGACCTGACGCTATTTAGTCACTCCAAACTAAGACCTAGTCATTCCAAACTAAGATAGGCGTCATGGGGACACGAGAGCGACGCGCTAGATCCAACGAGGGGGATCTGCTTCTCTCTTCACTCTTCACAGAAAGTGGCGCAAAAGCACATGAGGTAGCTATCGCCGCGGTCGGAGGTTTCGGCCGCGGCGAACTATCGCCAGGTTCAGATTTAGATATTGTCATTCTTCACTCTGGTTCTCTTCCAGAGAAAGAACTTTCAGATTTAGTGAACAAAATCCTCTATCCGTTGTGGGATAAAAATATCAAAATTGATCACTCGGTTCGGACCCGTTCGGAGGTACGAGAGGCAGCAGAGACCGATTTAAAGGTTGTACTCGGACTTCTTGATATCAGACTCGTCTGTGGAAACCCAGATCTCGTTGCTGCCGTACAAGTCGATGCCATTGATGAGTGGCGGAAGAATTCCAAACGAAGACTTGCAGAGCTAGAACAATCTCTGACCGAGCGCCATCAACGTGTGGGCGAGCTGGCATATTTACTTGAGCCAGATTTGAAAGAGGCACGCGGAGGGTTGCGAGATATCACAGCGATTCGTGCCATTAGTAAATCAGCCTCAATTTCAATTCCCATTGAAAAAGTTAGTTTTGCTGAATCAATTCTTGCCAATGTGCGTGAAGCACTTCATATCGTGAGCGGCCGCGACAAAGATAAATTGCTATTTCAAGAACAAGATAAAGTCGCGGAATACTTGGAATATGCAGATGCTGATGCGCTCATGAGTGATGTAGCGCAAGCGGCACGTTCAGTTGACTATCTTCTCGATTCCACCTGGTATCGATATGCACATAAAGACAAAGATGGAGCCGGCAGATTCTTCAAGAAAGTCAGAAGCACAACTCTTTCCCGTGACATTAGCGTTGCCAACAAAGAAGTTGTGATCGACCCTAATTCAGATTTTGCTCTCGATCCGGTTATTGGGCTACGTGCTGCTGCATCGGCTGCGCAACTTGGTTTGCCACTGTCAATGGACTCACTAGCGCGACTTGCCCAATCTTTGAGTGAAGGCGTGGGCCAATTACCAACTCCGTGGCCACGTGAAGCCCGTGAAAGTTTGATTTCTCTCATCGGCGCTGGAAATGCGATGGTGCAAATTTTTGAAGCTCTCGATCAAGAGGAGATTATTTTCCATTGGATTCCTGAATGGAAATCAGTTCGGTCACTTCCGCAACGCAATGTTCTGCATCGACACACGGTAGATCGCCACATGGTCGAAACTGCTGTGCAAGCTGCGGCGCTAACCCGACAAGTACATCGCCCGGATTTACTTCTCTTCAGCGCGCTCTTTCACGATATTGGTAAAGGCACTCAAGAAGATCACTCAGAACGTGGTGAACGTCTTATCGAACCACTTGCACAGCGAATCGGATTCTCGCAACCTGATGTGGAAACGATAAAGCTCTTGGTTAAACACCATCTTCTTCTTTCAGCCACTGCAACGCGTCGTGATCTAGATGATCGCGCGACGATTACTTCGGTAGCTGATGTGATACCTGATTTACAAACACTCGAACTGCTGCATGCTTTGAGCATCGCAGATGGTGAAGCTACAGGTCGCGCAGCATGGACTGAGTGGAAGGCATCACTCGTTTCAGAATTAGTCACAAAGGTCGAACTCGCCATCACTGACAATACGGTGGCGCAACAACCCGAACCGAGCGATGCCCAGCGGGCAAAAGCTGAGGCTGGAGAGTTATCGGTTGCGATTGATAACCGCGGAAGTGTCTATGCAATAGAGATTGTTGTTCCTGATAGCACGGGTCTCTTATCAACAGTTGCTGGTGTTCTAAACTTATTGCGTTTAGATGTTCGTTCGGCGCGTACTAAATCTCTTTCCGGCGCTGCAGTGATGGAGTGGATTGTCATTCCCGATCCGAATGCTCCCGAACTCACAAATAAGGTTTTGCATGATGAATTAAGTCGCGCACTTTCAAGCAAGAGTTCTCTCAAGGAACGCATTCAGGAACGTATTGATGCATATGCGCAATTACCGTCTATCCCAGTGCCAGAACCAGTAGTGGATACCTTTATGGATGCGGCAACAGATGCCACGATTATTGAGGTACGTAGCCACGATCGTCCAGCACTGTTATTTGGAATTGGTGACTCAATTATGCGCAGCAACATTGATATTCGCTCTGCAATTGTTACCACGCTAGGAGCTGAAGCCATCGACACGTTATATGTCACAGAGATAGGCGGAGGCCCGCTCACGCCAGAACGTGCCGAAGAAGTGGCAACTCGATTGCGCACAGCACTGAAGTAGAGTTCCACCACTATGTTTGATTCGCTCTCCTCCAAATTTGCCTCTGCATTTTCAGGGCTACGCTCACGCGGCAAAATTTCAGAGAAAGACATTGATGCTGCCATCTTGGAGATTCGCCAGGCGTTGTTGGAAGCAGATGTTGCGCTAGAGGTAGTTGAAGACTTCACTCGCAAGATTGATGCGCAGTCAAAAGAACTCTTACATACTCTTCAAGCTGGTACCAATCAATCTCAAGCTATTTTCGATGTCGTCAATCGCGAACTCACTGAAATTCTCGGTGGGGGAGCACGACGAATTCGTTTTGCGAAGAAAGCACCTACCGTGATTATGTTGGCAGGTTTGCAAGGTGCGGGTAAGACAACTTTGGCTGCAAAATTAGCTAAGTTTTATAAAGATCAAGGCGAGACTCCGATATTGGTCGCATCTGATTTACAGAGACCAAACGCTGTTAACCAACTTCAAGTTGTCGGTCAATCGGTGGGTGTTCCTGTCTTTGCCCCAGAACCAGGAAATGGCGTTGGCAACCCTGTCTCAGTTGCAAAAGATGGAATTGCATTCGCGCAATCAAAACTCCACAGTATGGTAATTGTTGATACTGCAGGCCGCCTTGGCGTCGATGCAGAACTCATGCAGGAAGCAATTGCAATCAGAGATGCAGTGTCTCCAGATGAAATTCTCTTCGTCGTCGATGCCATGATTGGTCAAGATGCCATCCGCACAGCACAAGCATTCTTAAACGGTGTTGGTTTTGATGGCGTAGTGCTCACAAAATTAGATGGTGATGCGCGTGGTGGAGCTGCCCTCTCGATCACAGCCATTACCGGTCGCCCAATTATGTTCGCATCCACCGGTGAGAAAATTACTGATTTCGATATTTTCTACCCAGAACGAATGGCTTCTCGCATCCTCGGCATGGGCGATGTTGCAACTCTTGCTGAGCAGGCAAAGAAAGCTTTCGATGGCGACTCAGCAAAGAAGCTAGAAGATAAGTTCATTGCAGGTGAGGATTTCACTCTCGATGATTTCCTTGAACAGCTAGAGGCCATGTCCAAGATGGGTTCCATGGGCAAATTATTAGGAATGTTGCCTGGAGCAGGTCAGATGAAGAAACAGATTGAAAATTTCGATGAAAGTGAAATCACGCGTACAAAAGCGATAGTTCAATCAATGACACCACTTGAACGTCGTGATCTCAAAGTTCTCAATGGTTCACGTCGCGCACGCATTGCAACTGGATCTGGACGTAAAGTTTCAGATGTAAACGCTCTCGTTGATAAATTCACAGCTGCTCAGAAGATGATGAAGCAGGTTCGTAATGGGGGAACTATCCCTGGAGCACCTCCCGGAATGGGTGGGATGCCACCTGCGATGAAGAAGAGCGCACCGCCTCAGAAGAAGAAATCGAAATCTGGAAATCCCGCTAAACGAGCGTTGGAAAACGGCTGATTTCCTGATTTTGAGCGTAACTGGCAAGATTAGCCACCTGTTACAGGGCCCTCTACCCCGGTAACAATCCAATCCACAGTTGGACCTCATTACTACGCACCCCGCTGTAGCAATTTGGTACGACACACTTTTTTAGGAGCACTACTTCTTTGTCAACAAAAATTCGCTTAATGCGCATGGGAAAAATTCGCACACCTTATTTCCGCATCGTTGTTACAGATTCACGCAAAGCACGTAACGGTCTTTCAATTGAAGAAATTGGTCGTTATGTTCCAGGTCAAGAACCATCACTCATCGAAGTTAATTCAGAGCGCGCTCTGTATTGGCTCGGAGTTGGTGCACAACCATCAGAGGCAGTAGAGGCGCTTCTGAAGGTGACCGGAGATTGGCAGAAGCACAAGGGACTTCCTGGAACAGAGGGAACTCTCCGCGTTGCAGCTCCAAAGCCACATAAGAGCGTTGCATACGAAGCTGCTGTTAAGGCTGCTGCTGCAGAACCTGCAGAAGGTGCAACAACTTTGAAGAAGAAGGCACAAGAGAAGTTGGCTGCAAAGGCTGCTCCTGCTGTTGTTGCAGAGGAAGCAGTTGTAGAAGCTGCAGTGTCCGAACCGGCTGCAGTGTCCGAACCAACTGCGGTTGCAACTGAGTCCGAGGTTCCAGCTCAAGATGTGACTGCAGAAGTAAGTTCTGTAATCGAAGCAGATGCAAGTTCTGTAACCGACACTGAACCGGCAGCTGAGTAAATATGATTGATGAAGCACTCGAACATCTCGTAAAGGGAATCGTTGATAATCCTGATGATGTAAACGTCAAGGAGAAGACACACCGTCGCGGCACAACGCTCGAAGTTCGTGTTAATCCTGATGACATCGGCAAGGTAATCGGTCGCAATGGTCGTACCGCAAAGGCGCTTCGCACAGTTGTAAGCGCTCTTGCTGGTCGCTCAGTTCGCGTCGATCTCATCGATACCGACGAGGTTCGCTAAAAAGTATTTACCCATGAAATTAAACGTGGGCCGCATCGGTAAAGCTCACGGAATTCTTGGTGAAGCTACTATCGAAGTCCGAACAGATGAAGCAGAAAATCGCTTTGCAATCGGCGCAGTATTAGAGACAGAGAGCCACGGTCTAATCACCGTGGCTTCTGCACGTGTCCACAATGGAATATTGCTACTGGGTTTTGAAGGTATCGAAGATCGCAATGCCATAGAGAAATTACGTAATGAACTTCTCTATACCGAAGTTGATATCGATGCCCCAGGAATTGATGAAGATGACTATCACGTTCTGCAACTAGTTGGCTGTAAAGCCTTTCTTGTCGATGGTGATGAATTTGGGATTGTTACCGATGTCTTAAACCTTCCCGG
>RFSY01000029.1 GCA_009923805.1 Actinomycetota bacterium
TTTCTATAATTCTCCGGTAATCAAACGTAGAAGAACCCACCGCCACAATCGTGACGGTGGGTTCTTTACTTACTGTCTATTAAGCCGCTTTACCAGCTGCCTTATTCAGCGCACGTAACACCTGATAGCCAACTACAGCAACCAAGGTTCCGTTGATTATTCCGCCAAATGAATAGTTGCCACGATGCCATGTCATATCGGCAATGCCGACAATCAAGGTTGTTGCAGCAATTATTAAGTTCGTAGAATTTCCAAAATCAACTTTATTCTCAATCCAAATCTTGGCACCGAGAACACCAATCATTCCGTAGAGAACAACGCCAACACCACCAAGAACCCCAGCTGGTGTAGCACTAAGGACTGCTCCGAATTTAGGTGAAAGCGAGAGAAGGATTGCTCCGATTCCAGCAACCCAATATGCAGCAGTTGAATAAATTCTGGTCGCAGCCATCACGCCGATATTTTCAGCGTACGTTGTTGTTCCAGAACCGCCACCAACACCAGCGAGTGTTGTTGCTACGCCGTCAGCAAAGAGGGCATTTCCCATTTGATCATCGAGATTCTTCCCAGTCATTGCAGCAACAGCCTTCACGTGGCCAACGTTTTCCGCGATAAGAACTAGAACTACTGGCAAGAAGAGAAGGATTGCATTGATATCAAAGGAAGGGGCAGTAAATGATGGAGCAGCAATCCACTTGGCTGCCTTGACTCCATCAAATTTAATATCTCCCTGAGTTGCCGCAAATACGTAACCAACGACGATTCCACCGAAGATGCTGATGCGGCTGAGGAAGCCCTTTGAAATCGCGCCAATAATTGCGATTGCGAGGAGCGTGACCAAGGCGGTGATCGGTGCAGCCTTAAAATTATTATTGGCAGCCCCAGCAAGGTTTAAACCAATAATCAAAACAATTGATCCAGTAACAAGTGGTGGCAAGAGCCAGTTAATCCAACCGATGCCAACTGCGTTGACAATCAGACCAACAATTGCAAGTAGGACACCGGTTGCAACGACGCCGCCGAGTGCAACAGCAAAACCACCGCTTGCCTTAGCGGCTGCAATGGGTGCAAGGAATGCAAAAGAGGAACCGAGGTAGCTCGGTACGCGATTTTTAGTAAGGATAAGGAATATCAGTGTTCCTACACCTGAGAAGAAGAGAGTTGTACTAGGTGGGAAACCAGTGATGATTGGAACTAAGAATGTTGCTCCAAACATTGCAGCGATATGTTGAATTCCAACACCAATAGTTAGTGGCCAAGCCAGTCGTTCATCTGGCTTAACTACTTCGCCTTCCTTGATTGACTTTCCATTTCCATGCAGATTCCACGATAGAAGCGACATTGCATTCCTTCCTCAACAATTTACATAGGGGCACAGATTTACTGTGACCGAGGAAGGTATAAAAAGGGTAGAACTGAACTGACTAGTAACCTGTTTTAACACGCGAGTAGCTGGGGTACTTTTAGCAGGTGATTGCATTCATTCCAGGCTTACTCACTGGGCTATCCCTCATCATTGCAATCGGTGCTCAAAATGCCTTCGTCATCAGGCAGGGTTTAGCTAAATCTCACGTACTTCTGGTTGTAGTTATATGCGCCCTCGCTGATGCTCTCCTTATCTTTTTAGGCACTGGCGGTCTCGGAACTCTGATTCAATCAAAGCCGGGATTGCTTGAATTCATCCGCTGGTTTGGCGTCATCTACTTATCGTGGTTTGGAATCAAATCAGTGCGCTCGGCGCTCAAGACACAGGAGTTCTTCGCTGGCGATAGCCTGACCAGCACTAGAAAAACAGTTGTGCTTTCAGTACTCGGATTTACATTCCTGAATCCCCACGTTTATCTCGACACGGTCATTCTCGTGGGAAGTGTTGCTAATCAATTTCATTCAGATCGTTGGTACTTCGCACTGGGTGCATCCATCGGCAGTGTTCTCTGGTTTACAAGTATTGGTTTTGGGGCACAAGCAGCGTCTAAATATATGTCACGGCCCATCTTCTGGAAGGTCCTCGATATTGTTATCGCCATAGTGATGTTTACAGTTGCAATACTTCTTGCCTTTTATGACTTCAGTTCTTAGCTCGAGAGATATAGAGAATTCCAGCAGCAACTATTGCTATTCCAATGTAGCTCTGCAAAACCAAACTCTCACCAATAACAACTGCGGCAAGTAAGGTGGCTGTTGCCGGCTCTGCTAATACAACGGTTGCTGCGGTGCTGGAATCGATTCGCTTGAGACCAAAGGTGAAGAGAAAATAACCAATTGCTGTGGGAACAAGTCCAAGCCATAGGACAGTCAGTGATCCTTTGGGTGTGAGAATCCAATCAGGACTTTGTGCGAATAGAAATGGAAATGAAACTAGAGCTGCAACACCGAATGATGTCGCGGTCAGCCAAATATCTTGTGCACCATTCGCAAGTGATTTTCTACTAATCACATTAAAGACGGCGAAACCACACCCTGCGATGACAGCTAGTGATATTCCAAGTGGCTTAAATGAATCAATGCCGCGTGCTGTACCCACCACGATGATTCCAAGAACCGTGACGGAGGTTCCAAGAAACCAGCTCTTGCGCGGCTTCTCCCCCAACACAACGTAGGCAACTATCGCTGAAACCGTGGGAACACTTCCCAGAGCGGTCACCGTTGAGATTGCGATTCCGGTGATATGCACTGCACTAAAAAATGTCAGTTGATACATCGCCACACCAAAGCCGCAGATCAAGAGATCTGTGCGTGACATGCGAATTTCCCCGCGCTTCCCGCGCTGTAGGTAGGCGAAGAGAAAGAGGAAGAGTGAGCCGCATAACAACCTGGCTGCGCCAACTGCTACAGGTGAAATATCCGGCGCTCCCAATTGCTGGGTAGTACCTGTGGTGCCAAAACAGAGAGCTGAACCTAGAACCGCGAGAATGCCTGCCCGTCGGTTCGCGGTTTTCATCTGGCAAGGATACTCGTAAGATTCCGGCATGACATTTCGCGCGATTAAGCCCAGTGATGGAAGTCCTTTCGGAGTAGATATTGCCGAGAACACAGAACAGGAAGTTGCAGATGCGATTGTTCGCGCTCATGCAGTTGCCTCTGAATTAGCGGCACTTTCACCTGCGCAACATGCAACACTCCTTCGCACTATTGCAGATGAAATCGAATCTCACCGCGCCGAACTGATCGAATCAGCATGTGCTGAAACAGGTTTGCCAGAAGGACGTATCGGCGGAGAAATAACACGTACAACTGTGCAATTCAAACTCTTTGCAGATTTAGTTCAGACAGGGCGTCACCTCAAAGTCGTCATCGATAAAGCAGATCCCAACTACTCACCTGCCCCACGGCCAGATCTTCGTCGTCAAAACCAGCCACTCGGTGTTGTTGCAATCTTTGCAGCGAGTAACTTTCCTCTTGCATTCTCAGTAGCCGGAGGAGATGCCGCTTCTGCTATCGCATCAGGTAACCCAGTTGTTGCCAAAGCGCACCCTGCGCACCCAAACACTTGTGCCATCGTTGCTGCTGCAGTTAAAAGTGCATTCAAAAAATCTGGACTCTCATCTGATTTGTACTCCATCGTTCAAGGAACCAATCCAAAAATTACACACTGGCTAGCTGGGCATCCGCTCGTGCAAGCAGTTGGTTTCACAGGATCAGAAGCAGTCGGACGAATTCTCATCGATATATCTGCCAAGCGCGAAGTACCTATCCCAGTCTTTGCTGAGATGGGTAGTTTGAATCCAGTCTTTGTTACTTCATCAGCAATCCTCGAGCGATCACTTGATCTAGCAAAGGGTCTGGTTGATTCAGCCCTCCTTGGCTCAGGTCAATTCTGCACAAAGCCTGGCTTAATCTTCATTCCAGATAATGCAAAGGATTTCTTAGGTGAGATCAGTGCACACCTTGGAACGCTAAAAGCAGGACCACTTCTTTCTCAATCAATCGCATCTCGCTATACCCAAGCAATCTCCGAGCTATCAAAGAACGGATCAATTGCGGTCTATTCAGGAATTGAAAACGCAACTGGCTTTGGTGTTACACCAACAAATCAATTGCGGTCTATTCAGGAATTGAAAACGCAACTGGCTTTGGTGTTACACCAACAATCTTCGTTGCAGATTGGCAGACCGCGCAAAAGAATCCAGCGCTTTTGGAAGAGCACTTCGGTCCTACAACAGTGATCATTACTGTGAAGGAAAGCGATTACGTATCTGTTGCTTCTCAACTTCAGGGACATCTCACCGCAACCATTCATGGAAGTGCTAGCGATAAAATCAATGATCTGCTTGCTGTTCTCTCACACAAAGCAGGTCGCGTGATTTGGAATGGCTTCCCAACAGGTGTTGCAGTCACTGAAGCCATGCAACACGGTGGACCTTGGCCATCATCTTCTTCTCACACAACTTCTGTGGGAATTGATGCCATCTATCGCTTTATGCGCCCAGTTTCTTACCAATCATTTTCACAAGATGTTCTACCTCACGCTTTGCAAGATGCAAATCCGTGGAAAGTTGAACAGCGCATTAATTAAACAATAAAGCCACTTGGGAATGGATCATTAGGATCTAACACCCAGGTTGCTTCACCCATCACCCAGGCACGTCCTGTAATCAAGGGAACAATCGCCTCATAGGTTCCAACTTTTGTGCGTTCTTTAATACGACCTTGAAAATGTGAACCAATCCACGATTCGTTATTAAGGACATCGCCATCCTTAAATTCCCCGCGTGCAATCATCTGTGCTAAACGAGCAGAAGTTCCAGTGCCACACGGTGAGCGATCAAACCAACCTGGATGAATTGCCATCGCATTCTTCCAATGCAGTGGACCATCTTCCCCGGGTGCGATGAAATCAATATGGTGGCAGATTGCGATATCCGGATTTTCAGGATGCACTGGACGGTTTTGCTCATTAATTGCATTTGAAATCTTTAAACCTAAATCAAGAAACTTCTGTCCGTTTTCGCGCTTGAATTCGATTCCCACTCGATCTATAGGCACGATGGCATAGAAATTTCCACCATATGCCATGTCATAAGTCAGTTTTCCAAAACCAGGGACGTCTACGACTTCATCGAGTGCGTACGAAAAGGATGGAACATTGGTAAGCGTTACATTCTTTGCCCGACCATTTTCTACGGCGACATCGACAACCACCAGACCGGCTGGTGTATCAAGACGTATCGTCGTAACTGGCTCTACAACCTTTACTAATTTTTTCTCAACAAGTGCGGTGGCCACACCAATTGTGCCGTGTCCACACATCGGTAAACATCCTGATACCTCTATATAGACAACTCCCCAATCAGCGTCGGCTCGAGTTGGTTTCTGCAAGATTGCACCGCTCATTGCGCTATGCCCACGAGGTTCAAACATCAACCATTGGCGCCAGTGATCCATATGCTCCATAAAGTGGATGCGCTTATCAAACATGGTGGCACCAGGTATCTCACCAATTCCTGAAGTTACAACTCGCGTTGGCATACCTTCAGTGTGGGTTTCAACAGTTGTTACGGTGCGGATACTCTCCATGAAACGCTATTTTCAACGATTCTTAAAGTAGGCAAGTGCCACATCCATCTCGCGATGAATCTGGTCTTGTTCATGTTTCGGCAGAGGCAAACGTGGAAGACGAGTCGGTCCGCCGTAACGACCAACGTGATCCATGCCAAGTTTAATAGCTTGAATAAATTCCTTCTTCGAATCCCAATGAAAGACATCATGCAGCGCTGCATACATTGGTGCTGCCTCTTTGAAATTACCAGAAGTCGCTAAGTTATAGAGCTCCATCGACTCTTTAGGTAGCGCGTTAGGAAAACCAGCAATCCATCCCGCAATTCCGGCAGTGGCTAGCTCGAGTAGAACATCATCTGCGCCAACAATAACTTCTATGCGTGGTGCATGCTTTTTAATCTGCCAGATTCGTCTGACATCACCGGAAAATTCTTTGATTGCGACAACATTAGGTACTTCATCTGCGATGCGTCCAACTAATCTTGGATTGAGGTCAACTTTTGTATCAAATGGATTGTTGTAGGCAACAATAGGAATTCCAACTTTAGCTACCTCTTTATAGTGCGCAATGACTTCGTCATCAGATGCACGATAGGCATTCGGTGGCAGCAGCATGACTGCTCCTGCTCCTGCTTTCTGTGCATGTTCTGCCCACTTACGTGATTCCGTTGCGCCATAAGCGCCGATACCCGGAACAACGTTAAAACCTTGAGGGGCTGCCGCAATTGCAACCTCCACCATCTTTGCGCGCTCTTCTGCTGTTAATACTTGATATTCACCCAGTGATCCATTGGGAATAACTCCATGTGTTCCATTGGCGGCAAGCCACGCAACATGTTCCGCGTACTTATCGAAATCAAGTGAGAGATCTGCTCTAAATGGTGTTGCTGTAGCGGTAAGGACGCCATTCCATGGGTTAGTCATGAGCGAAAAGGTATCTCTTATTTCGTACTTTTGCCATCACTGAGTTCCCCCAGTGAAATGGGAGTAGCAATCGGACGATTGCTATAACCAATACGTTCGTTATCACTGACCTGACAACCTTGGAGTCCTGCAACTATTTCACTGACATTTCTTGAACAGATGCGACCTTGACATAAGCCCATACCGGCACGGGTAAAGAGCTTTGCCGTGCGCGAATCAAAGGCACCTAAATCAGTGACAGAATCAGCTATATCTTGCAATGAAACTTCTTCGCATCGACAAATCTTCGTTGTATTTCGCGACCATTTCTTCCAACCGTTTCCAACTGGATAACTTTTTTGTAAGGCGCGAGCGAAGAGTGTCTTTCGTATCTTACGAAATGCCAGTGACGGCGAGATGCCAATCCCAACGCAATCCAAACCAGCAATTTCGCCTTCAACCAGTGCTAAATCTGATCCTCCGATACCGGTCGCCTCCCCCGCAATCCAAATATCTTTCTGACTACTTCTCTGATTCTGATCTACGTTAAAAATTACTGTGCCGTCAAGATCTACCTTCTGCGCACAACCAAGAATGCCACCCAGTGTTACGTCGGGCGTGAATCCCCAACCCACTGCAACGACATCACACTCAATCTTCTCTTCACTTCCAGCGACCACTTCTAAATCACTTGAGAGGCGACTGACAACTGCAGAATGTGTATCAAAAGCGGTTACGCCTTTCCCAAATTGAATTCTGATTCGGTACTTGCGTACTTGCTTCGCGTAGTAAAGAAGTTCGGCAAACTTGGAAGGGTTAAGCAAGAGCGCCACTGGAGATAACGCCCACCGAAGCGGTGACTGTGCTTCATACAGTCCAACAACGGTGCCACCAGCGGCCGCAATTCCTGTCGCAACTGGAAGTAAGAATGGACCAGTTCCGGCGACGATAACCCGTCTGCCGGCAAGAACACCGTGACCTTTTAACAACGATTGCGCAGCACCTGGTGTCATTACCCCGGGCAAATCCCAACCTGCAAAGGGAAGCGAGCGATCGAAGGCACCCGTTGCAAGAATCAGTTTCTGCGCAGTGACAGTTAACTCGTTACCGGATACTAAATAGTTAATTGCAAAGCCATCCTTTACCCGGCTTGCACTCCACACATTGGCACCAGAAATAAAATGAATCAATGGATTCTGAGCCACTTCCTGCAGGTACATTGCGGATTTCTCAGATTTATATCCATCAACCCGGGTACGGTGACGCCAATATTGTCCACCAGCGCGAGGCGCCGAATCCAAAATCGTAACTTCTTGGCCATTTCTAGCAATCGCAACTGCTGCAGCTAAACCTGCAGGACCGCCTCCAATGACGAGAATCATTGCTTACTCACGATTACAGCACCTTCAGTTATTTCAACCAGACAGGAACGTTGATTAGCAATACCGTTAACAACGACTACGCAATCAAAACAGATTCCAATTCCACAGAATATCGAGCGCGGTGCCTCATCAAAGCGGGTTGTACGCAGGACGCGTTGGTCTTGAGAAATAAGCGCCGCTGCTATCGATTGCCCAGCTTCACCGGAGTATGTACTACCGTTAAATGTGAAGTTGATTGGCGCACTCATATCGAGACTCTCGCAAATCGTGCGGGTGCGAATGCTGCAGGATCCATAAAGGTAGTTTTTCCAGTAATTAATTGAGTGATGAGTTCTGCAGAACCTGGTGCTAATCCAATTCCAGCGCCCTCATGTCCAGCCGAATGCCATAGGCCTTTAATCTCTGCATCTTCTCCAACGACGGGAAGATGATCTGGTGCATACGGACGAAATCCGCGATAAACGCGAAGTAGGTTTACATCACGCAAAACTGGAAAAAGGGATGTCGCTTGCGCAGCTAATGTGCGGACAATGTCGTAATTCATGCTGCCATCAAATCCAATACGTTCACGGCTAGCGCCAATCAAGATAGTTCCACTACGAGTACCTTCCACAACTGTGCTGGTCTGTAAATCAGCGTCACTACTTGCCACATTTGCCACATAATCAGAGTCATACACTTTATGAAAAATGTAGTGCTGCGTCGGTTCAGTCACCAAGATAAAACCTTTGCGCGGTGCAATAGGAAGATGTGAGCCTGCAAGTGCTGCGATTTCCCCTGCCCAGGTACCTGCAGCATTAATAACAATAGGTGCTCGGAAATCACCTTGGGTTGTGGAGATTGAGTGAAGAACTCCATCGTGAGAAAGTATCTTTTTGACTTGCGCATGTGAGATGACGGCTCCACCACGAGCAATCACAGTGCGAAGAATGTGAGCGGCTGCCAACATCGGCTGGCACTGCGCATCTTGCGGATAGAAAACTCCAGAATGAAGATCAGGATGCAGGTATGGTTCTAAAGAATGCAATTCACCTGAATCTACTTTTTGAGCAGTAACGCCGTGCAATCTCTGGGAATCTGCCAGTGCCATCAGCGCAGAATCATCGCTCCGTGCAACGACAACACCGCCTTTTGCTTCTAATTCAAATGAGTCACCGACATCATCTTGAAGATCAAACCACAAATCGCGTGAACGAAGGGCCAATGTAAGTTCTGGACCCGGATCTTTATCGCCAGAATGTTTCCTTCTCCTGCGCCCGTCGTGCCACTTGCAACAGATCCACGATCAACAACTAGAACTCGTAGCCCTGCATTAGTCAATGAAAGAGCAGAACACGCGCCAACAATGCCGGCTCCAATTACGATTGCATCTGGATTTTGCATAATTTTGAATCCTTACTGAGCCAGCAAGAGAGCAGTTGTGTTCAAATCTTCCTCTGTGGCAGCAGCGATATCCCACGGCTTATGAAGATTATCGCCATTCCAACGCGGGATCACATGCATATGTAAATGAAAGACTGTTTGCCATCCCGCTTCACGGCTCATTTGAAAGAGTGTTGTGCCATCAGAGTGCAACTTCTCCTGTAGTAAATCGGCAACTTCTTTGGCTGCTGCTGCCACAGCGCCGTATGTGGCCGAATCAGTATCGTGAATATCTAGTGAATGGGATTTTGGAATTACTAAAGTGTGGCCGCGATTAGCCGGAAAGATATCGAGAAAGGCATAACAGAGTTCATTTTCGAAAACTTTGCGGGAGGGAATAGTTCCTTCAACGATTCCGCAGAAAATGCAGCCACTCATGCGCCCAACTGTATTCTCTCGATTCTTTCGCGCGCAATCTTCTGCGATGGTGATTCATGGCCGAGCATGTAGGACAGAACATCAAGCAGTACTCGACTCACTTTAAGCCAGCGTTTTGATTTTCTTTTAAGGCCTAAGACCGATCTAAAAGGCTCATCAATAGTTGAAATTGCCGCATTGCACAGGATGCGGTAAAAGAATAAGCCGCCTGCACCAAATGGCGGTCTCAAGATGAATTTTACAATCGGTGGTGTCATCTCTATTCGCACTACTTCACTATTTGCAAAACTTGCGAGCGTTGCTGCAAGCTCGCTCTTACTCTGCGGCGCAGCTTTTAGCCCAAGCGGTGCAGCGCTTTTAGCCCACTCGCGTACATATTGATCGCCAATTGTAGAATCGTCATAACCAAGTTCTTCGTAGGTGCGCAGAAAAGAATCTGTAAAGGCGCAATGCACCCATAACAAAAACCGCGGATCGGAGGCGTGGTAGGAATGAACTCCACCCGCTTTGTCGGGGTAATCCCCTGTTACATGCTTATGTATTTCATTTACTCGTTGTGCCTCGCGTTCAATTGCTTGTGTAGAGCCAAATGAGGTGATTGTTAGCCATCGAGTAGTGCGCTCTAATCGACCCAGCGGATCAGTGTCGTATTGCGAATGTTCTGCTACACCCGTAAGCGCTGCCGGATGCGCTGCTTGCATCAAAAGTGCACGAATTCCGCCCACAAGAGTTGATACCGAACCATGTACTGTCCAGACCGCACTATCGGGACCGAAGTAACCAATGTCGTTGCCAACCGCCATCTGTTGCGCCCATTGCGGTGCACCCGATGGATCTCCAGAGACTGTTTTCCGAAATGCATCAGCCGCTTTATTTCCACCGAGCGCTCCAACAATCTTATGCACGCGCTTATTCTAGATTGCTTACGATTTGAGGCAAATCAAAGGTTACGAGTGCGCCTCGATGAAGATGCGGGAATTCTCGTAAATGATTTCCGCGTCATAGTCGATTGTTGCAACATGATAACTATTGACTAATTCAATGCGATTCTTCTCGCGAGAATTGATTTCGCGCATCACAATCTCTGTGTTGGATACCGGAAGCGTGTGGTCCTCGACGCTGTGAAATAACTGCACTGGCAAGGTGACATCGTGCAACCGTTTGCGCGTGTAATGCAGCATTTTCAGCATCTCATAGGCACCGACAGCCGGCAACCAGTCATATCCGTATTCAGTAACGCCCGGGCGTTTAATGTCATCACCAACTGAAGAGCGCAGCTTTTGAAACCTCGAGATTACCCATGCCAATTGATGGGGAACGAATTTCACATGAATCATTGGATTGACGAGAATCAAGCCGGCTAATTGATTCGAATAGCGTGCAGCAACGTTGAGGCAGACGCCACCACCCATAGAAAGCCCGGCAAGGAATACTTTTTCACAACTTTGCATAAGCGCATTGAGATCTGACTCAATCTTCGCTGGCCATTCTTGCCACTTCACATGATTAAGATCTTGCGCAACTGTTCCGTGGCCTGGCAGTAGTGCGACAGTTACGGTGTAACCGAGTTGGTTGAGGTATTCACCCCACGGACGCATCCCAGCCGGAGAACCGGTAAATCCATGAACAAGGAGAATTCCTATCTTCGCTTTCTCGCCTTTTCCAACCGCATGCCAATCGCGAATGTAACCTTCTGGTGCTCCGCCAACGCTCATGGGAAAAGAGTATTGCGGCTCCAATGTCAGAGCAATCATCTACTCTTCATTTCATGGTGAGTGAGTCGGCAAAAAACAGAGATGAAAGCTGGCAATCAACTCTGCAAGAAATGGGTCGGAGTCTGCACGAAACTACTTTTGTAGTGATTGATTTAGAGACAACAGGTGGTGCCCCTCATTTAGGAGCGGCAATTACTGAAATTGGTGCGGTGAAAGTTAAGAGTGGAAAAATTCTTGGTGAATTTAAAGCATTCGTGAACCCAGAACATCCAGTTCCCTCTTACATTTCCGAACTCACTGGAATAACTGATGCGATGGTCTACCAAGCGCCAACAATTGCCACGATTTTCCCCACGTTACTCGAGTTCTTGGGCTCACCTCAGGAAACAGTTCTGGTGGCTCAAAATGCGCCGTTTGATCTCTCCTTTCTTAAATATGCAGCCCGCGCGCATGCCTTTTCCTGGCCCGATTTCCCAGTATTAGATACAGCAATTATTGCCCGAAAAGTTTTGTCGCGAGATGAAGTCCCCAATTGTCAGCTTGCAACACTCTCGGCATTTTTTGGAACAAGTACAACACCCAACCATCGCGCACTCGATGATGCAAAGGCGACTGTCGATGTCCTGCACGGTCTCATTGAAAGAGTTGCAGGGCTTGATATCTACACACTAGAAGAACTGATGAATTTTGGAAAGCGAATTAAGAAGCCGAAATCTCCTGCGTCAAGGCCGCCCACTTCGTAAGCAGTGCACGTGCTGCTCCACTATCAACTGCTGCAGTAGCTCTGACTAAGCCTGCTGAAATTCTCTCCTTAATATCCGAAGTGAGGTCACCCTCAAAAGCTGCGATTGCAACCGCAGCGTTAAGCAGTACTGCATCTCGTGGAGCGCCACGTTCGCCATCAAATATTGCGAGGCTGATGCGAGCATTTTCCTGCGCATCTCCCCCAACGATTGCCGCAAGTGGAGCGTTGGCCATCCCAAAATCTTTGGCATCAATACGCTCACTCGTTATTTCATCTGCACCGATTGAAAGAATTGAAGTCGTCGTTGCAAGTGTTATTTCATCTAGCCCATCATCTCCGCGAAAGACAAAACCATCGCAGCCCTTTTGAGCAAGTACTTGCGCCATCACTAAATGCATCCGATCATTTGCCACACCGATAGCAGCAGCCTTTGGCTTTGCAGGATTAGAAAGCGGTCCGAGAATATTAAAAATTGTGGCAACCCCAAGTTCTTTACGTGCCGGTGCTGCAAATCGCATCGATGGGTGAAAGACAGGTGCGAAACAGAAACCGATACCAAGTTCTCGCACGGTTCGTTCAACGCCTTTGCCATCAAGGCCA
>RFSY01000030.1 GCA_009923805.1 Actinomycetota bacterium
AAGCGTAAACTCGAGCATCTACTAGAAGATTAAGACTTCTTAGTATTAATAATCTCGACATTTTCACCATAAGCAACTTCTGCAATCTCACGGCGGCGCTGAATGTAGGTATCTGAAGCACCTGTAATCAAATGCTCAAAACGTTCTTCACTGCGTATGAGTGGGTGTAATTCTTTTGCAGTGGTCTGTGAACCCCATACTGGAGGTTCTTGTTTAGTCACCTGCACAACAATGTGTGGGTTTATGAAGCGATATACAAGTGCAAGTCTGCGAAGCCCCATGTAGGCAACGTGGCGCATTCCTCGATTGATATGTTCCTGGATTCGAAGTTGGTTATATCGAAGCCAGGATGGACGTACTGGTTCTTTTCGCATAGCTAAATCAAAAAGTATCTTCGCTATCTCCGCACCACCTGTTGGATTTGGTAACTCTGCGCATTTATCCGAGAGGCGTTTACGAGTTTCCGGTTCCTGCAGCTTCTTCACGGTGTGAGTGATGTTCTGTAGATCTGCTTGATTGGCCCGCAATGCAAATCCCATGTCGTGACACCATTGCGCACGCGCTTCTTGATCATCTGTTCCGCGAATATTTGATACGAAAACTGTTGGCACATGTGCCGGAAGCAACTCATGCACTCCGTTATATCCAGTTGCGCAGACACTGGCATCGAATGCCCTTAGAACTCGCGCCAATGGGAAGTGTCTGACAACACGGATATCTAGACCCTCAGGCGCTAGTGACTTTCCATCTTTATCAAGTGGCTGCTTGGTAAGGATTACTTGGAGATCTCTCCAACCAATCAAGCCAGAAAGAGCAGCGGTCATCTTCTCGTTCACATCGCTATCACCGGTACCAAGTTGAACAAGAACTGCGGGACGATTGAGATCAAGCCCCAAAACTTTTCGTGCTTCATCGCGACTTAGCGCTGAATCTTTTTGAAAGAGTGAGACTGATGAAGTGATTGTTGCATCGCTTCTTTCCGCAGTTGGTCCAAAATCGTAAGCGCGGGCAAAATCGCCTGGTTCGACAATGTAATCCATCATCTTTGATTGAAGTCCTAAAACAAAACGTTGGGGCTTCTTCTGCCACAAGCCACGTCGCACCCAAACAAGTGCCAAGTTCGGATGTGAAAACTTTGCAGCGATAACACCTGGATATGGAACTACTCCATCAAATGACATTACTCGCGCGCCAGTTTCATCAACAAGGGCCATTAATCGATCTCGTAAATACACATCCCATTTTTCTCGTGACATCCACATGCGATCACGACCTGGAATATATTCGCAACGAATTCCCATGTATTCAGGTATTTCTGCAATACCACCAGCCATAGAAACAATAATTGGATTTGCAAATTCTTTGAGAGCCAACGCTATTGCACTTGCCCGTGCCAAGTGTCCCATTCCGACGCCATTACTTGTGGCAAGAATAATTGTCGGTTTTCCCATAATGCGAAGGTTATCAATTTTTCATGCGTAAACCACGCGGAGAAATCCTTAATAGTTGCAAACTTTTTTACCTTAAGAGATACTTAGCATGCGTTCATTCGCAACAAAAAAGGAGAGTACTTCTCAAACCGTTTCTAAATCAGAAACATTTGCCGTACAGCTTTACAATGACTACACAATCAGCGATCCAATCGCACCATAGCAATACATATCGATACCTTCCAGCCACATCTCTTCCAATCTCTCCAGAAAAAGTAGCCTCTGTACTTAAATCTGAATGGGAACTCTTCACCAAAGGCACACACGCCTCAGCTCTCGAAAGTAAGCGAGCATTTAGCTCACTCCCACTTGGGGTGACATCAAGCTTCCAGCATTGGGATCCATACCCAATTTCAATCACATCAGCCAGTGGCGCCTACATGACCGATGTCGATGGCCGCCAACTGCTCGACCTTTCTATGGGCTTCGGGGCCATGCTCGCCGGTCACCTCAACCCAATCGTGGTGGAAGAGATTCAAACATCTCTTAGCCAAGGAATGCTCTTCGTAACTCCTTCACCAACGTCAACTGATGCCGCAGAGCGAATCTGCAAGCGCTTTGGCATCGATCAGGTTCGCTTTACTAACTCTGGCACTGAATCGACGATGTACGCCGTTCGTGTTGCTAGATCTGCAACCGAGAAGATGGGCATACTTAAAATTGAAGGTGGCTACCACGGAAGCTATGACCCATTTGTAGTTTCAAGTAAGCCAGCTCTCGACCTGGTAGGTGATGAAGAGAATCCAACTCCAGTTATTGATGCAAACCTTGTTCCCGGAGTTATCTATGTTGTTCCATTTAATAACATCGAATCGCTAGAGCGAATGTTTGAAAAGAACGCCAAGAGTATTGCTTGCTTCATTGTTGAACCTGTTCTGGAAAATTTAGCAATTGTTCTACCTGATGCCGGCTATCTCGAACGGGTTCGCGAACTCTGCGATCAATACAACGTTGTCCTCATCTTTGATGAGGTAAAGACTGGACTTACAGCTGGTGCACACGGTGCATCGGCTCGCCTTGGTGTAAAGCCAGATTTGATCACTCTTGCAAAATCAATTGGTGGTGGGTTGCCACTTGCAGCATTTGGTGGCAAGAAGAAGTACATGGACTTTGTAAGCAACGGCAAGATGGCTCACTTTGGAACTTTTAACGGTAACCCACTCGCAATGGCAGGCGTGCGTGCAATCGATCGTATTTGCACAGATAAAGCACTTGCAGCGGCAGAAGTACTTAACTTGCAGGCACTTACTCGTATTGGTGACATTATTGATGAATATCAATTGCCAGCACATACTGTTGGTTTTGGCGTTAAGGGTTGCGTTACCTGGTCAACAACGCCAGTTCGCAACTACCGAGATTACAAAGCTACTGATTTTGGTGTTGCAGAAGCTCATTGGTTATTTGCACTCAACCGCGGAATCATCACGCCACCAGGTCTTGATGAGCAATGGTTAATTTCGCTGGCACATGGCCAGACTGAAATTGATTTACTTGTCGAAGATTTCCGCGAATTTGCTAAAGTAATAAGAGCGTAAAGAACTACAACTGCCAAGCGCGAACTCCACCGGCAACTCCGGCAGAGTTTGGAACGATGACAACGTCATCACCCATCAGAGTTAAATCTCGCTGTTGAACGCTGTGTGAATTTCCGCCACCGATATAGAGACGATCCCAAAGAAACACTGGGCGCAGCTCTGAAACCATCAGACGCACACGACGTGACCAGAATGTATTTCCCATACGACGACGTTCGCGATCGCCAATCCATGTGTCATAAGTTGTATTGCGGCGCACAGTTGCATGCGAAAGTTCAAAGTGTGGCGATAACTTGCCACCGTGAAATACTGCAAAACCGAGTCCGGTGCCAAGGGTTAATACGATTTCTAGTCCAGAGCCAGTAACAACACCAGCCCCGTGTACCTCAGCATCATTTAAAACCTTTGTCGGAATTCCTAACTTATCTGCAATCGCAGCTTCGGCATCAAATCCCCACCACTGCTCTTTTAGTTCTGGGTTCATACGAGTGTGTGGGCCAGCATCATTGATGTAATGAGGGGTTGCAACAACAACGCCATTACGAATCATTCCAGGGATACCAACAGTTACACGTGCAGCTTTAGGCAGTGAATCTGCAATCTGCTTTACGGTGTCGAGAAAGCGCTCTCTTGTCAGTGGGTATGGAGTTTCAATACGAGTTGGGGTCGCATGCATTGTTCCTGAATCATCAAGTACGCAGCTCTTAATGAATAGGCCGCCGCAATCGATAGAGAGAGTGAAGTTACTCAAGACCGACCGCCATTGCTGCTCCTATCAAACCCGCATTACGTTGTAACTGCGCAGGGAGTAACTTTATCGGTTCTACGAGCCCAAGTGAAGTTGAGAGATTTTCAACGGCTTTCTCAAGAGGTTTCCAGTAAATATCACCTGCCTCTGTTACTCCCCCACCAATCACCACATGATGAAGATCAAAAATCTGCACAATATTGATGATTGCTTTCGCTAAGTGATTGACGCCAAACTCAATAGCGGCAATTGCATTCTTATCACCAGTTTGCGCACTGGCAGCAAGTACAACAAAATCTGCACCGCTCCATCCATTATTTTGTGCATAACGCACCATGCTCGTTCCACTTGAATATCCTTCAACACAACCTAGGCGACCACAGTTACAACCACCGTCGTAATCTCCGACAACTGTGTGCCCAAAATAGCCGGCATTTCCATAATCTCCTTCAAGCGGTTTGTTATTAACAATAATTCCACCACCAATACCGGTGGATACAACCATTCCCAACATATTTCTGGTTCCACGCCCAGCACCGATTGCATGTTCAGCAATAGCCAGTGCTACCGCATCGCCAACCATTGCAATCTGCGCATCAGGGAATATCTCTGTGATCTTTGGAATTAAAGGAAAATTTCGCCATTGCGCAATATTGACTGGACTAATCTCACCGCGTTGCACATTAATCGGCCCAGCACTTCCAATACCAATCTTTGTAATTTTTTCATTTTGGCTATCACGGATATTGAGCAAAGCGTGGGATAGCCCATCCCATAATTGAGTCGTAGGAATGTCTTGCCGAAAATTGACCTCGTGGGCAGAATCTACGATGGCTACTGCAAATTTAGTTGCGCCGATATCAATCGCCAAGACAGCCATGTCTCAAGCATAGGACTTCCAGTACTGTTCGACTATGCAAAAAGTATTTCTATTTGTCACCATCAACGTTAAGCCAGGAAAGTTTGATGAATTCGTTTCTAAGTTGGCGGCTCATATCGCAGTAATCCGTACCGAATCTGGTTGTGAATTTATTGATATTTATCGGGATACCCAAAACACCGATGTTGTTAATGTGTGGGAAATCTGGAGTGATCGACCATCGTGGGATGCTCATATGGTTAACGCAAATAGCAAGGCATGGCAAGCAGTTGCCAGCGACTTAGTCTTCGGTGAGTCAATTACAGTGATGGATGCACTGTAATAAGCGGAAGACTGACATCCGGAACCCTGTGTTGCTGATGGGCTATGACAGAAGCCTCGTGATATTTCTCAATCTCTGCAAGGAATGCAGGGTTGAGATAAGGACGTCCGTCAACGATAGAGCCTTGTGTGCAATCAATAACGGCCGCAACATCCTCACCTGAAAGCGTTTTATACGTTTCCAGTGCATGCGCTAAAGCCAGAACCTGATTACGATTTTCACGCAAAATATCTTCGGCTTGAATCAATAGTTTGCTTAAATTTTCTTCGATGCGATCACTTAACGCCATACGCATCTGCTTCTCAGTATCGTCTTTGCCTTTACCTCCACCTGGAGAGCCCATCTCAAAACGGCGGTTACTTGCGTGGGATGAAATCGTAGATCCCATTCCCCACTGACCTTCCATTAATGAGGCAATAGTCGTTGCGCTCTCCAGATCGCCAGATACACCTGATGAATTATCATCTTTAAAGAACATGCGTTCTCCAGCAAGAGATGCAAGTGAAACCAAAATATCTGATTGATATTCACTCTTCCAGCGAGTGAATTGATCATCCGGCGGAATGCTCGCCACCATCCCAAGATAGTCAGAGCCTTTTTCAATAGTGGCCAAGTCGATCGCCATATGTTGGCGAGTGCGATGAGCCATAACGGCATGACACGCTTCATGGACTGCAATTGCATGGCGCTCACGCTCGATGTATTCAACATCTTCAGATGGTCCAAGTTCTTTCTGCTGCTTTGCTTTGACAATGTCTGACCACTCAATGGATGTGCGACCGTTGCGGATAGCTGTGATGAGAGCTTCGTTGATGGTGTCTTTAATTGTTGCACCAGTTGCATAAGGAGTTATCGTTGCAATCTTGTCGATTTCTTCAGCAGTAAGTGAGTGCGAAACTTTTGAAAGATAACCTTCGTAGGTACGCACACGACCGGCTTTACTTGGATATCCAACGCGATACATGCGATCGATACGTCCAGGGCGCAAAAGTGCTTCATCAAGTGCTTCAGGCATGTTGGTAGCCATCACAACAAGAATTCGATATTTCGGTGGATTCTTTGGACGCATACCGAGTGTTCGGCGTACCACTCTGTTGAAAAACCCGCGTGGTTTTTTTAAACCAGAGAGCTCGGTTAGAAGTGCCTGAAGAGTTCCCATTCCTCCACCGCCGCCACCGCCACCGGCACCCATAACAAACTTTTCGCGCGCGATTGCAGATACTGCTGATTCAGAAAGGTATGTGCCTCCATGACAATTGCTCTCAAAAATTGATGTTTGGCCCATCGTTGAATTTCTCTGAGGTCCACCCGAGGTAACAATTCCGCGATTTCCAAGTGAATCTGCTTCATCGAAGAAGACAACTACGCCGCCATAGCGCAGCGCTAATTTACGTAACTTTCGAAAGAGACTTTTAACTTTAAGAACTCCAACGCCCATAAACATATTGGTAAAAGCACCTGGATCAACAAAGACGAAAGGCTTTCCTGTCTCGCCGGCCATTGATTCAGCCATCAAAGTTTTTCCTGTTCCGGGAGGGCCCCACAAAAGGATTCCGCCCGGCACATATCCACCATGCTTTTCAATCTCTTCTGGAGTTTCTAAGAAGAGCAAATTTTCACGGATGCGATTGAGAACATGATCTTGTCCCCAGACATCACTAAAGCGAGTTCTAATGTCATCAGGGAAGTAAGTATCAACACCACCTCGGCTTAAGAACCAGAAGATTGCGCCAAATTGAATAATGACAAAGAAGACAGCAAAGAGGAGTTGTCCAAGCATCGGCAGAGCGGTGAGAAATGCTTTTGGCGCTAGGAACAGCGCCTTGATTGGAGGCTCTTTATAAACTGCACCGAGAATGACTGCAAGAAGGAATACGACGAGCAACCATTTAACGACACGAGAGAGGCGAAAACGGGTCCAGTCACTGAGTCTATGGACTTGGGTATCTACAAAGGCAAAATATTTTGTCCAGATGCCGTGATACGGCGATAAGAGTTCGGCGATGAGAAAATGAATCTGGCGAACCACTTCGATAACAGCAAGAATAATGAGCCACGATTTAGAACGTGCCGTTTCATTAATTGCATCTTGAAAGCTGAGGATAGGGTTTTGTGCAAGGCTTGACCAAGCCAGAACTAAGAAAGTTAGGCCAAAGAGAAGCAAGAACTTAACACGGTCGTACAAGGAGAGATGAACACGAGTCTTTCGGTCTGAGTCACGCAGGCGACTCGTTGGTTTTTCTAACTGACTCATTTGGCTCCCTGTACTGTGTAAGAGTTCACAATTTCTTCCATAACTTTCTTATTTTTTGTATAGCACGTGGTCGCACATCGAGCTAAAAGGAAGTAAAGGGTTGAGCGATCGTTGGACATGAGCGCTCTCTGGTTTAGCGTCTGTTCTACGCCATCGATGGAGAAGCTATAGATGGTTTGAATACCACGGGCACCTTTCTCCACTATTACTTCATCGCTAATGATTTTAAAGTCAGGGGCTCCTAAATCAACCCCTTTGAGTAATTGCGTAATAGGAGTAACTACATCGCGGAGAGAATTATAGGAAAACTCATTCATTTCAGTGCTGGTCAAGTCGCGAACTCTTGCAAAGACTAATGGTGATGTTGGGGGCTTTAACGTAAATACTTGAGAAACTTTTATTTTAGGATCCGTTGAAAATGCAATCTGCCATTTGACCAATGACCTGCGATCACTTGTCTGCTTATCCGATGCACCCATTTCATATTTGTTGAGTGCAGCAGTGCTCAAACTGTTCCAGCTCTTAGGCACTGAGAAGAAAACTCCATCTGCCTTGGATGATGGGTATAACTTAGAACTTTCACCGCAGCCCGTGAGGACAAAAGTTAAGGCCACACACAGACCAACGATGCGACCGGATTTCATTCCGAGATTCTGCCTGAGAAATGGCATGTGCGCTATGTGAATTTTGGCGGCCTTACCTAAGGCGCAAGCGTGAATTTGAGTTGCAACCCGGGCGCAGGCTCCTAGGATTAATCCATGCGTTCAGTTTCTACAGCCATCGGTATCCTGCTTCTGATTTCACTCATGGGGTGTTCTGGTACGAAGAATGAAGATCAGGCAAGTCCAGCCGACTACCAAAAGTGCATCGAGAGTGAATCAGCAAAATTACTTGATGAGACTGGTTCGAATGCGGATTACGCCATGGAGAAGGCAGCTGAAATCTGTAAATAGATTTGATTACTAGATAATTAAAAAACCCCGCACTCACGTTAATGAGTGCGGGGTTTTTCTTATTTAGTTTTGTCCCGGAATTAAGAACCGAATACAGTCTTCCAATCAGAGATTGTCAGCTTGTAGTAACCGCCACCCTCAAGAGTCTTCTGGTTGAACTTCAAGATTCCGCCAGTTGTCTTTGTGGTGAGGTCTGGGCGCGCTGTGTAGCCGCCAGTTGTATGTACCTGAGCATTGAAGTAGAAGTGCTTCGATGTATCGCCAGGCTTACCGATCAATGATGTTACATCGATAATTCCTGATGATTCTTCATCTACCGTCATGAACTTTGGAGCATCCTTTGCGAAGTACTCCTTGTTGAATTCAGCAACAACTGCCAACTTTCCATCTTGTGGACGGAATGCAATAAGACGTGAAACGTGGTCGTTATTGCCTGGATCTTCTTGAAGCATGACAATTCCATCAGATGTGATTGTCATGTTATCTGGCTTGCTCAAGTATGGAGCTTCTGATCCATCAAGAAGGAGTTCAAGCTTTGCACCAAGTTCTGGCTTCTGGCCATCAACAAATGTCAACTTCCAGAATCCGCCGCCGTCGCGCTTAATACCAGGCTCTGATGGATTTTCCTTTGTTGCTCCTGGATCCTTATTTGATTCAGTAGTAACGAAGTAGTAAACGTTTGGATTTGTTGGATCCCATTCACCATCTTCAACGCGTGAGAATTCAGTTCCTTTAGCAGCATGGTCTGCCTGCTGTGTCTTCATATCGCCATCCCAGATGGTCTTAGCAAATGTCACGTCAACTGGCTTGTTCTTTCCGTAAGCAGCGCGGAATGCGTTGTCATTAGAGATATTTGGAATGCTCATAACGTGAAGATCACCGTTTGTAAGACCAGCCTTATCTGCAAATGTTCCTGATGTTGTCTTTGTTCCGACATACATAAAGAGTTGTGAATCAGTAGCTGATCCATCTTCATTAGCCATAACAACAGTGTTTTTGCCTGGCTTAAGGTTAGGAATCAAGTTCTCCCATGAAGCAAGACCGACGCGTGGAAGGTTGATTGCATTTCCATCCATGTCGAATGCGAAGCCACGTGCGTATCCGCTATCGCCATCTTCTTCACCAGCGAGGTAGACAGCGCCGTCGTAGCCATACTTTGTACCACCATCAGTAAATGAGAGTCCGCCGGCTTGAACGAGGGTTGCTGAACAGAAACGGCTGATGAAGTTATCCATACCGAGTGTCTGAGTTGTTGGAGCTGCACCTGTTGGTGATGCCTGATAAGTCTTTGTGTTGTAGTTGTAGAAACTCCATGAAGTAATGAAGTTTGATGCCTTAAGAATGCGATTACCTGCTGCGTTCAATGTGAACTTAGTGATTGATGTACCAAGAATTGGCTTTCCGGCATCCGCAGCCTTTGCAAATGTTCCAATTGGTGCATATGAAGGAACTTCGTGGCTTGAAAGAAGTGTGATTGTTCCATCGGCATTGCGCATTGCGCCCATGCCATCAGGAATACCTTTAATCGTAAATCCAGAGATTGTGTCTCCAGCGTAGGCAAGTGACTTAATATCGACTGCGCTATTCGAAGCGATGATGTATTCAGGTTTTGTCAGAGCTGAGTTTGCAACTGCAGATCCTGCGGCTGTTGCAACGATTGCCAACCCTGCCACTAGTTTGTGACGAGTTTTCATATCTATCCATTTCCTTTGGGTCGAGTTGGGATGAGTTCCGCTCGATGATGTGAGGGAAGTCTGCATTTCCTAGGAGAAGGGATAGAAAATGGAGCATGAAGACAGGGGAAATAGTTCTCGCACTTTTTCAACCAGAAATACACCGGCTGTTAACTTTTGCTAGGTAATCTCAATCTGTGAATCCAATTTCGCGACGAATCCTAGGTTTCGGATTCATCTCTAGCCTGGCCACGATCGCTTTTCCCGCACTTGCCGCGACAACGCCGCCAATGAAGTGCCGAGTGCTCGGACAAACAACGACATATAACGGCAGGCTCTTTACCTGCATCAAAGTTAAGAGTAAAGGCAAGAACGTCCTAGCCTGGGATTCTGGAAAAATTATTCCCTCCCCTTCACCAACTTCATCAGAATCAGCAACCCCATCGCCGACGCCTTCAGCAAGTAAATCTCCTGAGCCAGTTGTGGTGAAGAAGGCCGATATTGCAATCGCTAAATCTTCGGAAATTCCACTTCATTCGACAAAATCATTTACCGCAAAGAATCGCTACGGCAATACCACCACGTATATTCTTGCTCGAAATTCCGGCGGGATACTTGCAATGGATGCAACCTGCCCACATAAAGGGTGCATAGTCGCAGTTGAATCCGAAGGGTTGCTCTGTCCTTGTCATAACGCACTCTTTGATCCAAAAAATGGCGATGTGCTACGTGGGCCCGCTTCATATGCGCTAGAGCGCGTACCTGTTCGCGAGGAAAATGGAATCATCTACCTGACTGATTGAGATTCAGGTAAGTAAGAGAAAAAGAAAAGCCCCCGGTGTGAAAGGCACCGAGAGCTTAACTTGTGCGCGCGAAGGGATTCGAACCCCTAACCTTCTGATCCGTAGTCAGATGCTCTATCCGTTGAGCTACGCACGCTTATTGAATTGTGTACTGCGAATGCGAATAGTACCGGTTTTTTCAGTACAGAGAAACTCGCATGAAACCAGCAGAAATCAATGCTTAATTACGCCAGCTTTGATTTAACGGGCGACCTTCTGCATATCCAGACGCAGATTGGATACCAACAACTGCGCGGTCTGCAAACTCTTCAAGATTCTTTGCACCTGCATAGGTGCATGATGACCGAAGTCCAGAAATAATTTCATCAATGAGATCTTCAACTCCAGGACGATTTGGATCTAAGAACATTCGGGAAGATGAAATTCCTTCTTCAAAGAGCGCTTTGCGTGCGCGATCAAACGCGTCCTCTTGTGAAGTGCGAGCGCTGACTGCACGCTTTGATGCCATACCGAATGACTCTTTATAAGCGCGCCCTGAACTATCACGCATTAAATCTCCAGGTGATTCATATGTTCCGGCAAACCAAGAACCAATCATTACTTGTGATGCACCTGCAGCGAGCGCCAGTGCAACATCGCGTGGGTGGCGTACTCCGCCATCTGCCCAGACATGTGCGCCTAACTTCTTTGCCTCTGTTGCGCATTCAAGAACTGCTGAAAATTGTGGACGGCCAACGCCAGTTTGCATACGTGTTGTACACATCGCACCTGGTCCTACGCCAACTTTAATAATGTCCGCACCTGCGGCAACTAAATCACGAACACCGTCGGCGGTGACAACATTTCCTGCGACGATCGGTACGCCAAGATTTAACTTCTTGATTGCTTGCAAAGCTTCAATCATCTTCTTTTGGTGGCCGTGTGCTGTATCAACAACGAGAACATCGGCGCCCGCAGCAACTAACTTCGTTGCTTTATCCGCAACGTCACCATTAATTCCCACTGCTGCTGCAATACGAAGCTTTCCGCTCTTATCTATAGCTGGTGCATACAGAGTTGCACGAAGTGCTCCCACGCGAGTCACGATTCCAACAAGGTCTCCGTTTGCAGAAACTACTGGTGCCACAGTGCGCAGGCGTTCATTAAGGAAATCAAATGCTTGGCGAGGATCAAGGGAATCAGGCATAGTTGTGAGCTCTTGCGTCATCACTTGGCTTAACTGTGTGAAGCGATCAACACCTGCTAGATCCTCTTCAGTAACGATTCCTACCGGTTTCTTGCCATCGACGATGATGATTGCTCCGTGCGCACGCTTATTAATCAGCGATGCGGCATCAGCAACAGTCTCTTTCAGCGTCAGCGTGATGGGTGTTTCAAAGAAGGTGTGGCGAGCTTTTACCGAGGCAATAACTTCAGCAACGACAGGAATTGGAATATCTTGCGGGATTACGACAAGCCCACCGCGGCGTGCCATTGTCTCTGCCATACGTCGACCAGCGATTGCGGTCATATTTGCAACCACTAATGGGATTGTTGTGCCGCTGCCATCATTGGATGAAAGATCAACTTCCATGCGGCTTGTGATTTCAGAGTGACTTGGTGCCATAAAGACATCGTCATAGGTGAGGTCAAAAATAGGTTCTCGTTGATAAATCGCACGTATTAAAGCCTACCGAGTTTTAGTAGCTCTTCGCGATCGACCGCCTTCAGGCGCGGCTTTCCAAGCGGCTCACCCGCTGCAACTTCAGCCTCGTTTATCGCCTGCCAGTGCATCTGAGT
>RFSY01000004.1 GCA_009923805.1 Actinomycetota bacterium
GTTGCCAACGAGTTTGCGAATTCATACCCTAAGAAAACTACGATTGTTGAAAATACTATTCCGCCTGCTGCATTCCATTTAAGAAATTGGCGGTATGGAACTTTATTCATGCCAGCTAGTGCTGGAACTAGAGCGCGAAGCAGTGCCTGTGCACGACCAAAGAAGATTGCACCACCGTGATAGCGATCAAAGATTGCTTGGGCCAACTTCCAGCGCTTTTCTCCGACAAATCTGCCAAAAGCATTCTCTTTAATCCTCGGCCCCAGATGCTTACCAATTTCATATCCGACAGAATCACCTGCGATTGCACCGACTATAGCTGCGCCAAGGAATACCCAAACATTCCAAACTCCCGCATGTGCAAGCACGCCACCGATTAGTAGTGATGTTTCACCAGGCAATACAAAACCAACGAATGCAGCAGCTTCAGCGAATGCAAAGAAAATAAGCAGGATAAAAAGCGGTATCTGCAAATTGTGCGCGACAAGTGAGTCGGCGGTGTGATGTATCCACTCTGAAATCGACATGCGAGAATTCTATAGGAGCCTTAAGGTTGCGGATATGAAAGCAGAGACTTCGGTACCGGTTCACGAGATTATTGCCACGAGACGTAGCCCACGTTCCTTTAATGAGAGTGCAACGATTGGTGATCACGATTTACTCGGAATTCTTGAAGCTGCGCGGTGGGCGCCATCTGCTTTCAACGGTCAACCATGGCGGTTCTTTGTAGGCAAGCGCGGCGATCAAACATTTTCACAGATTCTGACTTCACTGGGTGAGTTCAATCAAAAATGGGCCAAGAACGCATCGGCACTTATTTTAGTTACTGCAAAGACAACAAAGTCAGATGGTTCAATCCACGCAGATTATCAATTTGACTGCGGTCTTGCAGTGGGGCAACTCGTCGTTGAAACTCATCACCGTGGATTAATTGCGCATCAGATGACAGGCTTTGATAAAACTATTGCACAAAAAGAACTCTCTATTCCTGCCGAACTTGTACCTGTAGTGGTTATCGCAATTGGAACTCAGGACGTGCCTGAAAAATTAAGTGGTCCACTTTTAGAACGTGAGACTGCAAAGCGTGAACGTCTTTCACTTGAAGAGATTGTTCTGAAAGGGTTACCTTCTTAAAAGCGGGAACGGATCTCCCAGAGATCTTTAAATACCGGATTAAAGAGAGTGCTTGCTAAGTACTCAACACCGCTAGATCCACCGGTTCCCATCTTCTGGCCAATAGTGCGTTCAACCATCTTCACATGGCGATAGCGCCACTCTTGTATGCCTTCATCAATATCAACTAATCGTTCAGAGACCATTGCACTCTCGGGGTCACTTTTGTGAACCTTTAAGAGAACATCTTGAACTTCAGGGTTAGAAATATATGCAATTGCTTTATCGCGACTGATTACATCCACGGGAAGTGAGTAACCACGCTTTCCTAGATACTCTAAGAAAGAATCCCAAATGGAATTGCGAGAAGCAATCTCCCCAATCTCACTTTGGACATCGGGCGGTAAGTGTCCAGCCATACGACTATCTCTGCGTCCCAGAATTGCCTCCACTTTTCTAAATTGTGCAGATTGGAATCCACTGGATGAAGAGAGATAGCCACGGAAAGCGTTAAATTGCAGCGGGGTCATAGTCTCTAAAATATCTACTTGCGCTACACAGACTTTCATAATTGTTCGTATACGTCCCAAAATGGATAGTGCGTAGTGGGTATCTCCACCTTCAAGGGCACGCTGTGCTTGTGAAAATTCATGGATAAGTTGCTTGAACCAGAGTTCATAAGTTTGGTGGATGATAATAAAAAGCATCTCATCATGTTCCGGCCCTTCAGAGAGAGGCTTTTGTAGATTTAAAAGATTATCGACTGCAAGATAAGAGTTATAGGTGAGGGCTGATTCATAATTTTCACTCATGTGACTCGTGAATCCGATCCTTCAACTTTTTCATACTGTCGTGTTTCAGTGAGGTTCTTGATGCGCTGGAACCCATCCCACACCTCGACATACGATGTTGGAAGTGGAGAAATTGCCAATCTAATTGCATTGGGTGTTCTGTAATCAGGAATCACATTAGCGAATTTGCGAAGTGCGATACAGATTTTTGCAGCATCTGGATGTCCAAGTGAGATATGGCCACCGCGTTCTTTTGGATTTCGAGAGGTTAACAAGGTGTAGCCCAGCGGCGCTAGCCATTCGTCAAAAAGATCAATCATCATCTGTGTTCCGATTGCGGCCTTGGATGCAATCACCTCAATACCAGCCTCTTCGATCATGGCATAGGCAACTTGCACACCGCGGATTCCAATAATCGATGGACTTGCAATCTGAAAACCACGAATGCCTTCAGCTTTTTTAAAATCAGCTCCCATTCCAAATTGATCTTCATTACCAAACCAACCTTGGATTGGAACTTGCAACTCTTTCTGTACTCGCTTATTTACATATAACCATGCGGGGGAACCAGGTCCGGAGTTTCCATACTTATACGTGCAACCAACGGCGAGATCTACCCCGTTTGCATCAAAGTTCATTTCAATCGCACCTGCTGCATGGCTGGCATCCCATACGACCAGTGCGCCATAGGAACGTGCTAAATCGGTAATCGACTTAATGTCGGTACGTGCACCCGAGCGATATTGAATGACTTGAAAAGTTACAAGTGCTACATCTTCGGTCATATGTTCTTCAAGGAGTTCAGCTGTTATAAGTTCATTCTGGGCAATAACTGGGTTCTCGTTATCTATAATTACAAGATTTAAATCAAGCTGTTTTGCAATTCCATCGAGTATGTATCTATCTGTTGGGAAATTTGCTGCGTCGGTAATGATTGTCTTGCGACCAGGTCGAGCGCTGATTGCAGCTAGACAGAGTTGATAGAAATTGACTGAGGTGGTGTCGCAGACAAGGACTTGGCCTGGAGCAGACCCAAGAACTGCGCGCCCAAGAAGATCTCCAGCGACTTGGCCTTCATCAATCCAATGTGCCCAGCCGGTGACGACTTCATTTCCCCATTCTTGAGAAAGATAGTCACTGACACTCTTTACTGTTGCATGAGGCAATCTGCCCAACGAATTGCCATCGAGATAGCAGAGATTTGGGTCGGTAATCACAAATTTACTTCGGTACTGGGCTAGAGGGTCATTCTTATCTAGCTCTAACGCATATGTACGGTCGGTGACCTTCATAGTTCAAAGGTACGCTCTCCTACCGTGGCGCGCAATGTAGTGAATATCGAAGCTGTATCTAAAGCCTTTGATATTCGCCCACTTCTGGATAACGTCTCATTAGGCGTATCTGAAGGCGAACGTATTGGAATCGTTGGACGTAATGGTTCTGGAAAAAGCACACTCATGAAAATTATTGCAGGTGTGGAAGATCCTGATGCCGGAAGAGTCACCAAATCAAATGCAGCAAGAATTGGAATCCTTTCTCAAGTAGATATAGCGCAGGCAAATGCAACTGTTGGTGATGTTGTTATTGGTGAACGAGAAAAGCATGAATGGGCAAGTGATCCAAGAATTCGTGAAATCTTTACCGGTCTTTTCGGTGGTTTTGATGATCACTTATTTGAAAGAGTATTCACCTCACTTTCGGGTGGAGAAAAACGTAGAGTCGGCTTAGCCAAATTACTTATCGATGATCTTGATTTAATACTTCTTGATGAACCCACTAACCACTTAGATGTGGAAGGTGTTGCGTGGCTTGCAGACCATCTCAATAATCGTAAAGACCTGGCTCTACTTGTTGTCACACACGATCGCTGGTTTCTCGACGCAGTAACTGATCGCACTTGGGAAGTTGTATTAGGTAAAGTCGAGGAGTATGACGGTGGTTATTCAGCGTTTGTTCTAGCTAAGGCAGAGCGTGCTCGCCAGGCAAATTCAATGGATGCGCGAAGAAATAATCTAATCCGTAAAGAGTTGGCATGGTTGCGGCGAGGTGCGCCAGCACGAACTACAAAACCTAAGTTTCGAGTGGATGCTGCTAATGAATTAATTTCAGCAGAACCAGCCCCACGAGATTCAACTGAGTTGTTGAAATTTGCTCTCAACAGACTTGGTAATACAGTTTTTGAACTTCATCACGCAAAGATCACAGCAGGTGATAAAGAGTTAATTGATAACCTCACATGGAATATTGGTCCAGGAGATCGCATAGGAATCGTTGGAGTAAATGGTGCTGGAAAGACAACGCTGATGCGCACCTTGGCAGGGCTCATACAACCTGCAGCCGGAAAATTGGTCACTGGAATCACCGTCAAGATTGCTTTCCTTACTCAGCATTTGGATGAGTTAGACCCAACCTGGCGATTACTTGAAGCAGTTGAAAAAGTCGCAACACATGTTGAGATAGGTAAGGGCAAGACTCTTTCAGCATCGCAACTATGTGAACGACTTGGTTTTGATCGTGATGCACAGTGGACGCCAGTCGGAGATTTATCCGGAGGAGAGCGTCGTCGCTTGCAACTTACGAGATTACTGATGGATTCTCCCAATGTTGTCTTGCTGGATGAACCAACAAATGATTTTGATATTGAAACTCTGACCGAGCTAGAAGATTTACTCGATAGCTACGGTGGAACACTTATCGTGATTTCTCACGATCGTTACTTCCTGGAACGAGTCTGTGATCGTTTCTATGGCCTCCTTGGAGATGGTGTTTTAAGAGATCTGCCTCGTGGTGTAGATCAATATTTAGAGCAGAGAGTTGAATCGGTGGCATCGCAAAGTGCTACCTCAACTAAATTCAGTTCCACCTCAAGTGCCGCCGAACAACGTCAATGGAAGAAAGATCTGGCTCGCGTAGAGAAACAAATCGTTAAAGGAAAAGAGCGTGTGGCCGTGTTGTTAGCTGAACAAGAGCAAGAATCGCTGGACCACAACCGATTGCTAGCAATCACGAGTGAATTAGCAAGCGCTCAGAGTGAACTGCAAACACGGGAAGAAGAGTGGCTTGAAATCACTCTTGCGCTAGAAAGTTAATAGAATCTGAGGATGTCTAAGAAAACCCAGAGACTTGATTTTCTCGCAGCGATTTCAGGAGCCATGATTGCGTTGCAAGCACGGGCAAACGGGGAGCTTTCACATCGTCTTAATAATGGATTAGAAGCGGCCCTAGTTTCATTCGGGTCTGGATTGGTGATTATTACGATCATCGCAATCTTTAGCCCTTCAATCAAAGAAGGTGCTCGCAATCTTCGCGGAGCCGTTTCCCGCAAGGAACTTCCTCGATGGACGCTTTTTGCCGGCGCACTTGGAGGCAGTTTTGTCGCTGTGCAAACACATATTGTTCCGGTTATTGGAGTAGCAATCTATTCCGTGGCTTCTATTGCCGGCCAAACTGCGACATCACTTGTTGTCGATCGGATTGGCCTTACTGGCGGGGGAAAGAAGCAGGTAACACCGCGACGAATTGCAGCAGCACTCTTTACTGTATTTGCAGTCTTTATCTCTGTCTTTGATCGCCTAGATGCTAGCAATATTTCAATAGTTGCAGTTTTGCTTGGGTGTGTAGCTGGTGCAATCGTTGGCGTACAGCGTGCAATGAATGGCCAGATCAATGAGCACTCTCATCAAAGTTTCACTACATCATTTCTTAATTTCTTTATGGGCACATCTTTTCTATTTCTTCTCTTACTTTTCTTAGCCCTCATTGGACCAACAACGTTAGTTGCCTTGCCAGCTGGCCCGTGGTGGATTTACACAGGCGGCACACTCGGAGTTATTTACATCGCTTTCACATCAACGATTGTCCAGCATCTTGGCGTGCTCACCTTCACCTTATTTAGTGTTGGGGGACAGCTCGTTGCATCACTACTTATCGATTTATATTCACCGGCAGATGGAGTGAATGTGAGTATTTATCTTATTTCGGGAATTGCTATGACTTACTTGGGCGTTGTTGTCGGAGGCGTAAATAATTCGCAAGCCCGGAAACGATTGACGCACAAATAAAGAAGGTGGCAAGTGCATAGGAAGAAGTTCTCACCCAAGGCAAAGTTGCTGCATAAAACCCGGCAAGCGTGATTCCCGCGCCCCACAAAATCGCACCCAAAATATTTGCAGATAGAAACTTGTAGTAATTCATCTTTGATGCACCGGCTATTGGGGGAACGAAAGTTCTGATCCAAGGAAAGAATCGTGCGGCAACTACCGCCCACCAACCGGTGTGCTCATAGAAGCGTTCAGAGTTTGCAATCATTCTTTGGACTCGTGGTGATTTACGCTTATCTAAATAGGGGCGACCAACGACTCGACCAATAACAAAGCCAACTTGATCACCAAAAAACGCTGCTAGCAAAATGATTGCTATGAGAAGAACGATATTGATATTTCCGTGTGATGCTGCAACTAATCCCGCACTAAATAAGACTGAATCACCAGGTAAGAAAAAACCAAAGAGGAGACCGGTTTCGATAAAAACTATTGCACCAATGACTATGTAGAAGAAAAATGGAGCAAGAGTTGAAAATTGAGCATCAAAGGATGCGGCGAGCTCGATCACACGGACTTCTTTACTGCCGCCGCAACTTGGGTTACTACATTTGGATCAAAGACGCTTGGCACAATAAATGATGTATTCAGCTGCGAAGCACTCACGCAATCAGCAATAGCTTCAGCTGCTGCAACTAGTAATTTGTCAGTAATTTTATGAGCTTGGGCATCTAATAAACCGCGGAAAATTCCTGGGAAAGCCAGAACGTTATTGATTTGATTTGGGTGGTCGCTTCGCCCTGTTGCAACAACAGCGGCATATTTACGAGCAATGACGGGATCAATCTCAGGATCTGGGTTGGCAAGTGCGAAGACAATGGAATCTTTACCCATTGACGCTATATCTGCTTCATTAAGAACACCAGGTGCGCTTACGCCGATAAAAATATCCGCTCCTGCCAGTGCCTGATGAATATTGCCTTTAAAGTTGGCAGAATTTGTATGTTCTATAAACCAAGAACGCATTGAATCATCTGAATGAGATTCTTGTGAGATTACGCCGTCAATATCGAAGGCGATGATATTTGTGGCTCCACTGAGAATAAGCAGACGAGCAATTGCTGTACCAGCAGCACCTGCTCCACTGAGGATAATTTTTACTTTTGAGATATCTTTCTTCACCAATTTAAGTGAATTACGTAAGGCAGCTAGAACAACAATTGCAGTTCCATGTTGGTCATCGTGAAAGACAGGGATATCTAAGAGTTCACGCAAACGGCGCTCAACTTCAAAACAACGGGGAGCAGAGATATCTTCAAGGTTTATTCCACCGTAGACAGGTGCGATCAACTGCACTGTTCTCACGATTTCATCTACATCTTGTGTATCAAGACAGACTGGCCAAGCATCAACGTTGGCAAATCTTTTAAAGAGGGCAGCTTTTCCTTCCATCACAGGAAGCGCCGCCGCTGGGCCGATATTTCCAAGACCCAGTACTGCAGAACCATCTGTAACAACAGCGACGGTATTGCGCTTCATAGTCAGGCGGCGAACATCTGAAGGATCATCGACAATCGCTTGAGAGATTCGTGCGACACCTGGTGTGTATGCACGCGATAGATCATCACGAGTTTTGAGAGGCACTTTGGAAGTAACTTCAATCTTCCCACCTAAATGCAATAAGAATGTACGGTCGCTGATCTTGCGGACAGATAATCCTGCGTGCGAAGAGAGAGCGTCATGAATTCGCTGTGCATGATCGGCATCGATAGTGTCACAAGTGACGTCTACTACGACTTTTTCAAGCAATGATTCAACAACGTCGAGTGCATTAATCGTTGCACCAGCATTTGTGATGGTGGTCGTGATGAGTGCTACAGGTTGAATATCAGGTGAGCCTTCAACGCGAATTGTGATTCCGTATCCTGGGGATGTGGATGCCATTTATACAACTCCGTAAAGTCGATCGCCAGCATCGCCAAGCCCAGGAACTATGTAACCCTTTTCATTTAATTTTTCATCTAAAGACCCGGTAACTAAAGTGATAGGAACACCAGAGTTCTTAAATTCATCTTCAAGTGCCTTGATTCCTTCGGGAGCAGCAAGTAAACAGATTGCTGTAATTTCATTTGCTCCTCGCTCTATGAGGTAGTTAATTGCCATCACGAGAGTTCCACCGGTTGCCAGCATTGGATCGAGGATAAAACATTGACGACCAGATAGATCATCTGGAAGTCGATTTGCGTAAGTACTTGGCTGCAAAGTTTTTTCGTCGCGAACCATTCCCAAGAATCCAACTTGCGCTGTAGGCAAGAGCTTTGTCATACCTTCAAGCATGCCTAGGCCCGCTCGCAAAATTGGAACCACGATTGGACTTGGTTCGGCCAAAATAAGTCCGGTGGTTGCGGTGACAGGTGTTTTAATCGAAACAGTTTTTGTTCTCACGTCGCGAGTAGCTTCATATGCAAGCAAGGTCACTAGTTCTTCAACAAGTAAACGGAAAGTTGGAGAATCTGTTCTTTCATCGCGCAAAACAGTTAATTTATGCGAGATCAAAGGGTGATTGGCAACATGAACTTTCGTCATCTACCTTACAGGGCTTTCTTTCTAATCCAATGAGTGACAATATGGGAGATGTGTCAGAGCAGACCCAGGACTTCGCAATTGAGGCGTGGCATGAAGACGGACGTTGGTCTCTTGCCGCGTTGCCAGAACCTGATGACATAACTCACATTATTGAACGACTCAAGTCACAACAAACTAATGGTGGAGCTGTTGCTCTCATTTCTATTGATGATGAATTCTTTATTGCAATCAGAGTTTTAGGTTCGAATGTAAAGTATTTCTTAAGTGATATTACTGCAGCTCTTGATTATGAGGTAGCAGCAGAATTTTTGGAAATTGCAGATATTGATGCACCCGAAGAAGAAGATGAACCTCTACCAACTGGTGATTTAGATATCTTTGCAGACCTTGGCATGCAACATATGGAACTTGCAACGCTATGTGACGATGCGGATCTATTTCCTGATGAACAGATTGAAGCCATCGCTAATCGACTAGGTTTTGGCGATCAACTATCTGAGTTACTGGAGTCTTAGAAATTTCAGCACATAATCATGAGGAGCTAATGCGCGAGGCGCTAGAAATTGCTCGTAGTGCCATAAATACTGGTGATGTTCCTGTTGGTGCACTTGTCATCAATAAAGATGGAGTAATCATTGGTAAAGGGTCAAATGAACGTGAAGCCAATAATGATCCGACAGCACATGCTGAAATTATTGCAATCAGGAACGCAGCTTCGCGTCTGCAAAATTCTCGCCTCGATGGTTGCACATTGATTGTGACGCTCGAACCTTGCGCAATGTGCGCAGGCGCTATTGCTCAGTCGCGAATCTCGCATTTAGTTTTTGGTGCTTGGGATGAAAAGGCAGGAGCAGTGGGTTCGGTGTGGGATGTATTGCGAGATCCACGTTCGATTTTTAAAGTTGAAGTTACTGCAGGTGTGCTTGAAAAAGAGTGTGCTTCAATCTTGAAGGAATTCTTCTCAGATAAGTAGTTCGTAAGAAGGATTTAGAATTGTAAGCTCTCCTTCTTCTTCACCGACCATACCTTCGGCACGCATCTCCATGCCCACCTCAAGTCCTGCGATTTCACGTCTTCCTAAGAAGCTCAATGTGATTCCACCAGTTTGATCCCAGACTTCAACTTGAAGCATGGGAGCAGAGCCACGCGGCGCAGTTGAAATGGATGTGACTCTGCCGTGAACCTTCGAACGCTTACGCCATTCTATTTTTCCGATAGGTGTGACATCTTCAGTGTGATGGCTTACTGGTTCAAAAATCTTCGGAGCTATCTGCGTTGGTTTGACCTTCTGCTGTGAAGGAACTGAGACTAACGCTTCACTCTCATGATGAATTTCCAACTTTTTTCCTGACGTGATTCGATTAACGTCGAAAGGCACGATGGTTGCAACAACTCGTTCTAGTTGGGAAATTGGGGCAGCAATTTCTTCCGCTGTTTGATCATGAAGTAATCGCCCTAAGAATCGTGAGTAAGAGCGACGAGGAAGAAGAATCGTTAACTCGACATCAGGTTTTTCAGTCTTCCGAATTGCATAATCCAAAGCAGAGTTTGCAATGCGACGATCAGGGCAATCGATAAGTTCTAGTTGAACATCTTCGAGTGCTTCTGATTCGGCCCAGGCATGTTGAATCTCTTCAGCACGGCGATCATCGATTACAAAGTGAACTGCCTTGATTTTATGTGGCTTCAAGCTTCGCGCGTAACGAATTGCACCCACTGTTGCAATATCTACACTATCTACGAAAACGGTAACGTTATGGCGGCCCATCGAAGTTGCACGCTCTTCATGTGACTTCACAGAGAGTGCGCCTTGTTCACGTGTGTACTGACGACGAAGACGTAAGAAAGTTGCCACCAAGATTGGCGCTGTGACGAGCACCATCCAGGCACCTTCGGTAAATTTAACGACTGAGAAAATAAGAACGATTGCAAGAGATACAGTTCCTGCGATTGAATTAATAACCACTTTGAAACGCCAGTTGCTTGGCCTAGTACGTAGTGTATGTCGGGTCATTCCAAACCCGGCGAGTGTGAAACCAGTAAAAACACCGAGTGCATAGAAAGCAACAAGATGTTCAACTGAACCTTGTGTAATCACTACAAGAAGTAATCCACCACCGGATAGAAGTAAAATTCCATTTGAGAATGCAAGGCGGTGGCCACGCTTAGTTAATTGACGTGGCAAATAACCATCGGTTGCGACGAAGTTCACTAGTAATGGGAATGCGCTGTATGTTGTATTTGCACCTGCAAATAAAATAAGCATTGTTGCAAGCTGAACCAAGATAAACATTATTGAGCCAAATGTGCCAGTCCCCACCGCTGCTTTTGCAATTTGAGAGATAACTGTTGGAGTTCCTGATTCATACGGCATCGCATGAATATGATGAGCAAACCAAGAGACTCCAAGAACCAAAGTCCCGAGCAAGGTACTCATGACAACGAGTGTGCGTTTTGCATTGACGTGCTCTGGTGCCTTAAAGAGCGCCACGCCATCTGAGATAGCTTCAAGTCCTGTAAGTGAAGAACCGCCATTAGCGAAGGCGCGAAGCAGAATAAAGATTGCAGTAAATGTCAGCAGCCCTTGTGCTTGACCCACTGGAACAGCGCCAGGAAGATCTGTATCAAGTACAGGCAAAGTTCCATTTGCTAAGCGATAGATACCCATACCAAAGACAATAAACATGCAGCCCACGAAGAAGTACGTTGGCATCGCGAATGCTTTACCAGCTTCTTTAACTCCACGAAGATTTCCATAGGTGAGCAATGCAATGACAGCAAAAATCATATGCATCTTCCACGGCGCAACAGATGGAAATGTCGAGATAATTGCGGCAACACCAGCGGCAGATTGAATTGCAACAGTCACGATGTAATCGAGCATCAGTGCAACTGCTGCGATTTGTGCAACTACAGGACCAAAGTTATCGCGGGAAACAATGTATGCACCGCCGGTCTTTGTGTAAACCTCGATGACGTTTCTGTATGACAAAGTAATAAGTACAAGAATTCCAAGAACCACTGCCGTCATCGGCATCAAGATTGCGAAGGCTGCAAGTCCGAATGCGGGAAGCAGTGCAATTAAAATCTGTTCTGAACCGTACGCTGAAGAAGAGATGCAGTCAGATGAAAGAATTCCAAGGGCATATCTCTTGCTGAGACGTTGATGCCCGAGCGAATGGCGGTTGAGTGCGCCGCCAAGGAAGAATCGTTTGACCTTGTAACTGAATGGATCTTTCACATGTGCGTGCTCTTGAAGTGCTACCGGCTGGGGTGCATCATCGGTCCAAGACTTAGCCACGACAACTCCCTTTACTTCGATACCTCGTAAGTATGCTTATCTTATGCGCACTCAGTTATATATAGATGGTCAATGGGTCGATGGCAGCGGGACTTTAGATGTTATCGATCCCAGCGATGGTTCAGTTATAGCCAAAGTTGCCACTTCTAGCGATGAACAGAACCTTGCTGCGGTAGAGGCTGCCGACCGCGTTGCTGCCTCTTGGGCAAAGACTGCCCCCCGAGTTCGTAGTGAAATCTTGCGCAAAGCATTTGAAACGATGGTCGCAGAAGCAGATTATCTAGCCGAACTTATCTCTAAGGAGAACGGAAAGGCGCTTCCCGATGCAAAAGGTGAAGTGGCATACGCTGCTGAATTTTTCCGCTGGTTCGCTGAAGAGACAGTTCGTATTTCTGGTGACTATCGAATGGCGCCAGCTGGTGATAAGAGAATTATTGTTACTCACCAACCGATTGGTGTCTCACTTCTAATTACACCGTGGAATTTCCCAGCAGGAATGGCAACTCGCAAGATTGGTCCAGCGATCGCGGCTGGTTGCACGATGATTTTGAAACCTGCTGGACAGACTCCGCTTACTGCGCTCGCAATAGCTGACATTCTTGAACGTTGTGGGTTACCAAAAGGTGTACTCAATGTAATCCTTCCCGCAAAGTCAGGGCCCGCTATAAGCAAAATACTTCATGACCCACGAGTAAAGAATCTTTCTTTCACAGGATCAACAGAAGTTGGAAAAATTCTTATCAAAGAAGCAGCAGATCAAGTAATTCGTTGTTCTATGGAGATGGGTGGAAATGCACCATTTGTTGTTCTCGATGATGCGAATATTGAAGAAGCAATCAAGGGCTTGATGATTGCAAAGATGCGCAATGGTGGGGCGGCTTGCACTGCTGCCAACCGTATTTACGTTGCACGTTCTATTGGTGACAAGTTCATTGCAGAATTCTCAAAAGCAATGGCGTCACTCAAGATGGGTGTGGGACGTGAGCCTGGAACTCAACTTGGGGCAAGTGTCTCAATAAGTGAAAGAAATAAAATTGCAGAACTTGTTGATGCCGCAAAAGCACGCGGTGTGAAAGTCCACCTTGGCGGAAATACACCGGATGGTGCTGGCGCTTTCTACCCTGCAACAATTCTTGAAGTGAAGAAAGATGATGAAATTCTTTCGCATGAAGTATTTGGACCAGTAGCTCCAATAGTCTTATTTGATACAGATGAGGAAGCGCTCAAATTAGCGAATGAAACTGATTATGGGCTAATAAGTTATGTGTATTCAGAAGATCTCAAACGTGCAATTCGTTTTGCTGAAGGAATTGACGCAGGCATGGTTGGCATCAATCGTGGACTTGTCTCAGACCCAGCTGCGCCATTTGGTGGCATGAAGCAATCAGGTTTAGGTCGTGAAGGTGGCTTTGATGGCGTGCATGAGTTCTTGCAGACTAAATATATAGGCGTCGAGATCTAGTACAGTCCAATATTTCAAGGATTGCTTCGTAGGCAAAAAGGGAGAAGGATTTAATTCTTGTAAATCCAAACGTTCTTGCCGTTAGAAAGAGTGCACTCAACATTTTTGCCTGTTGCGCCAGGGATGGCCAATCCTAAAGTCTCACATTTCATACCCGGATAAATTCCATTGGTAGGAAGTGGATCTGAGGTTGCTGCCCAACGCAATTTGCCTGCAGTGCTTTTGCAAAGCAGCACATCTCCTTTCTCAGTTGGGAGGTATTGCCCTTCGATGTCACATATTCCACCGGGACCAAAGACCTCATCTGGGTTCTGTGTTGGCGCAGGCATTGGAGCTTGTGGTTGAGCTGTAGTCTGCGAAGGAGCATTGTTATCACTCGATTGTTGCCCCTGATTCGAACTTACAACTGGAGAAACTGACCAGAATAAGAAATCTGAAACCTTCATACACGTGACTTTTACTTTATTCGCCGCGGCTACGTCATTCTCTTTTGTACATGGGGCTCCTGCGCGAATTTGAGGTGCAGGAGCCTTAAATTCAGGGACACGATAGTTTTGCGGATATTTATTTCGCAGTAAATCTTCAGTTTGAATTTTCTGCTTTTGAGCCCAAGCAATTTGTTCGACAATGAATGCTCCAAAACCCACATAAGCATTCTCAGGAGTGACCCCAAAAGTTTTTGTGAATACATTTTTCCAACTAGAGCAAGGGACTATATCGGCGCTATCAGTTTTGCATTCTGGTTTCCAGGCCGCATCTAATCCGCCAAGAAATTTATATATTTTATCGAAGCCGTACATTCCAACAAGATATTGAATACCCATAGCTCCTGTTGCGTAATCCTGAGGCTGTTTACATTTTGAAATTGGGCGAGTTTCGTTATCTTTAAAGTAATCGATCCAAAATTGTGGTTTGGTTGTTTTGTAATCAGTTTCACCGGCCGCATAAGCCAAACCTCTTTGGATAATGCGAGTCATAGCGTTTATATAGACAGGCTGGCTGACCCGACTTTCAATTGCGAAACCGTTGTAAGTTGCCATGCCTTCGCGAACCCAGCAAGGCATATTTTTCCCAGAAACGAGGGACGTTTGCGAGATGTGAGTAAGTTCGTGATAGAGGACATAAGGATATTGATCTGAAACTAATTCAATCTCTAGAAGTTCCATACCTTGGCTTCCATCTTGTGATGGCCCGCTTGTTCCAGAGTCATGGCGTGCATCCAAATTTAAGGATGTATATGATCCTTTTGTTAAGCCCGCACGGATGGCAGCGTCGTACCAGGCTCGATCTTTCTCGGCATCCCAAATCCAAATAGTTACTGGAGTTTTAGCAGGAATATATTTCTCGTAATAGTGAAGCATGAAGAGCATTTGATTTTCAGCAATCTTTACCTTCTCATGATCAGAATTTGGCGCGACAACAAAAGATACATTTGGAAGAGTCTTTGAAAATGACTTAGGTGAATTCTTCTGAAGCTCATTCCATGCTTTTTCGGCGATCGGTGAGCCAAGCGCTGAGGATGCCGCATTTGCCTGGGGGAGAAAAGCAGTAGTAAGTGAAAAGACCATTACCCAAAGAACTTTGCGCATCCACCAAGCGTAATGTCCTTTTTGGATATTCGAAAGAGCTTGAGAAGTGCAAAGAGTTGTTACGGCAAGAAGCTTTAACCAACTATTTACCAGACATTCACTATTTACTTACGATTACATCTGCACCTGCGCGGAGAATTGAACTGCTTCCCCAGCCGATTACTTGCAATAATCTACCTGAGTGTTTTTTATGTCGTTCTCAAGACCTCGAACTCATGATGAATGCAGAAAACGGTCCAATGGTTCTCTGCGACGAGTGTGGGTATTCAAGCTTGATGTCTAACAAACATCTCACGCTGCCAACAGTTTTAACCATCGCTTCTTAAGTTTTTCTTCTTCTGCGGGTCTGGCGAAGAAGCGAAGCAAGTTCTACAGTTCACCCATGAGAGAGAACCCACAAAAAGGACTAGTTATATTTATAAGCCTTTTGATTGGTTTTTCAATGTTGAGTGTGGAAGCTGGTGTATCAGCGGTGAAAACGGGTGCATCATGCTCCAAAGCTGGACAAACTGTTCTCCTTTCCGAAAAAAAATTCACCTGTGTCAAAGTTGGCAAGAAATTGCAATGGGATAAAGGTGTCATAGTTCAATTGCCAAAGAAACCTAGCTCACCTACTACTCAACTAAGTGGCCACGATTTAGTTATTTCTCAAATAGAATCCAATTGGAAACTATGGAGAAGCAAAAGCAGCAATACCTTTACTCCTATAAAGCTAATTGTTCAGCCTGGCTATGACTCAGCATGGAGCGGTGCCAGTAAAGGGGCAGATTTACTCATTTCAACATTTAATGCCAACGGGTATTCACTTCTTCAAGAACCCATTGCAGTTTTTGGTGATACCGAAGAGTGGCTAGCATCAACTGGAAGGCCAATAGCATGCGGAAGATCGGTCCCAGAGCAACCTCTTGGTATTTATTGCGGTCACGTAAACCTGGGATACGGATACTTTGTTTTAAATGCAACACAAGATGAAAAATTCATTGGGAAAACTTTGACCCCTTCCCAGATTAATACATTGAACTACATGGTGGTTCATGATGTAGCTACGATGTATGAACTACAAGCCCAATATGCATCAATCCCGTATGACGGCACCAAGAATCAAATTCCTGCTTGGATTAGGGAGGGATTTGTACAGTTATTTGCAGCTCTCGCCGTATCAGATTCAAATGCACAAAAAAAGTCTTATTATGATTTTGCAATATCTTCAAACATGCTTGAAAGTTTCCCTAAAGCCCTATGTACAAAAACGCTTCAAGATTTTGAATCAAAAGATAGAAAATGGGGTGGAAGCTGCATGTCGAGCCAAAACTTCTACGGTGTTGAACTTCTTGCGGCAAGACATGGTGGATTAGATGCCCTATTCAAGTTTGTATCCCTATATGGAGTATCCGATGATTGTCAGCCTTTGGAATTAGCCGAGAAGATTTTTATGCAGAGTGGTATGACTACTTAAAGATTCCTCAAGGAAGTAGACCAGCTTTAACACCGCCGGCACCTTCAGCGCACAACTAAATCATGAGCGGAGGATGAGGGATTTATCCTCTTCAGCCTGGGTAATTCCCCGTTCCAAACCTCTGTTCGCGTTCCTACCTCATTGTTATTCTTGGAAGTGTGAAGCGAGTATCTACAACCATAGTAATTGGATGCTTGGTGCTTGCGCTTAACCTTTCAACCGCAACAGCCGCGGTAAGCCCGGGAACTACATGTAAAAAACTTGGTCAGATCAGTACATCAGCAGGGATCAAGTACACCTGTATCAACAACGGTAAGAAATTTGTTTGGAGTAAAGGCGTAAAAGTGGCCGTCAAGTCGAATCCAACTCTTTCACCTACTGCACAGGCATCCTCATCTCCAAGTACTTTTGCTACTCCAGTGTCAACATGTCCAACTCCACTTCTTCAAACGCCAGTTGACCTATCAAAGGTCACATCAATTCTTTATCCCGGGCAGGAGCGCGGCGGAAATTACAAAGCGCATGGTGGATTTGGTTTTGATAATGCGACCGATAATTTAGTAACGGTGAAGATTCCACTAAATGGCAAAATTACTCGCGTTGTTCGTTATAAGGAGTTGGGAGAGATTCAGTATCTCTTTGAGTTCGAAGGAGATTGTGGAGTTTCCTTCCGATTCGATCATTTAAGAAAATTGACCGCGAAATTTGAAGCGGTAGTTAATGTGTTTCCGATAAAGGAAGACTCTCGTACTGACTTAGTAAGCCCGCCCATCGCTGTTAAGGTCGGTGAAGTGATCGCCACGGAAGTTGGTTTCCTCAATAATGTTTTTGTAGATTTTGGCGTTTACGATATGCGTCAGAAAAATGAAGCATCGAAAGATCCTGTTTGGGCGAGCGCTCATTCGCAGTTTCCAGCAGATTCTTACGGAATATGTTGGCTTAATTCATTGCCTCAAACTGACAGTGCGATAGTGAATTTACTACCAGGTCGTGATGGTAAATTTGAAAAGAAGAGCGATTACTGCAAGTAGGTTTTCTTATACAGATTCACACCTTGGAGCGGAGGATGAGGGATTTGAACCCTCGATAGGTTGCCCTATACACGCTTTCCAAGCGTGCGCACTCGGCCGCTATGCGAATCCTCCAGCGCTGAAAGCTCGCGAGAGCAACCAACGAGCCAAGGGTAGCGGTGCTCTTCACCCGCCCTGACACATAAGCCAGATCGCTAAGTAGTATTGGGCCAGATCTCCGGTGCGACGCCATCGTGCTGAACTCCCCCAGGGTAGGAATACAGCAAGGGTAGGTACGCTCTGGCGGGTGCACCGGAGGTCCCAAGAAGAATTTCCATCAAGTGTTGTGGTCAATTAGAAGTGAATTGAATCGCGGCCTTAACGAGAGTAGATAAAGATGTCGTTAGCGTTATATCGAAAGTATCGCCCGTCTGTATTTGCAGATGTGATTGGCCAGGAACATGTCACTGTTCCACTTTCAAATGCACTCGAATCTGGAAAGACGCATCACGCATACCTTTTTAGTGGCCCACGTGGTTGCGGAAAAACTTCTAGCGCTCGCATCATGGCGCGCTCACTTAATTGCGCAAAGGGGCCAACACCGAATCCATGCGGTGAATGCCAATCATGCAAAGATCTCGTTGCAAATGGCCCAGGTTCAATCGATGTTATTGAACTCGATGCTGCAACACATGGTTTAGTCGATGATGCTCGCGATCTTCGCGATAAAGCATTCTTTGCGCCGGTGCAGAGCCAGTACAAGATTTATATCATCGATGAGGCACACCAACTTGGGCCGGGTGCAGCAAATGCACTTCTCAAAGTTGTGGAAGAACCACCTCCCCACGTTATTTTTATCTTTGCGACAACTGAACCCGAGAAGTTGATTTCAACTATTCGCTCTCGTACACACCACTATCCATTTCGTTTAGTACCCCCAGGAATTCTTACAACCCATCTTGAAAAGATTTGTGAAGCAGAAGGCGTGAAGGTTGCAAAAGGCGTTCTGCCTCTTGTTGTTCGTGCATCTGGCGGTTCAGTTCGCGACGCCTTATCTGTGCTTGGGCAATTACTTGCTGGTGCGGGTAAAGATGGCGTCAGCTACGAAATTGCAATCCAATTACTTGGCTTCACAGATGGTGCTCTGCTTGATGATGCAATGGGTGCACTCTCTGCTCGCGATGGCGCAACGCTATTTAAAACGATTGACCGAGTTATTGAATCAGGTCACGATCCACGTCGCTTCACGCAAGATTTACTTGAACGCCTTCGTGACTTAATGATTGTTGATGCACTCGATGCAACGAATGCCAACAGTATTTTGCGTGAACTTCCTGATGATCAACTCGAACGTATGCGCGTGCAAGCACAGAACATCGGACAGGCATCTTTATCTCGCGCAAATGCGCGGAGCAACAGCGCCGCGATTAATTCTTGAACTCATTTGTGGGCGCATCTTGCTTCCTATGGGAGATACCAGCGAAGCAGGCTTACTTGCGCGCATCGAGCGTCTTGAGCGCGTTGAGTCGATTGCGCCGCAACCTCGAATTCCTGACACGTCGAGTAACTCGCTTCGCTCACATACTCTCCTTAATCAGAATTCATCGGAAGCTTCAAAACCACCAACTTCGAAATCTGTCCCCGCAGTTGATCCTGCAGATTACGTTACTCCAGCAACCGCTGAAGCAAAGCGCGATTCGAAAGCGAAGGGCGTTGACGTAGTCGAAGTTGTGAGCGAAGCGAGTAGTTCGACGAGTCAAGCTTCCGAGCGACGCAACGACTCAATCGATGTTGCTGGGTTACGTAGGCTGTGGCCGGAAGTTATTGAGAATGTGAAGAAGCGCCGCCGCTTAACCTGGTCACTGCTTTCTGCAAGTGCGCAGATTCTTGGTGTGGACGATAAGAACATCACCATTGGCATTGTTAATCCAGGTGCACGAGATTCATTTATTCGAAGCGAATCAGATGAAATCTTGCGCCAAGCATTTATAGAAGTGGTGGGTCTTGATCGCAAAATAGAGGTGACTGTCGACCCAAGTATTGACACGACATCAACTCCTGAAGCTCGTGCTGTTCGAACATCTGAGGCGCCAACAGATAAAGTTCACTTATCAGGAGCCGCACTGCTTGCAGCTGAACTCGGCGCAACAGTCATTAGCGAAAAGAATCACGAATAATGTCAACTGGAATGTATGAAGGCGCGATTCAAGACCTCATCGATGCTTTAGGTCGCTTGCCCGGAATTGGGCCAAAGAGTGCGCAACGAATTGCATTCCATATTTTGCAATCAGATACAGAAATTGCTGCCAACTTAGTGGAAGCAGTGCGAACAGTTAAAGAGCGCGTTAAGTTCTGCACGCAGTGTGGCAATGTTTCCGAAGAGACCGAATGTCGCATCTGCCGCGATCCACGTCGTGATGGCACCAAGATTTGTGTTGTTGAAGAGAGTAAAGATGTCATTGCAATCGAGCGCACTCGCGAATTCCGCGGGAAATATCATGTGCTCGGGGGAGCCATCAGCCCTATCGATGGAATAGGCCCTGATCAATTAAGAATTCGCGAACTTATGCAGCGCTTATCGGATTCAACAATTACTGAAATCATCTTGGCCACAGATCCCAACCTTGAAGGTGAAGCGACAGCTACCTATTTAGCTCGGTTGATCAAGCCGATGGGTATTAACGTCTCTCGCCTTGCATCGGGCTTGCCTGTCGGCGGAGATTTGGAATATGCCGATGAAGTTACGCTCGGACGAGCATTTGAGGGCCGCACCAACGTTTAATCTCAATATTTGGATGCAGGTGTGTCTCATATATTAAGATTTTCAGATAATTGGCTAGCGCCATCTTTTGCCCTGCTTCACACTTAAGTCATGGGTCTGATCGTTCAAAAGTTCGGTGGTTCATCCGTCGCTGATGCCGAGGGCATGAAGCGCGTTGCTGCCCGCATTGTGGCGACAAAGAAGGCCGGCCATCAGGTGGTTGTCGTGGTCAGTGCAATGGGCGATACCACTGATGAATTGATCGAACTTGCAAATGCAGTAACCCCTATTCCGCAGGGACGCGAACTCGACATGTTACTTACTGCGGGCGAGCGAATTTCTATGGCAGTTCTTGCGATGGCAATTAACAATCTTGGTTTTGAAGCGCTCTCATTTACTGGTTCACAAGCAGGAGTTATTACAGATTCAGTTCACGGTAAAGCGCGCATCATCGATGTAACTCCTGGGCGAATTCGCGAAGCAATAGATAGTGGCGCCATTGCAATCGTTGCCGGATTCCAAGGAATTTCGCAAGATACAAAAGACATTACAACTCTTGGCCGTGGTGGATCAGATACAACTGCGGTGGCGCTCGCAGCAGCACTCGATGCTGATGTCTGTGAAATTTATACAGATGTTGATGGAGTATTTTCTGCCGACCCACGCGTCGTACCTGCTGCACGCAAATTAACAACTGTTACATACGAAGAGATGTTAGAGCTCGCAGCAGCAGGAGCAAAAGTTCTGCACTTGCGCTGCGTTGAATATGCCCGCCGATATAACTTACCAATTCACGTACGATCATCATTTTCACCAAATGAAGGAACATGGGTGGTTGAAAACCATCCGGATGGAGGCACCATGGAGCAAGCAATCATCTCTGGCGTAGCGCACGATAAGTCAGAGGCTAAAATAACAGTCGTCGGTGTTCCAGATCGAACTGGTATTGCAGCACGCATTTTTCAGGCCATTGCTGATAACGATATCAACGTCGACATGATTGTTCAGAATGTTTCTGCAGCAGCCACTGGCCTTACAGATATTTCATTCACAGTGTCAAAGGCTGAAGGCCAGAAGGCAACAGGAGTATTGCAACGCATTCAGGGTGAAGTCGGATTCGCTTCCCTTATCTATGACGACACCATAGGAAAGCTTTCACTTGTAGGAGCCGGAATGCGTTCACACCCAGGTGTGACAGCTACTTTCTTTGCGGCAATGGCTGACTCAGGGGTCAATATTGAAATGATTTCAACATCTGAAATTCGCATCTCTATCATCGTTAAAGAAGCTGATTTAGAGCGCGCAGCAAAGGCTGCACACACTGCATTTGGATTAGATGCAGATCAGATTGAAGCTGTTGTTTATGGAGGAACAGGTCGATGACAGAGAAAAAAGTAAAATCTCAGAAGAAACTTCCTTCACTTGCAGTAGTCGGTGCAACTGGCGCAGTGGGCACAGTAATGCTCGACATCTTGAGCAAACGCAAGAATGTATATGGCGAGATTCGTCTTATTGCTTCAGCTCGTAGCGCAGGAAAGAAATTAATGTGCCGCGGGGAAGAACTCACTGTTGTCGCACTTTCACCTGAGGCATTCGACGGTATTGATATTGCAATGTTTGATGTGCCAGATGAAATTTCTGCTGAGTGGGCGCCAATCGCTGCAAAGCGTGGAGCAGTTGTCGTTGATAACTCTGGTGCATTTCGTATGGATAAGAAAGTTCCACTTGTTGTTCCAGAAGTGAATCCAAAAGATATTAAGAAGCGTCCAAAAGGAATTATCTCTAACCCAAATTGCACAACACTTTCAATGATTGTGGCTATGGGAGCACTAAACAAAAAGTTTGGCTTGAAGGAACTTGTAATTTCTTCTTATCAAGCAGCATCAGGTGCGGGCCAACCAGGAATTGATGCACTCCATGATCAGATTTCAAAAGTTGCTGGCAAGAATCTTGGCTCAGTAGCAAAAGATGTACGTGGTGCAATTACTGATTTAGGACCATTCCCAGCTCCTCTTGCAATGAATGTTGTTCCGTGGGCAGGTTCTCTGAAAGAAGCTGGTTATTCATCTGAGGAACTTAAGGTCCGCAATGAATCACGAAAGATTCTAGGAATGCCAAAACTTAAAGTTGCTGCAACCTGTGTTCGTGTCCCAGTAATTACAACTCACTCACTTACAGTCCACGCAACTTTTTCAAAAGTTGTCACTCGTAAAGCAGCTCAATCTGCCCTCAATAAGGCAGAAGGAGTGCTTCTTTATGACAATCCAGAGAAGCTGCAATTTCCAACTCCTGCAGATGTAGTGGGAACTGACCCAACATGGGTTGGCCGTGTGCGTCAGTCTTTGGATAATCCAAAGTCAATCGATCTATTTGTATGCGGAGATAATTTACGCAAGGGTGCAGCGTTAAATACTGCACAAATTGCGGAACTCGTTGCTGCTGAGTTCACCCGCTAAGCGCAACTAGACTGCGACTATGACAATCGTTGTCGCAGGCGGCACAGGTCTTGCGGGCTCTGCAATCGTTCGCGCCTACCAAAAGACTGGTGCGGAAGTCATTGCAGTCAATCGTTCAGTTGTTGACCTGCTCGACCGTGATGCAACCACAGCATTCCTGAAATCAGCAAAGCCCTCATTAGTTGTAGATGCGGCCGCTAAAGTCGGTGGCATCGGTGCCAATAATGCTTATCCAGTCGAATTCTTATCTGACAATATTCGAATCCAAAGTAATCTCATGGAAGCAGCACATGCTGCAGATGTAGAAAAGTTTATCTTTCTAGGATCTAGCTGTATTTATCCTCGCGACTGCGCGCAACCAATCAAGGAAGAGTATTTACTTACAGGCCCGCTTGAAGAGACTAATTCTGCTTATGCCATTGCAAAAATTGCTGGAATCGAACTCATTAAGTCTTTTCGTAAAGAGTATGGCCGCACTTGGATTTCATTGATGCCAACAAATCTTTATGGACCTCACGACAATTTTGAACTGCAAGGCTCTCATGTGCTTCCAGCATTCATTCGTCGCTTCGTTGAAGCTGCGCAGAATAAAGCTGCAACTGAAACTTTGTGGGGAACAGGAGCACCCAAGCGAGAATTTCTCCACGTTGACGATCTCGCATCAGCGGTAGTTCTCTTGGGAAATGTGTATGACGCAAAGGAACATTTAAATATCGGCAGCGGCGAAGATCTCACAATCAAGGCTCTTGCTGAACTTGTATCTGAATTAGCAGGGTTTGACGGCAAAATTGCTTGGGATTCAACAAAACCTGATGGAACACCACGTAAGGTTCTTGATGTTTCAAAGGCAAAATCGCTAGGTTGGGCACCACAGATTTCTTTACGTGATGGAATCGCATCGACTATCGCTTGGTATAAAGATGCATCTGCAAAGGGAGTAGCAAGACGATGAGTAGAAAAGTCGCACTAATTACTGGTGTTACCGGTCAAGACGGTTCATACCTTGCAGAGTTTTTGCTCGCTAAAGGATATGAAGTACACGGTCTCATTCGTCGTTCCTCAACTTTTAATACATCGCGCATCGACCATATTTATCAAGATCCACACGATAAGAACCCAAAGCTATTTCTTCACTATGGCGATCTCATCGATGGCGTTGGACTTACTAACTTAATTCGCGAAATCAAACCAACAGAGGTTTATAACTTGGGCGCACAGTCACATGTGCAAGTTTCATTTACGATGCCCCAGTACACCGGTCAAGTTGATGCAGTTGGAGCCGTAGGACTTCTCGAAGCAATTCGTTCTGCTGATCTTGATATTCGTTTCTACCAAGCATCAACTTCTGAGCTCTTCGGATCTACTCCACCACCGCAGAATGAAAATTCAGTATTTCGCCCACAATCACCATATGCAGCTGCGAAGCTGATGGCTTACTGGTGCACAGTTAATTACCGCGATGGCTATGGCCTTCATGCAACCAATGGAATTCTCTTCAATCACGAATCTCCACGTCGTGGTGAAACATTCGTGACACGCAAAATTACTCGCGCAGTTGCGGCAATTAAGGCTGGCAAACAAGAGAAGTTATTCCTTGGAAATCTCACCGCTGTGCGCGACTGGGGATATGCAAAAGAGTATGTCGAATCAATGTGGCTGATGCTGCAGCAAGATAAACCTTCCGATTATGTAGTAGCAACTGGCGTAGGAGCATCGGTCAAGGATTTTGCAGAAGCAGCATTTTCACGCGCTGGACTTAATTGGCAAGACCATGTTGAGACAGATAAGAAATATATTCGCCCAACCGAAGTTGATGCGCTGATTGGCGATCCGTCAAAGGCAAAGCAAGCACTTAATTGGAGTGCGAAGACTCAGTGGAAAGAACTTGCTGAAATTATGGTTGATGCTGATATTGAGCTGCTTAAGAAGTAGCGTAAAAAATTAATTAGAAAGCGGCCGTAAGTGTTACCAGCGAAACTTCTGGTGGGCTTGCAACTCTAATTCTTGAAAAGGGTCCTGTGCCCATTCCTGCTGAAACATTGAGCAGTGGTTCGCCCTTAACAACAGTTAATCCTCGGGCACGCCAATGCGGCAGATCGCAATTAGTTGTCAATGCCTTTGAGCCACCGGGCCAAGGAAGTCGTACTTGTCCACCATGTGTGTGGCCGGCAAATATCGCATCAAGATTATCTTTCGTCATTCCTTCGATGATGCGCAAATAAGGTGCGTGGGTAACTCCAATGGCAACGCTGCATTTTCCTGGTTCGCCGGCAACGCGTGAGTAATCATCAAATTCAAGATGAGCATCATCTGTCCCACGAGCTTCGATCACCGTTTTCTTGATTGTAATTGTTGCTCGTGAAGTATTTAGATTCTTCCAACCGCGGGCCTGTAATCCTGCATCTAGCTCTTGCCAATTAAGTTCTGGACCGTGAACTCTCTTTCCATGATTTGGAAGTAGATACTTCAGCAGATTCTTGGGCACTGGTGCGTAGTAATCATTGGAACCAAAGACAAAGAGACCAGGCAAATCAAGCAGTGCATCAAGTGCATCAAGGACTACAGGGACAGCGCTCTTATGAGCTAGAAAATCACCAGTACTAATGACAAGGTCTGGCTTGAGTGAGATAAATGATTTGATATCTGCAATCTCTTTTGTGCGTGCCGGCGTTAAATGCAGATCAGAGAAGTGCAGCACGCGGATATCCTCGTGACCTGCAGGCAAGATAGGCATCTCGGCCTCGCGGAGAACGTATGTCATAGTCATGAGAAGATTAACCCATGGGACTAAAAGAGACACTAAAGAGTGACCTTACTGAAGCAATTCGTAGCAGTGACAAGGTTGTATCAGGCACCATTCGAATGGTTCTGACTGCAATTACTAACGAAGAGGTATCAGGCAAAGAGGCCCGAGTTCTTTCGGAAGATGAAATCATCACCGTGCTCTCCCGTGAAGCAAAGAAGCGTCGCGAAGCAGCTGAAGAGTTTGCAAAAGCTAATCGCCCAGATAAGGCAGCTGAAGAGAAAGCTGAAGGCGAAGTAATTGCCAAGTACCTTCCCGCACAATTATCTGAAGAAGATATTAAGAAAATGATTGCGGCAGCAGTTGCATCAACTGGTGCTGCTGGTCCTGGTGACATGGGTAAAGTCATGGGCGCGATCAAGCCACAGATTGCAGGAAAGGCTGATGGAGCACTCGTTTCATCATTAGTTAAAGCCGCACTTGCGGGAGGAAATTAATATGAAATTTGAATATGCAACAGTCCCACTTCTTTCACATGCAACAAAGCAAATTCTTGATACCTGGGGTTCTGATGGATGGGAACTTGTCACAGTTATTCCTGCACCAGGCGGCGAACAACTCGTTGCCTACATGAAGCGCGAGGTTAAGTAGTGACTGTCGATGTTCGTGCAAAATTAGCTGAAAAAGGTTTAGTGCTTCCTGTTTCTTCAAAGCCACTTGCAGCATATGTTCCTGCTGTTCGCACCGGCAATATCGTATTTACTGCCGGTCAGCTTCCTATGGTTGATGGAAAGATTGCCCGCGAAGGAAAAGTCGGATTAGATATCACAGTTGAAGAAGCAAAAGCTTTGGCTGAGATCTGCGCACTAAATGCTCTTTCTGCAGTTGAACTCGTTGCTCCGGTTGATTCAATTGTTAAAGTTGTGCGCATCGTTTGTTACGTCAATGGAGCGCCAGGATTTATTTCTCAACCAGCAGTTGCCAATGGAGCATCAGAGTTATTTATGCACATTTGGGGCGATGCTGGAGTTGCTGCACGTAGTGCGCTGGGTGTTGCAGAACTTCCACTCAACTCACCTGTTGAAGTTGAGTTGACTGTAGAAGTTAAGTAACTATTTGCCTCTTTTTTCGAGGCGTTCGAAATCTGTAATCAATACTGCACGGCCATCTAGCTTGAGCCATCCGCGACCAGCAAAATCAGCGAGAGCTTTATTGACGGTTTCGCGTGATGCGCCAACAAGCTGTGCCAGCTCTTCTTGGGTAAGGTCGTGGTGAACAAATAGACCTTCATCAGTCTTCTTGCCGAAACGAGAACCAAGATCGATGAGCGCTTTTGCTACGCGACCAGGAACATCTGAAAATACTAAATCGCCAACTGCTTCATTGGTACGGCGTAGACGTTGCGCTAAACGTGCCAAGAGATGAAGTGAAACTTCTGGATTTCCTTTCAGCCATGGAATTAACTTCTCGTGGCTCAGGGATAAAAGTTTTGCATCAGTTACCGCTGTGGCAGTTGATGTGCGTGGGCCTGGATCAAAGAGTGAAAGTTCTCCGAACATTTCGCCAGGTCCAAGAATCGAGAGGAGATTCTCGCGTCCGTCACCGCTCGAGGTTCCAAGTTTGAGTTTTCCGTCCATAATGACATAAACGTGTTCGCCTTCATCGCCTTCTTTGAAGAGAATTCCGCCTTTGCCGATCTTTACTGAATCCATAGAGGCTCGAAGTGAGGCTGCTTGAGCATCATCGAGGGCAGTAAAAAGCGGGGCGCGTCGTACGACTTCATCTTCTTGTGGCACGTCGGTAGTTTACTCGTATGGTCCGCGGAAGAGAAATTCAAAAAGATGCTCGGGCTATCTATCGGATCTTGAGTAAGACCTACCCCGAGACACGCTGCGAGTTGGATTTTAAGAATCCACTCGAACTTACAGTTGCGGTAGTTCTCAGCGCGCAGTGCACAGATAAGAGAGTTAACACCATTACGCCACCGCTATTTAAGAAGTATAAGAAAGCAAAAGATTATGCCAAGGCCCCGCTTGCTGAAATCGAAGAATATATTTTCTCCGCAGGTTTTTACCATGCAAAAGCTCGCCATCTCAAAGGTTTAGGTACCAAATTAGTAGAAGAGTTTGCTGGTGAAATTCCTGGAACACTAGAAGAGCTAATTACCCTTCCAGGTGTGGGGCGAAAGACTGCAAATGTAGTTCTAGGTCATGCCTTTGATATTCCCGGAATCACAGTCGACACACATTTTGGAAGATTGTCACGGAGATTTCAATGGACAACTTCAATGGATCCAGTCAAAGTTGAACACGAAGTTGGCGCACTCATTCCGCAGAAAGAATGGACAAACTTGTCACAACGAATGATTTGGCATGGACGACGTATTTGTCATTCACGTAAACCTGCTTGTGGTGCATGTCCATTGGCAAAGATTTGCCCTTCAGTTGGAATCGGCGAAATGGATAAGGCGAAGGCGCAATTACTAGTAAAGACCGATAAGGATTTCCGATGAAGAAGTTTCTAGCGGCTTTATCAGCGATTCTCCTTCTAACTGGATGTTCTGCGCTCGAACCAATTCCCGTAAAAGGTGAAGTTGTTAATTGTTCCTCGATCAAAGTTAAGGCGAGCACCAGCACTGCTCTCGACTGTCTCGATGGTTCACAAGGCGTAGCTGTAGATTCAATTATCGGACCAGCTCTATTAAATGTCTGGGGATCGTGGTGTGAACCATGTAAGCAAGAGTTACCTCATCTTGCACATTATTTGGCTCAAAGTGGCAATCACGTACAAGTAATCGGCGTTGATGTTGAAGAAAAAAGCCCGGCTGTTGCGCGAAAATTTGTCACTACACATGGCATGACCTGGCCAAACTTGTATGACGCCAAAGGCAGTACGAGAGGAAAATTTGGAATGGGCGTGCCTGTCACCTGGTTTATTGATGCTTCTGGAGAAGTTGTTCATAAGAAATATGGACCATTTCACTCACCGGAGGAAATTCAACTGGCAGTCATTAAATATCTAGGAGTCAAATGATCTTTGACGTAATTTTCTTACTAATCGCATTCGGCGCATTCTTTAATGGTTATAAAAATGGCTTAATAAAGACGCTACTCAGAAGTGCCTTCTTTATCGCTGGTGGAGTAGCTGCAATGTATTTAGTTGTCAAATACGATCAATCTGGTTGGCTCATCGTTGCAATCATTGCCGGTGCGTACGCCGGAGCTTGGGTTGGAACTCGAATTGCCGACGGATTAAAGCTAACCATTATTAGAGGACCGCTACGTCTTGTCGATTCTCTTGCAGGAAGTATCTTTGAAGTGGGTAAGTATGTTTTACTCTTCTTTGTAATCGGAACTATCTTGCTGTGGACGCCATGGACACCAGGTCAGAATGAGGTATCAAAGAGCAAGGTTTACCTGCAAATAAATAAGCATGCCCCTAAATTAATTGAAGATATTAGACATCAAGTCGAAAAAGCTCTCTCTAATCCTCGTCTTTAGAAGAGTTTAAACCTTCTGAAATTAGCTTCATGACATTGGGGTCAGCCAAAGTAGTTGCATCTCCTACCGCGCGATTTTCTGCTACATCTTTTAATAGACGGCGCATGATTTTTCCACTTCGGGTCTTAGGCAACTCATTTACAACCATTATTTGGCGAGGCTTTGCGATTGCTCCAATTTCTTTAGCAACGTGATCACGTAATTGTTTAACAAGAACTTCGCCATTGGCATGTTCCATACCGCCGCGCAAAATTACAAAGGCAACAATTCCTTGTCCAGTAAGGGGATCTGCAGCTCCCACAACTGCTGCTTCAGCAACTGATTCATGAGAAACGAGTGCGGATTCAACTTCTGTTGTTGAGATGCGGTGACCAGAAACATTCATGACATCATCAACGCGACCCATCAGCCAGATTGCACCGTCTTCATCAAGCTTTGCACCATCACCAGCAAAGTAGATTCCAGGAAAACGCGACCAGTAAGTTTCCTTATAGCGTTCATCTTCACCCCATACGCCACGCAACATCGATGGCCATGGTTTATCTAAAATAAGGAAACCACCATGCCCATTTGGAACAGGCACTCCTTTGTCGTCCACAACTTTTGTACTAATTCCAGGAAGTGCTTTCATGGCAGATCCTGGTTTTGTAGCCGTTACTCCAGGAAGTGGAGAGATCATGATTGCGCCAGTTTCTGTCTGCCACCAGGTATCAACGATTGGGCATTTATCCCCGCCGATAACATTTCGGTACCACATCCACGCTTCAGGATTAATTGGTTCACCAACTGATCCAAGCAAACGCAAAGTTGAAAGATTAAATTTATTTGGGAATTCATCTCCCCATTTCATCCATGTGCGGATAAGGGTTGGCGCTGTATACAAAATAGTGACGCCATATTTTTCAATGATTTCAAAGATACGCCCCTTGTGCGGGGTATCAGGTGTTCCTTCATAAATTACTTGTGTTGCACCATTAATCAGTGGTCCGTAAACCATATATGAGTGTCCGGTAATCCAACCAACATCAGCTGTGCACCAATAGATATCTGACTTTGCCTTGATATCAAAGACAACTTTGTGGGTGTAAGCAACCTGAGTCAGATACCCACCTGTTGTGTGGAAGATTCCCTTAGGTTTAGCAGTAGTGCCAGATGTGTACAGAATGAATAATGGATGTTCACTATCGAAGAATTCAGGTGTATGAGTCGATGGTTGGCGATCGACAAGTTCGTTCCACCAAATATCGCGTCCCGCAACCCATGCAGTCTCTTGTCCAGTGCGCTTAACAACAAGGACTTTGGAAACATGTGTCTGCCCCTTAAGAGCTTCATCTACAGCAGGTTTGAGTGCAAATGCCGCACCTTTTCTAAAACCACCATCGGCGGTAATAACTAGAGTGGCATCTGCATCTTGGATGCGAGAAAGAAGCGCATCAGCAGAAAATCCACCAAAGACAACAGAGTGGATTGCCCCGATGCGAGCACACGCAAGCATCGCAACAACTGCTTCAGGAATAAGTGGCATATAAATTGCAATGCGATCGCCTGCCTTAATTCCAATTTCGGTCAGGGCATTTGCAGCTTTACTAACTTCAATAAGTAGTTGTGCATACGAAATTGTTCGGGTATCGCCCGGTTCACCTTCAAAATGAAATGCTGTTCGCTCGCCATTTCCTTGCGCAATGTGGCGATCGAGAGCATTCACCGCGGCATTTATTTTGCCGCCAACAAACCACTTCGCGTATGGAACTTCCCATTCGAGAGTCTTCTCCCACTGTTTCTCCCAAACTAGGGCGCGAGCTTGTTCATCCCAAAAAGCCAACCGATCTTTCTCAGCGCGTACATACAAATCCTCATGCGCATTTGCTTGTGCAGCAAACTCTGAAGATGGCGCAAATGATCTACTTTCTGTGGATAGATTCTCGATTGAGTCAGAGTGATTGCTCATGAAAGCGAGGCTACAGTCCAATAACTCATTTATCTAGAGTCCTCATTTATCAACAACCTCACAAAAATGTGACTTCTTCTCCTAGTACTTCTTCCATGATGCGCATCTATTTCGAAGCCTAGAAAGGAGAAATGTGACAGTCGCAACGTTCTTAGCAATCCTTCTCAAAGTCCTCAGCAGTCCGGCCCTCATAGCGGGCCTGATTGCTTTCTTGCAGAAGACCATCCACCCCTAACGCCCACTAAGGGCCAAGCCTTCCGCGTAATACGTGAGTCGATTTTTCTTACGCGGAGGTAGGTGGTTGGATTAGGCGTAAGCCTCACTCCAGACCCAATGGTGCGTCAGAGCGTTTACACCCGTTCTAGTCAGTTACTTGGGAGCATCAGATGCCAATAGCAACGCCTGAAGTCTTTTCAGCAATGTTGGACCGCGCTAAAGCAGGTTCTTTCGCATATCCAGCGATCAACGTCTCATCATCACAAACAATTATTGGCGCTATTCGTGGTTTCGCCGAAGCAGAGTCAGATGGAATCATTCAATTTTCTTGGGGCGGTGCTGAATACGCATCAGGATCAACTGTTAAGCATATGGTTGATGGCGCAGTAGCGCTCGCAGAGTTTGCACACGTTGTTGCTAAAAATTACAACGTCAACATTGGAATTCATACAGATCACTGTCCCAAAGAGAAGCTCGACGGATTCATGCGTCCACTTCTTGAAATTGGCGCACAGCGCATCAAAGAAGGAAAGCAACCGCTTTTTAATTCACATATGTGGGATGGCTCGGCAGTCGACATGCCAGAGAACATGAAAGTCGCTCGCGAACTTCTTGATAAGTCTGTTGCAGCAAATACTGTTCTTGAAATTGAAATCGGCGTTGTTGGTGGAGAAGAAGATGGCGTCGAGGCAAAGCACGATGCCAAGCTCTACTCAACTCCTGAAGATGCACTTCTTACAATTGAAACTCTTGGTACAGATGCGAAGGCTCGCTATATGGTGGCTGCAACATTCGGAAACGTTCATGGTGTTTACAAGCCAGGAAACGTCGTTCTTCAGCCAAAGATTCTTGCAACACTTCAAGAAGCTGTTGCAAAGAAATTGGGTCTTCCTGCAGGAAGCAAGCCGATGGACCTCGTATTCCACGGTGGCTCTGGCTCACTGCTTTCAGAGATTCGTGAGTCACTTGATTACGGCGTGATAAAGATGAATATCGATACAGATACTCAGTACGCATTTACACGTCCAGTTGTTGAACATATGTTTAAGAATTACGACGGAGTATTAAAGATTGATGGCGAAGTCGGAAATAAGAAGGCATACGATCCACGCGCATGGGGCAAGGTTGCCGAAGCCGGAATCGCTGCTCGTGTTGGCGTTGCTTGTGCAGATCTTCGTTCAACCGGTACATCACTTCTTAAGTAATTACATTCACTACTAGTCGAAAGAGGCTTCATCCATGCCTGCATTAGTACTACTGGGAGCGCAGTGGGGCGATGAGGGCAAGGGTAAAGCCACCGACTTGCTCGGTGATCGTGTTGATTATGTAGTGCGCTACCAAGGCGGAAATAACGCCGGCCACACTGTAGTTATCGGCGATCAAAAGTATGCATTGCACTTACTGCCTTCAGGAATTCTTTCTCCAAACGTAATCCCGGTAATTGCCAATGGAGTTGTTATTGATCCAGGCGTGCTACTTGAAGAAATTAAAGGGTTAACTGAACGTGGAATCGATTGCAGCAAATTAGTAATCTCAACTAACGCGCATTTGATTACTCCGTATCACCGCACCATCGATAAAGTTTCAGAACGCTTCCTAGGTAAATCAAAGATTGGTACAACAGGACGTGGAATCGGACCTGCCTATGCTGATAAGATCAACCGCATCGGTATCCGAGTTCAAGATCTCTTTGATCCATCCATTTTGCGTCAGAAGTTGGAAGCTGCACTACGCGATAAGAACCAAGTACTTATTAAGGTATTTAATCGTAAAGATATCGAAGTAGAAGATGTACTTGAAGAGTATTTAGGTTATGCCGAAATCTTGCGTCCATACGTTGCAGATACAGTGCTCTTACTTGATAACGCGCTCAAGGCTGGAAAGCGTGTACTTCTAGAAGGTTCCCAAGGAACGCTTCTCGACGTTGACCACGGTACCTATCCATTTGTCACTTCTTCAAACCCAACTGCAGGTGGAGCGTGCACAGGTTCTGGAATTGGACCAACAAAGATCGATCGCGTCATTGGAATTGTTAAGGCTTACACCACTCGCGTGGGTTCTGGACCATTTCCTACAGAACTCTTTGATGAGGACGGCGAAAAGTTGCGCACAATTGGTGGAGAGGTCGGTGTAACAACTGGTCGCGCCCGCCGTTGTGGTTGGTATGACGCACCTATTGCGCGTTACGCGGTGAGGGTAAATGGACTCACAGATTTCTTCCTGACAAAGCTCGATGTCTTAACTGGCTGGGAGCAAATTCCGGTGTGCGTTGCTTATGAGATTGATGGCAAACGCGTTGAAGAACTACCTGCTTCACAATCTGATTTCCATCATGCAAAGCCAATCTATGAATATCTACCTGGTTGGAAGGAAGATATAACTGGAGCAAAGAAACTCAGTGATCTTCCAAAAAATGCCCAGGATTACATCTCGTTCCTTGAAAAGATTTCTGGTGCACCTATGAGTGCAATCGGGGTCGGGCCCGGGCGCACCCAAACAATTGTTGTCAAGGATTTCATTTAAGCTATGAAAATCCTCCTAGTCGGAAGCGGTGGTCGCGAACACGCACTCGCACTAGGACTCAAGGCAGATAAAAGTTGTACAGAACTCCATGCTGCTCCCGGTAATCCGGGAATTGCAGAATTTGCAACGCTACATCCAGTTGCAATCACTGATAACAATGCGATTTGCGAGCTAGCAAAGAAATTAGTAGTTGATCTCGTGGTTATTGGTCCAGAGGTCCCTCTAGTCAATGGTGTTGCAGATGTCTTAAGAGGCGCAGGATTTGCAGTCTTTGGCCCATCGAAGGCATTCGAACGCCGCAATTTCCCACCTGGCCAGCACGGTGTCCGTGCCGGTCGTAAAAAGAAGAGTGAATACTCGGTGGCACTTGGTGAAAAGCAAAAGCTCCGCTTCGGGGGTGAGTGCCTCGCCCTCGGGAGCATGCTGGAGCAAGTGGCGGATCGCCTCGCCAGCAGC
>RFSY01000031.1 GCA_009923805.1 Actinomycetota bacterium
TCTGCCAACTCTGAAATGTGAACAAGACCTTCAATTCCTTCGTGAACGCGGATGAACGCTCCGAATGGAACCAGCTTTGTTACGACACCTGGCACAACTGTGTTGATTGTGTGAGTGCGAGCAAATGCTTGCCATGGATCTTCTTGTGTCGCCTTGAGTGAGAGTGAGACACGCTCGCGCTCGAAATCAACTTCGAGAACTTCAACAGTTACTTCATCTCCAACTTCAACAACTTCACCTGGATGATCAATGTGCTTCCAAGAGAGCTCAGAAACGTGAACGAGACCATCTACGCCACCAAGATCAACGAATGCACCGAAGTTAACGATTGATGAAACAACACCTGTACGAACCTGGCCCTTTTGGAGCTGGTTAAGGAATTCAGTGCGTGACTGTGATTGTGTCTGCTCGAGGAAGGCACGACGTGAAAGAACTACGTTGTTGCGGTTCTTGTCGAGCTCGATGATACGACACTCAACTTGCTTACCGATATAAGGAGTAAGGTCACGAACGCGACGCATTTCAACCAGTGATGCTGGCAAGAAGCCGCGCAATCCGATGTCGACGATGAGTCCACCCTTAACAACTTCAATGACTGTTCCGATGACAACTTCGTCGCGCTCTTTCTTGCCTTCGATATCTCCCCACGCACGCTCGTACTGAGCACGCTTCTTAGAGAGGATCAGGCGTCCTTCTTTATCTTCCTTCTGAAGAACAAGAGCTTCTACTCGATCTCCGACCTTTACGATGTCATTTGGATCTGCATCGTGGCGGATTGAAAGTTCGCGTGCTGGAATTACGCCTTCTGTCTTATAACCGACATCAAGGAGAACTTCTTCGCGATCAATTTGTACAACTGTACCTTCGACGAGATCTCCGTCGCTGAAATTTCTGATTGTTCCTTCGATTGCGGCTAAGAAATCTTCCGCTGAACCAATGTCATTTACTGCTATTTGAGTAGTCAAGATGCTCCGTAGGGATAGAAAGTAGTAGGGATAGGACTATTAAATTATTTCCGACATTTGCATGTCGGAGGGCAAAGAGTACGCGTGGGGGTGAATTGCAAGCAAATCCCCGCATAAATATGGAGACTAGAGGGAGAGCTTTTCGAGAGTTGATTTAGTGAGCCGCTTCGGACCAACTCTTGCCGATACCGACTGAGACATCAAGCGGAGCTTTGAGCGGAAAAGCACTTCCCATCTGAACTCGGACCAATTCAGAGACTGTATCAATCTCATCTTTTACTACCTCAAGTATTAATTCATCGTGCACCTGCAGAAGCAGTCGAGAAGTAAATTTGCCTGCAACGAGTGCCCCTTGAACATTCAGCATCGCCTGCTTGATGATGTCAGCTGCTGATCCTTGTATCGGTGCGTTAAGCGCCATCCGCTCTGCGACTTCGCGGCGTTGGCGGTTATCGTGGAGTAAATCGGGCAGATAACGCCTGCGACCCATCACTGTCTCGGTATATCCAACTTTGCGTGCATCTTCGACAACAGTCTTCAAATAATCACGGATTCCACCAAAACGTTGGAAGTAGCGATCCATCAAATCTTGGGCTGCGGGTGGGGTCAAATCTAACTGCACAGCTAAGCCATACGAGCTCAGACCATAAGCAAGACCATAAGACATTGCTTTAATTTGTCTTCGCATCTCAGGATCAACATCCGTTGCCTTAACGCCAAAGACTTCCGCAGCAACAGTTGCATGCAAATCTTCGCCTGACTCAAAGGCTGCAAGCAGGTGCTCGTCATTAGATAAGTGAGCCATGATGCGCATTTCGATTTGGCTGTAATCAGCTGTCAGTAAAGCGTCAAAACCAGCCCCGGCAATAAAGCACTCGCGAATCTTTCGACCCTCTTCAGTGCGCACCGGAATATTCTGAACGTTTGGACCAACGGAAGAGAGGCGTCCGGTCGCTGCAACGGTTTGAGCAAAATGAGTATGGATGCGCTTATCCTTTTGAATTTCAACCAACAAACCCTCAATTGTCGTGGCTAGTTTCTTGGTCTCACGAATACGTAAAAGGGCAGCTAGCACCGGATGAGCAGTCTTTTCAAATAGCCACGTCAACGCATCAGCATCGGTGGTAAAACCAGTTTTAATTTTCTTTGTCTTTGGTAGCCCGAGTTCATCAAAGAGCACAACCTGTAATTGCTTGGGTGATGCCACATTAAATTCATGGCCGGCGGCATCGTGTGCGACCTTTGTTTCTCGTGCGACTTCACCATCAAAGAAGGTGGCAAGTGTTTCGAGGGCTTTCTTATCCACGCTTATTCCGTGGCTTTCCATAATTGCCAGAAGCTGCGCAATTGGGAGTTCGAGTTTGGTGTACAGATCGGTAAGCGCTCTATCGCTCAGTTCTTTAGTAAGTGAATCACGCAGGCCAAAGAGGGCGCATGCAGTTGTGAGAAGTAGTTGTTCTGGTGAACCCTGATCTAGCTGGCTTCCATCTCCCCATCGCTCGAGCAAATCTGAAACTTCTTGGGCGCGAACACCTGGGTTTACAAGATATGCAGCAAGAGCGGTATCGAAGATAACTCCTGATAATCCATTTTCTCGCGCTACAGCTTTTGCATCGTGTGCAATCTTTTCTACTGCAGGATTCGTAGCCCAATCCCCCATTTCGGAGGAATGCACGAGAAATGCAGAACTCTTTGAAAAGGCAACGGCGTACCGATGTAAGTGGTCATCGACTAACTCATAGGCGATAGAGATTGGTCCGGTATGTGTTGAAATCTTCATCGTTAACTCTTGTGGCGATAACACTGCAGATTCGATATCTGAACCAAAGAGTGAAAACTCTGGTTCAACTGCCTTCTCCTTCTTTACTTCCTTGCCAGAGGAAATCACTTTGAGACGGCCTTTTAAAGTCCGGAATTCCAACTGTTCGAAGAGTGCGGTGAGATCAGATTCAGCAACTCCGCTCCAGGCCAGGGCGTCGATAGAGAACTCCATCGGAGCATCATGAATGAGTTGAGTCAGTTCACGGTTGCGTCGAACATTTTCGACATTTGCACGAAGTGATTCACCGACTTTTCCAGCAACTGTCTCAACCTTTGCAAGCAACTCTTTCAGTGAACCATATTCAACAATCCATTTCGCAGCAGTCTTTTCGCCCACGCCAGGAATTGATGGCAAGTTATCACTGGGATCTCCACGAAGAGCAGCAAAATCTGGATATTGATCAGGACTCATTCCATACTTTTCTTGAACAGCATCTGGTGTCATGCGCGCCATCTCGCTGACTCCACGCTTTGGATAGAGCACAGTTGTCTTATCTGTGACTAATTGGAAACTGTCTCGGTCGCCAGTGCAGATGAGAACTTCAGCGCCCTCTTTCTCTGCACGTTTAGTGATTGTTGCAATGATGTCATCGGCCTCATAGCCTTCGATTTCGAATTGGCTTATGCCGAAACCTTTAACAAGCTCATGCAGATATGACATCTGAGATCTAAATTCATCTGGGGTCTTAGCGCGATTAGCTTTATATTCAGGAAAAATCTCGGTACGAAAAGTCTTACGTGAGACATCGAATGCAACCGCAACATGGGTCGGTTTCTCATCTTTCAGGAGTGAGATAAGCATGGTGGCGAAGCCATATATGGCATTGGTGTGCTGACCTTGCGCTGTTGTGAAGTTTTCAGCTGGCAGCGCGAAAAATGCCCGATATGCCATGGAGTGACCATCGACAAGAAGTAATCTCTTCGTGGTCATAGTGCCCATCTTAGATATAAACTACGAAACTATGACGCAACCAGATTACTTAGCAATCATCAAAGAACGTGGACAAGGCGCTCTCGATATCAAGATGGGTATTGAGATGCTGGAAGTCTCCCCCGAACGCCTTGTTGCTCGCATGCCAGTTGAAGGAAATACACAACCAATGGGATTGCTCCACGGCGGTGCAAATGTCGTTTTAGCTGAATCTCTTGGTTCAATCGGAACACAGTTACATGCTGGTCCTGATCGCAAGATTGTGGGCGTCGATATCAATGCAACTCACCATAAATCAGCAACAAGTGGCTGGGTAACAGCAGTTGCCACACCTATTTCTTTGGGTCGCACCTTATGTGTCTATGAAATCGTGATAACAAACGAGGCAGGTCAGCGAACATGTACTGCTCGCATCACCTGCCTCATTCTCAATCCTTAAAGTACTTAGTGAGCGCCTGTTCCAAGATATGCCTCACGAACAGCTGGATCATTTAGCAGATCTGATGCTGCTGCCTCTTTTGTAACATTTCCTGTCTCAAGAATATAAGCACGATGTGCACGTTGCAGTGCTTGCTGTGCATTCTGCTCAACGAGAAGGATTGTTACGCCCTGCTTATTAATTTCGGTAATGATGCGGAAGATATTTGCAATCATCTGAGGAGCAAGACCCATAGATGGTTCATCTAGGAGCAAAACTTTTGGTCGAGCCATGAGAGCGCGTCCCATAGCGAGCATCTGCTGTTCTCCGCCAGATAGCGTTCCACCTGCTTGAGTTGCACGTTCCTTCAAACGTGGGAACAAGGTATAGACGCGATCAAGATCTTCTTCCATCTCATCTTTACGATCTTTTCGATTGAATTTACCCATCTCAAGATTTTCAAGAACTGTCATACCTGGGAAAATTCCGCGACCTTCGGGAACTTGTGAGATACCAAGATCTACACGCTTATGCGCAGGAACTTTATTGATATCGACGCCATCAAATGTGATGGAACCACTTGAAACCGGGCGCAGACCAGAGATTGTCTTAAGAATCGTTGTCTTACCGGCGCCATTGGCACCAATAAGAGTGACAATCTCACCTTGATTTACGACAACGGAAACACCTTTAATGGCTTCAATCTTGCCGTAGTGAACGCGAAGATCTTTAATTTCAAGACGCATCTGCAGGCACTCCTAGGTAAGCCTCGATTACACGAGGATCATTTTGAACAACTGAAGGCAAATCATCGGCAATCTTCTGACCGAAGTCGAGAACAGCTACTCGATCTGAAATTCCCATAATCAAGGACATATCGTGTTCGATGAGAAGAACGGTATATCCCTTATCGCGAATCTTCTTAATCAAATTTGCAAGCTCTACCTTTTCCGCAGGGTTAAAACCTGCGGCTGGTTCATCAAGTAACAAAAGCTCTGGCTCTGTTCCCAGTGCACGAGCAATCTCTAAACGGCGCTGATCTCCATATGGCAAGTTCTTTGCTAATTGATCTGCGCGATGGTCGATACCCATAAAGGCAAGAAGCTCATGTGCGCGTGCTTTGCTCTCACGCTCTTCTTTACGATTAAGAGGGGTACCAAGGAGTGCGCGCACGAGTCCGGTCTTTTTATGTACGTCAGTTGCAGTCTGTACATTTTCAAGGGCTGTCATATCTCCAAAGAGACGGACATTTTGGAAAGTACGAGCGAGTCCTGACTTCGTTATCTGGTGACGTTTCTTTCCCGCAAGATTCTCGCCTTTAAAAATAATCTCTCCAGATGTCACAGGATAAACACCCGTTACAACGTTAAAGACGGTTGTCTTTCCTGCTCCATTAGGGCCAATGAGGGCGCAAATCTCACCCTTATTAACATGGAAGTTAACTTCGTTAAGGGCTGTCACACCACCAAATTTGATCGTGACATTCTTGAGTTCAAGAAGTTTTTCAGACATTTACTTCGCACCCTTCTCTGTAATCTTTTCGCGTTTCTTGCGAGGTAAGAGTCCATCGGGCCGCAGGTTCATCATCAGGACAAGAACCAAACCGAATACCAATTGTCGCGAATCAGCTAAGAAACGAATACGTTCTGGTAGATAGGCAAGGATTGAAGCACCGAGTGCTACGCCCCAGATATTTCCAATTCCACCGAAAACCACGCATGCCAGGATAAGGATTGATACGTCAAACTTAAACATATCCGGTGAAATCACCATGACCTTGGAAGCAAAAATCACACCAGCCGCACCACCCACTGCAGCTCCAATCACAAATGACCAGAGTTTGTACACGAGTGTGTTGACGCCCATGAGTGCTGCCACATCTTCATCTTGTCGAATTGCCTCCCACGCACGGCCTGGACGGCGCACTGTAAAACGACGAACCATCCAAATCGTGAGCAAAATAAGTGCAAGAACAACCCAGAAAAAGTTCTGTGGATTCATGATGTCGAATTTCAAACCAAAGAACCCCGGAGGATTTGGGATACCAGCAATTCCGCTAGGTCCACCAGTTACATTCAAATTCAGTGCAACGATTCTGACAATTTCACCGAATCCAAGTGTGATGATTGCCAGATAATCTCCACGCAGGCGAAGTGCTGGCAGACCCAGAAGGACTCCAGAGAGCATTGCACAGCCAATGCCAACAGGCAGAACTTCCCATGTATTCCAACCATAAAAAGTTGAGAGGACGCCTTGTGAGTATGCGCCGATCGCAAAGAATGCAACGTAACCAAGGTCGAGCAGACCAGATTTACCAACAACGATATTCAGCCCAAGTGCCATCAGTACGAACATACCAACTGGATATACCAATACGTTTTGGAAGGAGGTAATAGGGGTATTGAGGAAACTTGTTGGACCCCACCCTGCAGCAAATGGAAGGAGCGCAACGAGTGATAAAAGGACGAGAACAAATATTGTGCGGGTCCCGCGATTCCATTGTGCCCAAATACCAGCACCAAAATCCCGAAGATTGAAATTCTTTAGCGTACTCATTCTCATGTCCTCGTCTGCTGAACGGCTTCACCGAAGAGACCGTTTGGCTTAACTAAAAGAATTACGACCAACACTACGAAGACAGTGATTGATTTCCACTGGGAGCCAAGTACTGCTGACGCAAATTGCTCAAGCATTCCTAGGGCTAGACCGCCGTAGAAGGCTCCACGAAGATTTCCGATTCCTCCAAGAACTGCTGCTGTAAATGCTGCGATGCCCATATTGAATCCCACGTTAAATACTGTGTTCTCGTACACGGTCGTATAGAGGAATGCGGCAGCTCCTGTTGTGAGCCCACCTATGCAAAATGTAAGAGTGATGACTCGATTGATATCAATACCCATCAACTTCGAATTCTCTTCCGACATTGATACTGCGCGGATAGATTTTCCAAGTCGTGATTTAGTCACAAATTGATCAAGTAGAAAGAAGATGATGATTGGCATAACGATTGCCATAACTTGATCAATTCTAAAATTAGCTCCCGCCACCTCTCCAAAACTCCACTTATCAAGTAAGCGAGGTGCGATCTTTCCACGCGCGCCAGTGATCATGCTAAAGCCCTCGAGGAGAGCGATAGATACACCGATTGCAGAAATTAAGGAGGCAAGTCTGTTGGCACCTCGAGCGCGCAGGCGACGATACGCAACAAGTTCGACGACTATTGCCAGAAGGGCGCAGACAATCATTGATCCTATTAGCGAGAGCGCGAGATATGCGATGAGTTTTATGCCATGAAGTGCTGGGTCACCGATTGGAATTCGAAGAATGTAGACCTGTAGATATAGAACCGAAAAGGTGCCAACCATAAATACTTCTGAGTTGGCAAAATTAATAAGTCTCAGAACTCCGTACACCATGGTGTACCCGAGTGAGACAAGAGAATAAATGAGACCGAGGGCTAATCCCTGGAACGCCAACGACCAAAATTGACTAGTTAATACTGAGAAATTCATTGAGACCCATCTTGATCATAATCAGAATTGTAAAACGTGGCCATCGCCAGATTAACCTAGCGATGGCCACGTTGACTACATAATTACAGCGATTTCAGACTAAGAAGCGGTTATGCAACCTTGTCGTAAATGATTTCGCCATCTTTTACAACCCAGCCACCAACAGCTGCTGCTGTTGTTGGGTCGCCGTAACGGTCAAACTTGAACTTTGAACCGTCAGCAGCGGTGAATGAACCTGAGTTCACGCAGACCTGGATAGCTGGACGAGTTAACTTTCCAGCCTTGATGCACTGAATGAATACGTTAGCTGCTGTCCATGCTGTTTCAGCATAAAGTCCTGGCACCTTGACGCCTGTGACCTTTGTGAAATCAGCTAGCTGATCTGGCTTAAGCAATGTAGCTAAAGGAACTGAAGCCGCAGTCATGCGAACGCCTTCAGCGATTGTCTTTCCACCAGCGAGCTTTACGAAGTCAGAAGTGTTGATTCCGTCTCCGCCACCGAAGATACCAGTGTATCCACCAGCGCGAAGTGCCTTAACAAATGGACCTGCGTCATAGTCGTAACCACCGAAGATTACGATGTTTGCACCAGATGCCTTGATCTTTGCAACAACTGATGACCAGTCTGCAGTCTTCTGAGCGACTGAGTCTGTTCCAACGATTGTTCCATTCTTCTTTGCAGTTGGTGTTACATCTACCTTGATAAGTGGTGCACCGTATGGTGATTGGTCGTCAACTAAGTAGTACTTCGGTGAGGCAACGCCGCTTGCTGCATAGCGAGCAAGTGCTGGACCCTGGAATGAGTCGTTAGCAACAACACGGTGGAAAATTGGGAAGCCGTTTGCCTTTGACTTACGGTCTGTAAGGTCAACAGCTGAAGCTGATGGAGCAACCATTGTTAGACCAGCAGCCTTGTAAGCAGGGAATGAGTTACGAGCTTCACCAGAACAAGCTGTTCCGATAACGCCAATAATTGCCTTATCTGCTGCAACTCCTGGAGCGATGTTTGCTGCGACTGTTCCGTCGCACTGAGCATCAGCCTTTACGAGTTCAATCTTTACAGCTGGGTTTGTACGGTTGTATTGATCAATAGCCCAGATAGCACCTGGAATCTGATCTTGACCGAGTGCAGCTGCGCCACCTGTTAGTGGGCCTTGGTATGCAAGCTTTACTGTCTTAGTGGCTGCATTTGCTGGTGCTGTTGCAACTGCACCAAGTGCAAGAGTTGCAGCAGCGGCAATTGCGAAGCCGCTTATGATCTTCTTATTCATGTATTGCCTTCCTGTTTTTTATTACTGAGTCCCGGGACAGGGAAGCCGCAAGAGTAACGCTCAACACGCCCTTCAGACAAGACAGAACGGACAAATCCCCCGCTTGGCAGGTTACTTTTGTATTACAAAATGACAGGAATTCAGGGCTACTTATCCAAGGCGGCTTCAGGTGAAATAACGGCCTGAGCGACCTCTTTCATGGTTAAACGCCTATCCATCGCAGCTCTTTGAATCCATGAAAAGGCCTCTGGTTCGGAGAGGTTCAGTGCTTTCATGAGAATGCCTTTGGCGCGGTCGATTACTTTACGAGTTTCAAGTCGTTCATGAAGGTCTGCAACTTCTTCGGCAAGCGAACGCATCTGCATATGTCTACTAATTGCAATCTCAATTGCAGGAATCAAATCTCCAATGGTGAATGGCTTCACAACATATGCCATGACCCCGGCATCACGAGCACGGTCAACTAATTCACGTTGACTAAATGCGGTCAACATCAAGACAGGTGCAATTGAAATAATTTTTTCAGCAGCTGAAATGCCATCGAGTACCGGCATCTTCACATCGAGAATTGCTAAATCTGGTTGATGTTCTATGGCAAGTGCAATTGCTTCTTCCCCATTACTAGCTTGTGCAACAACCTGATAACCGGCTTCCTGAAGCATCTCGATGAGATCCATACGAATGAGCGCTTCATCTTCGGCAACCAGGATGCGCACAGGAGTCTTGGCGCTGGAGTCATTGCTCATGTGCCTCGAGTCGGATTCGAACCGACACTATGCAGTGTTTGAGACTGCCCTCTCTACCGTTGGAGTACCGAGGCGTGCCCATAATCCTAAAGCAATATTGCAGATATGAGAAAAGCCCGAGAGAAAATGCAGCAGTTAGCGATATGCAGCGACTACGCCATTAACAGCGTCGCCAACCTTGTGTACGCGCATTGCATTTGTGGAACCAGGGATTCCGGGAGGTGAACCAGCAACAATCATCACAAGTTCGCCTTCTTTGGCGCGCTTGCCTTCAATGATCATCTTGTCTGCTTGTAGAACCATCTCATCAGTGTGCTTCACCATTGGAGTAACTAGTGGTTCAACGCCCCAAGAAAGTGCAAGTCTGTTGTAGGTGCCTTCATCCGGTGTAATTGCAAGAATTGGAATTACCGAACGAAGACGAGAAATACGTCGTGCAGAGTCGCCAGATTGCGTAAAGGTAACGAGGAATTTAGCCCCAATGATTGCCCCAACATCTGCTGCTGCCTTGGTGATGGCGCCACCTTTTGTTCGAGGTTGATTCATCATCGGACGGATGCGGTCAAGACCTAACTCTTCTGTGCGCTCGATAATGCGAGCCATTGTCTTCACAGCTTCAATCGCAAACTCTCCAATTGATGTCTCACCCGAAAGCATTAGCGCATCTGCGCCATCGAGAACAGCATTGGCGCAGTCAGTAGCCTCTGCGCGAGTAGGAGTTGAATTACTAATCATTGAATCAAGCATCTGAGTAGCAACAATCACTGGCTTTGCAGCATCACGAGCCAGCTCAACACATCGCTTTTGAACCATAGGAACATCTTCAATTGGAAGTTCTACTCCCAAATCACCACGAGCGACCATGATGCCATCAAAGGCATCGACAATCTCTTCTAGATTTGCAACGGCTTGCGGCTTTTCAATCTTTGCAATGACAGGGACCCGGATGCCGACCTCGTCCATAATGGCATGCACATCTTTAATATCTGCGGCATTGCGCACAAATGAAAGTGCAATGAAATCAGCGCCGGCACGTAGACCCCAGCGAAGATCATCTTCATCTTTTTCGGACATAGCAGGAACTGACACTGCAACACCCGGCAAGTTAATTCCCTTGTTATTGCTCACAGCCCCTGGCTGAGTGCACTTTGTAATCACGTCATTGCCTTTGACTTCAATTACTTCAACAGTGACTTTTCCATCATCGATAAGAATGCGATCTCCAGCTTTGCAATCCCCCGGCAGGCCTTTATATGTTGTTCCCACGCGCTCTTTTGTTCCTACAACTTCATCGGTGGTGATTGTGAAAATATCGCCGCGAGCTAATTCATGTGGGCCATTTTCAAATCGAGCGAGGCGTATCTTTGGGCCCTGCAGATCTACAAGAATTGCAACTGCGGCTCCTGCCTCTTTGGCAGCGGCTCGAACTAGGTCAAGGCGTGACTGATGCTCTTCATATGACCCGTGTGAAAGGTTCAGGCGAGCCATATTCATTCCCGCCGCGATGAGCTCTTGAACTTTTTCACGAGAGTCAACAGCGGGACCTAAAGTACAAACTATTTTAGCGCGACGCATATGCATACCCTATCTAGGCTAGTGATGAAGTCACAGCGTCGCTGACATGAACTTCAGGTGTAATGGTGATTAAACCATCATTATCAAACCGTGATTATTAAACCATGAGCGAACGAGTTGTTGGCTCGATTGGTGACGGAAGTTGAGACTCTCCCGACAGATATCGGTCCACTGCGGCCGCAGCAGATCGACCTTCTGCAATTGCCCAAACAATAAGAGATTGGCCGCGGCCCGCATCTCCGGCCACAAATACTCCTTCTTGCGAAGTTTGGAAGTTCTCATCTCTACCGATGTTGCCTCGATCATCGAGTGCCACTTCTAGTTGATCGATAAGTGAAGACTTTTCAGGACCAGTGAATCCCATAGCAAGAAAGACAAAGTCAGCTGGTATTTCCTTCTCAGTACCAGGAACTGCTTCGAACTTTCCATTTTCAAACTTTGTCTCAACAATCTTTATCGCCTTGAGATTGCCATTTCCATCTCCAATGAATTCTTGAGTGCTCACTGCAAAGACTCGATTATCGAGTTCTTCATGAGCACTAGATACGCGATAAATCATTGGATAGGTAGGCCAAGGTTGTGACGATGGACGTTCATCTGTTGGACGCGGCATGATCTCAAGTTGAGTAACGCTTGCAGCGCCCTGACGAACAGAAGTTCCTAGGCAATCTGCACCGGTGTCGCCACCGCCAAGGATGACAACATGCTTACCTGCGACATTGATAGGCGATACTTCAATTTCACCCAGTGCTTGAGCATTGCCCCATGGTAAGAATTCCATCGCTTGATAGATTCCTTTATTTTCGCGACCTGGAATTGGTAGATCGCGCCATTGTGTTGCACCAACTGAAAGAACTATCGCATCATATTTTGTGCGCAATTGAGACCCGGTGAGATCTACGCCAACATCGACACCTGGACGAAAACGTGTTCCTTCGGCTTCCATCTGCGCAAGACGACGGTCGACGATGTGTTTCTCCATCTTAAACTCAGGAATGCCGTAACGAAGTAATCCACCAATTTTTGCGGC